>CBDVCA010000006.1:0-45384 GCA_965372365.1 uncultured bacterium
CAATGTATCGGACGCCGGCGGCGCCCAGACGCTGGAGATCGACGTGACGGCGCCGGAGGTCTATGGCGATCCCGTGATTAATCTCGGGGCGCTTCAGCGCAGCAATATCTCGAAGTTTGTGTTCACGTTCAACGAAGATGTGACGATTAGCAAAGATGCGCTGGAACTGTATTACTACGATGAGACCACCGGGTGGACGCAGCCGCTGTCGATATCCGAACTGGATTTCATCTACGATATCCCCACCCGCGAGGCGCGATGGTGGAATGCCACGACGATTCTCTCGGACGTCAACAGGGGCGATTACGTTTTCCGGCTCGATCCGGCCGAGGTTGAAGACGCCGCGGGCAATGCGCTGGAAGAGGACGCCGACGACGATGGTATCGATGATTTCTGGCGGTTCCACATCCTTGCCGGAGATATCGACGGCGACCGAACCCAGGGCTTGGAAGACATCCACCAGCTCTTCGAGGCGATCGATAATAGCGAAGAGGGATACGACCTCGACGGCGACGGCTTGGTCGACGCAGACGATATGGACACACTGGTGGAACTGCTTGGAACGTTCTACGGCGATATCAATTTGGACGGCGCCGTCAATTTGGATGATTTTGTCATTCTGAAGAACAACTTCGGCCCGGGCGGTCAATGGGAAGATGGCGATCTTAACGGAGACGGCTATGTGGATATCGATGACTTCGTTATCCTGAAGAACAACTTCGGCCAGACCAATCCCGACTTCGAATTCGACGCCCTGGCCTCAACGCCGCCGGCCTGGACGCTGCCGATCTAGGCCGGGCAGACGCGAAGCCGGCCCATGCACATCGCGTGGGTCGGCTTGCGTTTAACGAAGCCAACCGGGGGGAGGCGATTGGCGGGTAACGGACGCGGCGGAAATGGATTACGACGGCAATGGGCCGGCGCGTGGGGCGCGGGGCCGGGAGGGAGATTGCGGGGTGGGGCGCGGGCGGGTAAAGTGGGTCCGCGATGACCGATGCGAGCGAATACAGAAAAACGTTTGTGGAGTTCTTTGCCGGGATCGGGCTGGTGCATCGGGGCCTGAAGGCCGGCCGGTGGCGATGCGAGTACGCTAACGATATCGACCCGAAGAAGCGGACAATGTACGCCGCGGCGTTTGGCGATGAGGGGGCGTACCACCTCGAGGATGTGTGGAATATCGACGCGGTGCTGGGGCGGATTGGCCCGAAACGGCCGCTGCTGGCGACGGCGTCGTTCCCGTGTACCGACCTGTCGACGGCGGGCCGCTACGAGGGGCTGGGGGGGAAGCACTCGTCGACGTTCTTCGCCTTCGCCGACGTGCTGGCGGGGCTGGCCAAACTGGGCAGGCAGCCGCCGATGGTGATGATCGAGAACGTTCCGGGGCTGCTGACCTCTCGCGGCGGGGACGACTTCCGCATCGCGGCGATGCGACTGGCCGAACTGGGCTACCACCTCGATGCGATGATCGTCGACGCCAGTCGCTTCACGCCCCAGAGCCGGCCGCGATTGTTCATCATCGGGGCGATGGCCGGGGCGATCGACGCCGAGCGGGTCGAGAGCGGGTCGGCGGCGACGCTGTTCGGCGCAGACGACGCCCGCCCCTGCGAGGTTCGCCCGCCGCGGCTGCTGGCGGCGATGCGGGGGCTGGAGTTGCCGACGGGGTGGGTTCGCTATCGCCTGGAGCCGCTGCCCCAACTGCAAACCACGCTGGCCGATGTAGTGGATACCGACGCCGCCCAGCCCTGGTGGCCGACCGAGCAGGTGGAGCGCCACCTGGCGATGATGAGCGACCTGCACGCCGCGAAGGTGGCGACGATTCGGGGGACCGGCGCCGAGTGGATCGGCACGATCTTCCGCCGGATTCGCAAAGGCGTGATGCGGGCGGAGGTACGGTTCGACGGCCTTGCCGGGTGCCTGCGGACCCCCAAAGGCGGCAGCGCCCGTCAGATTGTGATTGGGATCGAAGGCGACCGGACCCGGATGCGATGGATGACGCCGCGGGAGTACGCCCGGCTGCAGGGGGCGGGCGATTTCCCCATCGACGTGGCCGACACCCAGGCGATGTTCGGGTTCGGCGATGCGGTTTGCGTTCCGGTCATCGAGTGGATCGACCGGCAGATTCTTACTCCCCTGGCGCGTGGGGCGAACGATCATGGCCGACGTATTCGAACCGTCGAAACGATCTGAGATCATGCGGGCGGTCAAAAGCCGCGACACCGCCCCCGAGCGAGCGGTCGTCGAGGCCTTGGGCAGGGGGTCGCGATTCAAACTCGAGCTGCACGACGCCTGCTTACCGGGCGCCCCGGATATCGTGATCCGTTCGCGAAAAGTCGCCCTGTTCGTCCACGGCTGCTTCTGGCACGGCCACACGTGCAAGCGGGGCTCCCGCGTCCCCAAAACGCGGCGGGCCTACTGGACGGCCAAGATCGCCGGCAACCAAGCCCGCGACCGTCGCACGCGGCGGCGCCTGCGCCGACTCGGCTGGCGCGTGTACACCGTGTGGGAATGCCAACTGAAGGCGACCCTCCGCGACAAGACAATCGCCCGGCTGCTGAAGCGGATTCGAGCGACGTAGCGGCGGCAGATCCACTTGACGATGCGTCATTTCCCGCATCCGATGGGCATGGACGCCGCCAGCGAGACTCCCGAGCCCGTCCCCTATGCGTATACGATTGCTCCCGGCCGGAAGATGCAGGGCGCCGGCGTCGTCAAGGCGACCTACACCTCCTCGATGTCGGTCAAGGCCCGGGGCGTCGGCAGGAGCACGTCCAGGATCAACGACAATTCCTTCGTGTCCATGATCGGATAATCACAACGTCTCCGAGGACGGGTTGGCCGCCGCGGCGGGCTCAACGCAGCAGGCCGCGAATCAGATTGCCGGCCTTGGACGCGGCGTCCTTGTCGGGGTCGGCCTTGCCGTCGGCGGCGGGCTTGCCCAAGAGCTCTTCGGCGACGTTGAGCACATTGCCGACGTTGACCTTGCCGGCGGAGCCGATGTCGATGTCCACATCGGCCGGCAGGCCTTGGAGCCGGCGCTCGGTGATCGAGGCGAGCGTCTGCTTGCGATCGATGTGAACCTCCGGCGCCGCCAGAGGGCCCTGCAGCTTCAGGGCGATCGTCAGGGCGTCGATGGCGTCAAAGACCTTCCTGGTCGCGGCGGGACTCATGCCGAACGCGCCGCCCTTGGCGTCGGCTTTCATGTCGCGGACCCCCAACGTCACCTCCAGAGCCATGGCGTCCACGCCGAACGGACCGACGGCCCGGACGTCGACCATCGCGGCGGCGACGTTCACAGGGACGCTGCCGGATAGTTGGATGGGGCTATCGCCGCCGACGGGGATATTCGGCGCCGTCACGTCCAGATGGTGTCCGGCGCCGCCGGCGGCGAAGTCCAGCGTCACCGTCGCGTCCAGGCCCTTGTCGCTTCGGGCGATAATCGTCATGGGCGAATCGTTCAGTTCCGGGCGGTCGCTCACCTCGCGGGCCTCGATGCGGTAGCGGTCCAGATCGCCGATGGGAATCTCCTCGATCACGAGGCTTCGGATCGTCAGCGTGGGCCGACGAACCAGCAGGTCATCGGCCGACAGACGCAGGTAGCCGGCGCCGGGGGCGGCGCTCCGAACGTCGGCGGGACGGACCTCGCCGGTGCGATTGGCCTGCGATTGCCGGCGCCGACGGAGGTAGTCGTCGGCCTTGGCGAGATAGTCGAGGATCCTTTCGCCGTCCTTGAAATACGTACTGACCGTCGATTCATCGACCGGCGGGTCGGAGCGTTCGGGGGCGACGATGACGCGGCCGGGGGTGGCGCGGGGCGAGTCGGTCCGCAGGCGATCGATCACGACTTCGTCCATAACGAAGCGTCGCGCCAGTAGATCGCGCACGCTCAGGTTGCTTGTGAGCGTGTCGATCTGCACCATGTTGTGCGTGGGCTTCTCCGGGTCGGTCACCTGAAGACCGGTAAGGGTCACGCTGCCGGTCAGCAGCGAAACGTCGACGGCCGCGACGTTCACCTCGGCGCCCACCGACGCTTCCAGGCCGGCGGTCAGCCCACGGGCGGCCAGCGAATCCATGAACAGCCATTCGGCGGCAGGCGCCATGACGATCAGCACGGCGCACACAGCGAGCCCGGCCTTGCGGAACACCGGCGGGGAGGCCGCGAGCATTTCGGTGAGCGAAATCTTCTGCTTGCCGAACAGCAGCCGCAGCAGCAGCCGCGTGAACCGGTTCCGGCTGAGGCGTTGGAATCGCTCGCTCTTATCGCCCCCGGCGACCGCGGCCGTTCGGACCAGCGTGATCAGCCGGGCCAAGACCAACCCCATCGCCCCGCCGACGAGGATCGCGACGGGGAGACCGCCGATGAAGCAGTAGTTCAGGGGGTCCATCCAGGCGACGATCGGCGTTTCCCAAAGCCGCCGAAACAGTCCTTCCAAGCCGATACTGTGGATCAGGTGGAAGCCGATCAGGAACGTCACCGGCGCCGCGGCCAAGCAGAGAGCCTTGCCGACGGCCAGGCCCACCAGCAGCAGTCCGAGGTTCAGATTCAGCAGAACGAACGCCCCCATCGCCAGCACCACCGAGACGTTGAACGTGGGGGTCATGCCGATGCAGACGCCGAGGAAGCAACTGACGGCGACCTGCCAGGGCTTGGCGCCGCCGCGAACGAATTTCATGAACTTGCGGAAGAGTTTCAATAGGATCATCGGATCGCCTCTTGCTGTCGGAACTGTTGTCAGACCGGGTTTCGTTGCTGCATTGTACACAAAGACGCGTCGGGGAGGTCGAGGAACTGGTGTTCGGCCCGGCTTGTTTGAGGCGCCCTTCACGCTGGCTCATGTCGGATTAGCGGGGAGTTGGTCTGCCGTTACTAGCCCCCCGCAGTGCGGGGGGTCGAAAGACGTGTGAACCCACGGTCGATGGATCTAACCGCCGCTTCGGGACAATCGACATCGAAGGCGCCACAGGAACGCCAGCGGTCCAGCGACCCCCTGCACTGCAGGGGGCTAGTAACGGCAGACCCTTAGCCACGAGAACTCCCCGATAATCCGTCATGAACCTTTACTCCGGGGGCCGAGCATCTTTTTCCGCCGCAGGATGTGGTGATAGTGCTGGGCGAATCGGTGGGCCTCGTCGCGGACGAATTGAAGCAGCCGCAGGGCGAGGTCGTTCCGCGGCAGTTTCAGCGGGTCGGGGCGGCCGTGGACGAAGATGGTTTCTTCGGCCTTGGTCAAGCCCACCAGCATCGGGGGACGGAAGTCCAGGTCGTCGAAGGCCGAATACGCCGCCGATAACTGCCCGCGGCCGCCGTCGACGAGGATGATGTCGGGAAAAAGCCCCTCGTCCATCCCGGCGTAGCGGTAGCGCCGCCGGATGACCTCCCGCATCGAAGCGTAATCATCGTTGCGGTCGTGACTGACGATCTTGAACCGCCGGTAGCCGCTCTTGAAGGGCTTGCCGTCAATGAAGGTTACGATGCTGCCGACGGTTTCGGAGCCGCCGAGGTGGGCGATGTCGGCGCCCTCGATGGTCCGCGGGGGTTCGGACATACCGAGGTGCTCGGCCAGGGCGATCATCGCCGCCCGGGGCTCGACAACGGGCGCCCCGAAGACCTCCGGCTGCAGATGCTCGTCGGCCAGCCCGCGCCGGGCGAGACCTTCGATAGCCTTCAATTCGTCGCGAAGCTCCGCGGCTCGTTCGAACTCCAGCGTCTTGGAGGCCTCGGCCATCTCGCGCGTCAGTTGCCGCATCACCTCGCTGCGCTTGGATTGGAGAAACCGGTTGAGCCGCTGGATGTTGGCGCGATAGTCGGCCTTGGAGATCTTCGCCGCGCACGGTGCGGTGCACTGCTTGATGTTGTACAAAATGCACGGGCGAAAATGCTCGCGGCCGTGGTCGTCTTCGACGATATCCAACGTGCACGTGCGGAACTTGAACGCCCGCTGCAACAGCGGCACGGCCGTGCGAAGCTCGCGAGGGTTCACGAACGGGCCGAACAGCTTGACGCCCTTGTCGGCGGGCTCGCGGGTGATGCTCACGCGCGGAAACGGCTCGCCGGTGGTGATCTGCAGGTACGGGAAGCTCTTGTCGTCTTTCTGGCGAATGTTGAACTTCGGGCGGATGTCCTTGATCAGCCGCGCCTCGTGCAGAAGCGCGTCGACCTCGCTGTCGCATTCCAAGACCTCGACGTCGACGACCAGCTTGGCGATCATCCGTTCGATCTCGGGGCCGCGGCTTTCGGCAAGGTTCGCCCCCGGCTGGAAGTAGCCGGCCACCCGCGAGCGAAGGGTCTTGGCCTTACCCACATACAACACGCGGCCTTCGGCGTCCTTGAACAGATACACCCCCGGCGCCGCCGGGAACCCCGCGATCCGCTCGCGCAATTCCACCAACACCGCCGCCCGGGGCCGATGGCCCTTGGCCGACGGAGTTGGATCATTCCTGTCTGTCTTGCGCTTGGCCATGACGTTGTGATTCTACCAGATCGATCGACGCGAGGCGCAGCCGCGTTTTGGGTTCATGCGGATGTCGGGGGAAATGCGGAAATCCGAAATCCGAATCTCGAAATCCGAAACAAATACGAATACGGAAAACGACGAATGACCAAAACGACTTCCGGTTGTTTCCCACGCCCGCCATCGTCGTTTTGAACATTTGCCGTTTTGACGTATTCGTATTTGTTTCGGATTTCGAAATTCGTATTTCGTATTTCCGCCTCTAGCCTCACCCCAGACCGCGCCTCGTCGGCGTAATATCCATCCCGTCGGGGTCGACAGACACGGCGACGCCGGTATCGACGAGGTCTTTCCAGTGTCGCTCGTTGAACAGGCAGCCGGGGTCGCCGGCGTGGAGGTGGCCGAAGTAGGCGTCGGCCCGGGCGCGGCAGCCGCCGCAGTAGTTCTTAAAGCTGCAGACCTCGCAATGGTGCAGCCGATGGTCGCGATCGTTGAGAATGTCGTAGAAGACGCTGTCGCGAAAAATATCGAGGATGGGTCGGCGGCGCACATTGCCCATGACCCGATGGGGCAGGTACACGCACGGGGTCACGTCGCCGGTCGGCTCGATGCAGATGTAGGTTCGCCCGGCTCCGCAGCCGCCGAGGTACTTGGCGACGACGCGCGCCTTGACGCCCCCCCCGCTGCCGGCGTGGCTGCACGCGGTGCGTCCGACGTCGACCGGGGCCCGGGCCAGGCAGACGCGGCCGAACTGCGGGGCCGTGCTGATGACGCCGATGCGACCGCTCTGCATGTAGTCGTTGAGCAGTTCCAGCAACTGCTCGTGCTGGACGGGGGTCAGGTCGCCGCTGACCATCTTGAGGCCGCGGCCGACGGGAATGAAGTTGAAGTGGGCGAAGGCGTCGGCGCCGATGTCGATGGTGAATTCCAGCATGTCGCGCACTTCGTGGAGGTTGCCCTGGTGAACGCACATGGCGACGCCGAGTCGCAATCCGTCGGTGGCGACGACGTTTTTCATCCCCGCCACGGCCCGTTTCCACATGCCCCCCACGCCGCGGAAGGCGTCGTGACGATCGGCGTGAACCGAATCGAGCGAGATCTCCACGTATCGCAACCCCGTGGCCGCCAGCTTGGCGGCGACCGGTTCGGTGACGCCGATTCCGTTGGTGGCGAGGGTGGTGTGAATGTTGTACCGCCGGGCGCGCCGAAGCACGTCGAACAGATCGGGGCAGATGATCGGCTCGCCGCCGGCGATGGCGAGCATGGGCGTGTACATCCGGCCGAGCTGGTCGACGACGTCGAGCTTCTCTTGGAGCGACAGTTCCCCGTCCAGCCGGGCGTGCTCGCTGTCCTGATAGCAGTGCCGGCAGCGGAGGTTGCACTGGTTGGTGATGTTCCACACGCAGAACAGCGGCGCCGAGAACTTCTGCGGCAGCGTCAGGCCATGCTCGCCCACGCTGCGAGCGGTCAACACCAACCCCCGCACGGTGGGTGCGTGCTCGGTGAGTTTCTGCCGGACGACCTCGGGGGGAACGCCGCCGCGGACGTGATCGATCAGGGCGTGAAAGAGCAGGAACTTGATCCGGTCTGCCAGCGGGGCCGACGAGTTGCGGTAGCTTTGCAGGATCCGCTCCAGGGCGGTCCCCCGCTTGCCGTCGGCGGAGATGCGTCTGAGGATCCAGCGGAACCAGGGCTTGGGGAGGAAGTCTTCAAGCTTGTGGTGGTAATTGATGTCCAGCGCGCCGTCGCCGGCGGTGAGCACCTCCGATCCGGCGGCGTAGGCGGCGCTGGTCACGCCTCCGTCGGAGGTGCGGGCCGGCGACTTATCCGGATCCGCCGACGGCGGGAACTCGTGTCGGTAGGTCTTCCCCATCCTCGCGGCCGTCATATGATCGGCCGGGCGGGTGTAGCTTCTATCGTCTCGAATCGGCTTACCAGTCATAGGCCCCCCGCCCGGAAAGATCGCCGAAATCGCCGGTCAGCGGCTACGATTTCGGCTGGATATTCAGCAGCACGTGCGGGCGGGCGTCGGGCCGGCCGTTCAGTTCGGCGGTGATCTTCAGCGTCTCCGGCGCCGGCCAATCGGCTCCGACCGCCAACTCCATGGTGAAATCCCGCCTCTGGCCTCGGCCCAGGTCCCACTTCTGCCGCGTTCGGTACGACACCGGCGGGAAGTCTTTGTAACGGACCCAGCCCTTGACCGAATCGTACCGCCACACGGTGGCGATGACGGGCGCGGCGGTGACCGCTTCAATGGTCATGCTGGTCCAGCCGGTGTTCTTGGCTTCGACTGTCAAGGTCAGGGTATCGCCGACATGGGCGACTCGCCGATCGGTTCTGAGCGTCAGGTGCAGATTCCCGCTGGCCGCTTCGCCGATGAGCGTCCGGGGCGCCTTGGATTGCATCCGGCAGCCGGCGCCGAGCGCCATGAGGGCGGCGGCGCACAGAACGGCGCCGAAGCGAGTCACAGTCGTCATAGTTGCTTCTCCGATGACGGGCTCAAATCTGTCCCGCACCCACTGGGTGTGTCGACCGCTCGCCCGATGCGGCGATGATCGCTTTCGATGAACCGACGGTACGTCGGGCCACAGTTGTACGTACAGAAAGGATAAATCCCTTCGGGGGTACTGTACAAGATTACGCAGCGTTTGGCGCGTTCAACATCGAAGTTGTACCCGTCTTGAAAATGCATGCCGGCGCACATAAGCGTCTTGTAGGTGTGTTTTTCGCCCTCATGGCGCCCGGCGTCCTTGTCGACCAGCCCCTGAAGACTGCTGATGAACTTGGACACGGTCAGACCGGGCGGGGCCGCTTGGGGATTGAAATGCCGCCGGAACATCCGAAGGATCGCCAGCTTGTCCCGCGGCGTCACTCGGCTTCGAGCGCGAATCTTCGCGGCCAGGCGACTCATGTCGGTGAACATGCCGGCCACGTCGATCACCTTCGGCCACGGGTAGGGTTTGCCGTCGGGGTCGACCAGGAAGTAGGTGCCGAAGGCGCAGTCGGTGTGGCAACTGGGGCGAATTTTGGGGTTTCCCGTCAGGGCGCCGAGCAGTTCGGACAGAGGCTGAACAATACTCAGCGGGAACATGTCTCGCATCGGTTCGACGCCGGTGGCCGCGGCGATATCGGCGGCCAGATCGCCAAGCGTGTAGCGCTGGGCCTGCAACTGGTCGGGGTCGATCCGTCCGGTGAAGCTCACCGGCTGGAAGCTGATGGCGCTGACGACGTCGATATTGTCCAGGGCGAATTGGATGATCGGGCCCACCTGATTGTCGGTGACGCCTCGGACGATGGTCGGCACCAGGCAGATCTTCAGGCCCACTTGGCGACAGGACGCGACGCAGGCGAGCTTCTTGGCCCACAGACCGGGGGCGGCTCGGGTTTGGCGGTAGGCCTCGTCGCCGACGCCGTCGAACTGCAGATACAGCGTGTGCAGCCCCGCTTCGACCGATTCTTGGGCGAAGGCCGGATCCGCGTGCATGATGCCGTTGGTGGCGATCTGGATATTGGAGAAGCCCATGTCCCGAGCGGCGGCCAGGACCCGGTGGAAATCGGGATGGATCGTCGGCTCCCCTCCGGAAAACTGCACGGCCGTGGCGGGGACGGGTCGCAAGTCGCGAAGCTGTTTGAGCATGGCGACGATCTGGTCGTAGCTGGGCTCGTACACGTACCCGGCGGCGCCGGCGTTGGCGAAGCAGATCGGGCAGCGGAGGTTGCAGCGGTTGGTCAGATCGATGTTCGCCAGACAGGCCGAGGACAGGTGCTGATTGCACAGGCCGCAGTCGGTGGGGCAATGGGCGCCGTCGGCGACCTGGGGGTATTGCTGGCCGCATTGCTCCTGAAAGCTCCAGAACATGGCCTTGGCGTACAGGCGCACATCGCGGTTGATGCAATCTTTGACGTACCCGTGCTCGGGGCAGACCTTCTCCATCCAGACGGCCCCGTCTTCGACGAAATAGCGGCCCACGATAATGGCCCGGCACGTGGGGCATATCGATTCGACGGTCCGGGGCAGCCCTCGCACGACGGGTCGAATCCGGGCGCCCAGCAGCGTGTGGGTGGGGCTGCCCGGTCGATCGGAGACGGCCGGCGTGTAGATCACGTCATGGTGAAACTGCCGGGGCCGGCCGCAGGAGTTGCAGTGAAACTCGACGGCGACGCCGCCGTCGGTGGCGTCGTAGGTCGCCCCGGTGAGGGTTCCGCAGCCGCAGCAGGTGGCCTGGGTCTCGAAAGGCAGGCTCGCGAACGTATCGTCGAAACGGCGTGCTTCGATCTTGAACCGCTCCATCGGCGACAGCGTCGGCGGCGTTGACCCGCCGGTCTCGGCATCGACGCCGGAAGCCGTCTCCCGTTTGGTCGCGGCGTGTTCGATCATACTGCCCCCCCGGGCGTCCTACGTTCCAAAGCAAGTTTGGTCGCGGCATGTTCGATCATACCGCCCCCCGGGCGTCCTACGTCCCAAAGCGATCGGGGTAGGTCCGCCGTATTCCCTTTCGTTCATTATAGGCTCGGGCCAACTCCATGAAGATGTCAAGATCGCGTTCCATATTGGAACTGCTGTCATCGAAGTAGAAGTTGCGGATTGGGAGGTTATTGTGGTCGCGCGACACGGAGGGGTGCACTGCTTCGGTGACGATTCCGTTCATGCAACTGAACGGGCTTATGTCGATAATACCGGCGGCGCCCTTCTGCTGCAGGTAGATGCTCTTGCCGACCGTCAGCACCATTTCGCCCAGCGCTCGATCGGCGGGCAGGTACGGCCAGGCCGGTTTGAGAATCTCCTGGTAGATGTCGTGGGGCTCTTCGTAGCCGCGGAAGTCGTCTTTGAACGGCGCGAGCAGCTTGTGTTCGTCGGCGGCCTGGACCTTGTTCTTGACGGCCGACTTGAGCCGCTCGAGGGTGAATCGCTTTCCGTTGCGGACCAGAGCGGCGTTCTGGCTCCAGTTGGTGTACCAGACCCACTCGGCCATGTCGCTGAGCCAGGCTTCCCCGCCATGGGCTTCGATCTTGCGGACGGCGTCGTTGTTGCTGAACCTGTTCAGCCGGCAGAAAATCTCGCCCACCACGCCGATGAGTACGCGATCTTTGGTGTATCGAGCGGGGACTTCGCGGAACAGATCGCGCCCACGGGTGAGCACTTCGACCATCGCGGCCATGCGGTCGCGGGTCTTGAGGTCGGGGTCCCCCATCACCTGTTCGAGCCATGTCAGCGCCTGCTCGCAGGCGTCATCGGCGTCGCCGGCGACGGTCTCGTAGGGCCGCGTCATCAGCAGGCGCTTGCGGATTATATCGCCGGCGACGATCGCTCGCCAGCATCGGCGGAACAGATCGGGGCCGCCGACGCCTTCGTAGCCGTTCTTGCTGTTGGGGCTGACGATGGGGATATCGGTATGGCCCATCTCGTCGAGCACCAGTCGCAGATAGGGAGCGTACTGCCCGAATCGACATGGGCCTTCGGCGGTGGGCATGAAGAACGCCACTTTGTCCGGGTCGAATCCGGGCGCGTGAACGATCTTGAGGAAGTCGCCGATGGTCACCTTCTGGGGGTAGCATTCCTCGCCGGAGGAGTACAGCCCCCCCAGTTCCAGCGTCCGGCCGTCCGACGGCTCGACGGCGAGCGAGTCGATCCCCGTCGAGCGGAACACCGCCGCGAACAGGCGGGCGCCGATGGTCGTCATTTGCGGAATGTACAGCGTGCGGCCTTCGAGGGTCGGTTTGGCGGTTGTTGCAGGATTCATGGCTCTGGGGCCAAGTGAGGGCGGTCGCTTGGGTGCTATTGGCGACACACGCCCCAACATCGGCCGCGACTCTCCTATACGGGTTGCTCCTGCCGCTGGGGTTGGGTCGGCCGGAGAATGCCCTTGCTGTCCAGATACGCTTCGCACCGCGTCATCATGCCGGCGTCGTTGCTGTGCCCGTCAAACTGAAGGGTCAGGAACGGTTTGCCGGAGGTGGTTCGGATAAAATGCTTGATGAAGCTGTCCGGGCCGCATTTGAAATTGGTGATGTAGATGATATCGAGGTTCGGGTTGTCGCGAACGATCTTGGCGGTCGCGAGAATCTTGCGGCCGTAGTTCCAGTACATACTGTCATTGACGTCCCGGATATCGATATCGTCGGTATCGAGGAAATCCAGCGGGATCACGTTGACCCCGTAGAACTCCCTCATCTTCCTTTGCACCGACAGGTTCACGCCGATGTCGTGGATATTGTACGGCCGGCCGATCAGAACGATGCCGCGTTCGCCGGTCTTGGCGAGCCGGTCGAGAGCTTCAGCGCCGGCGTCGATGCAGTCGGCGCGGAAGTCGGCCATGGCTTGGTAGGCTTCCCCGACGGCGCTGTCCATGACCTTACGCGTGACGCCCAGTTGGTCGGCTATGGGGCGGAGGCTCTTGCGAACGGCGTTGATGCCGTCCCTGAATCGAATCGCCGGCGACAACCACCGCCGGGGCTCAATCGATTCGAACGCCGGGCTCAACTTGGCGACCTGCGGAACGGTCTGGCCCCAGGGGCAGACGTGCGATTCGGTCTGCATCCACTTCGTTTCGGCGTTGACGATGCTCGGAAAGAAGATGTAATCGACGTCCCTGCCGACCAGATCGGCGATGTGGCCGTGGGCGACGATGATGGGGAAGCACGGCTCGGCGACCACCGCGTCGAGGCCGGCGTCGATGATCTTGCGGTTAGTGGGATCGCTCAGCACCGTGCGGAACCCGCAATGGGCGAAGAGCGTTCGGTAGAACGGCATCAACTCCAGCGCGTAGAGCGCCCGGGGGATGCCGACGGTCGGGGCGTCGTCGGGCGCGGCCGGCAGGGCGCCGTCGGCGATGAGCCGGGCGGTGCGGAACGCTTCGAGGTCGGCGATCACCGGCTTGCGATCGGTCTTGGCCTGCTTGCGGAAACGGTCGGAGCACTTGTCGCCCCAGTAGGTCTTCTCGCCCTCGACGTTGAATTCCTGGATCGCGCACGTATTGGAGCAACCCTTGCACGTGAACTCGCGAAGAGTGTAGTCGACCTGGTCGATCTCGTAGCCCCGGAACCGGGTCTTCGGCGGCGTGGGCTTGGCCGAGACGTATTGCCCCGAACCGGCCTGCTCCGCCGGCGCCGTCGCCGGCAGGGCCATCTTCTCCTGGGCCAGCAGCGCCGCGCCGATGGCGCCCATAACGCCGTTGTGGGGCGGGATGACGATCTCCTTGCCGAGGATCGACGCGAACGCCGCGGCCACCGCATCATTGTAAGCGGTGCCGCCCTGGAAGAAGATCTGATCGCCGATGGTGCGGCCGCGAACTACGCGATTGATGTAGTTGTAGGCGATCGAGTACGCCAGGCCCGCCACCACGTCGCCCTTGTCGGCGCCTCGCTGCATGTAGCTGTTCACGTCGTGTTCCATGAACACGGTGCAGCGCTCGCCCAGGCGGATCGGGGCCTGTGAGGCCAGGGCCATCTCGGCGAATTCGCCCTTGATGGCGATGCCCAACTCCTCGGCTCGCTCCTCCAGGAAGCTGCCGGTTCCGGCGGCGCAGGCTTCGTTCATCGTGAAGTCGACGACGACGCCCTCCGAGAGGCTGATGAACTTGGAGTCCTGGCCGCCGATTTCGAAAATCGTATCGGGGATTCGGCCGATCATCCTGCGACCGATGAAACTGGCCCCGGTCTTGTGACAGGTAATCTCGTCGTTGATCGTATCGGCGCCGACCAGTTGGCCGATCAGCTCGCGCCCGCTGCCGGTGGCGCCGACCCCGCAGATCCGAATGCGGTCGCCGACGGTCTCGCGGATGTCCAGCAGCGACGCGCTGACCACTTCAATGGGCCGGCCCTTGGTGCGGGTGTAGATCTCGTGAACGACCGCGCCTTCGGCGTCGACCAGCACCAAGTTGGTCGATACGCTGCCGACGTCGACGCCGAGGTACACGTCGACCGGATCGGCCCCGTAGGAGAACTCGTACGGCTCCACCTGATCGCGAAGAAGCTGCACCCGATGCATGCTCAGCGGATCGGTGACCGGGAACTGCGCTCCCGCCGAATCGCTCGACGACTGCAGGTTGGCCATGTGCTTGACGCCGATCCCGTCGTCATTGGCTCGGGCGACGACGGCGGCGCCGACGGCGACGAAGTGGGCGTATCCTTCGGGGACGATCAACTGCCGCTCGTCGGTATCGAACACTTCCCGCATGGCGGAGACCACGGCCGAATTGGCCGCCACGCCGCCGATGAAAGCGACCGGGGTAACCAACTTGCGGCTGCGGAAGACGGCCGACCGAAAATTCCTGGCCACGGCGTTGCACAGACCCCGCAGAACCTCGGGGGGGGTATACCCCTTCTGCTGAGCGTGGATCATATCGCTCTTGGCGAACACGCTGCACCGCCCGGCGATCTGGGCGGCGCGCTCGGCGGCGCCGACGATATCGCCGATCGCGTCGACCTGGTAATGCAGCCGGCCGGCCTGCTGATCGATGAAACTGCCGGTCCCGGCGGCGCAATCGCCGTTGGTCTGGTAGTCGGTGATCCCGGCGGCGGTCGCGTCGTCGGTCTGGTTCAGTTGGATGAATTTGCTGGTCTCGCCGCCCATTTCGAACAGCGTCGGCACGTGGGGGATCAGTACGCCCGCCGCGGCCGCGATGGCCTTGAATTCGTTCACCTGCGGCACGCCCAACTTGCCGGCGATGGCGGCGGCGCCGCTGCCGGCGACGACCAATCCGCGGATGTTGTCATCGCCAATCAAGACGATCAGTTCAGCAAGCAACTCGGTGGTCGCTTCGACCGGTCGGCCCCTGGTGCGTCGATAGTTGGAGATCCATATCGACCCGGTGGATTCGTCCGCCGCCGCGATAGGCGACACGATGCGGCCGGCGGCCTCGGTGCTGAGACGATCGGTCGCGGACTCCTCGGCCAGCACGGCGGCCTTGACGCCGACGGCGCCCACGTCAATTCCAATGTAAAATCCCATACTCTCTCTCCTGTCGAGCCCGGAGCATCCGAAACCAACCCCGATCCTCCCGACACCGACCACGGCACGCTAACGCCGACAGCTTCGACAGGGAACCGGACGGCAGGGCCCGGAACCGCTGAAGACGAGAGTTCTTCCTCCCACGCTCGTCGACCCGCTACGCCGCACGACCCGCCCCCGTGGCCGCGAGTCTTTGATCGCGAACCGGCGGAATGTGATGCAATCGTCGGTGGTATTATGAACACTGGACCGGCGAGTTTTCAAGTCTATTCGGTCGATCCGCCCGCCTTCGACGCCCCCGCCCGCCCCCTGACGGCGAAATCGCCGGCGGTGAGGCGGCCGCGTTGGTGTAGATCAAATCGCTCGTCGGCAAGAATCCACTGCGGTCGTATTGCGAGGAACGTCGGATGTCCAACCGAGACGCCCATCGGGACACCATCACCGGACGAATCGGAGCCAATATACGTAAACACAGCCCTGAGCCCGTCTTACAGATCCTCAATTCGGCCGGCGACTCTCAGGAATCCCCCTACGCCGACCTCATCCATCGCGATCGGGTCTGGGTGAAGCTGTGTCGCCGCCGCCGCCAGAGCGGGGATCGGGTGATTGTGACGTACTGGGATCTGGCCGACCGGTTGGGCTTTCGGCGGCTCTGGTGGGCGTGGAGAACCTGGAGGAATCGTCCGATCGGCTCGGTCTGGCCGATGGGCTCGACGATGTCGGACCCGACGCCCAGGCGTTCGTGGAGTACTCTTCCGGGACGAACGGGCTGGCCGACGCGAGGTAGGGATGTGCTTCAGGGGGGGCTCTTGGGACGGCAAATACGAAATACGAATCTCGAAATACGAAACAAATACGAATAACCAAAAGACATCAATGACCAAAACGGCGCCCGAATGCGTAGATATGATCGATCACCGTTTGGGGCATTGGCTGTTTGCCGTTTTCGTGCTTGTTTCGTATTTCGAGATTCGTATTTCGTATTTGCCGTCATTCCCCTTCCCCTCCCACGAAAAAGAACGAGCCGGTCCTGGTGGACCGGCTCGCCTTGGTAGGTAGATCAGTACGACTGGGCCTAGCCGATGAGCGCCAGGACCGACTGCGGGGCGGTGTTGGCGATCGACAGCACGCTGGTTGAGGCGTTCACCAGAATCTGGTTCCGCGTCAACTGGGCCGTCTCGCTGGCGAAGTCGGTTTCGCGGATCGCCGCGTCGGCGGCCGAGACGTTTTCGAAGGCCACGTTCAGGCTGTTCATCGTCGTCTGGACGGTGTCCTTGATGAACGAACCGAGCCGGCCGCGTAGTGTAGCGGTCTGCTTGATCGCCGCCGAGACGATTTCCTGGGCGCCGCGGGCGTCGGCGCCGAGGTCTTTCATGCCGCCGCTGGTGATGTCGGAGAGGTGACCGGTCTTCGCCGAGCCCAGGTGAGCGGCGTAGATCGACTGAATGCCGAGGATCTCCTGGCCGGCGTCGCCGATGTTCTGGCTGATCTGGAACGTGGCGCCGCCGCCGTCAATGATGGTGATGTCTTCGGTGTTGGCGGCGGTGTCGGTCAGGGCGTCGGTCATCTCGAAGGTGATGTCCATGGCCCTGTTCTTCAGCGAGGCTTTGTAACCATCGACCGAAGCCCGTTGCCCGTCGATGTTGACGACAGCGTCTGAACCGCGCTGGGTTTCGGAGATGAGGCCGTTGACTCCGTCCTGGTTGCCGGCGATGACCTTCACGCGAACAAAATCATCCGTTGTCGCATCGACGGACAGAATCTCATCGGCTACCGCTTTGAGGCCGGTGATGCTCGACACGGCGTTGATGGCGTCGCCGATTTGTGCGACGGTGGCGCCGTCAGAGAAGGTCAGAACAACCGAACCCTTCTTGCCGGTGATCTCGTAGGTAACAGATTCACCCTCGGTCACGGTGTCCACCACAGTGAAAGCGGAGCTTGTGGCCTGCGTTGCGGCGGTTTCGACGGTAACCGTGTACGTCTGGTCCGCGCCGCCGGTCTTGGCCGCGTTTACCACAATGTCATTGATATTGCCGGTCGCGGCCGTTGTCGTCTGGAAGCCCATCGAACCATCCAGCAGGCGATTGCCTTCGAAGCTGGTCTGGCTGGCGATTCGGTCGATCGAGCCGATGATGCTGTCGACCTGGAGCTGGTTGGCGTCGATTTCTTCTTTGGTCAGGCCGCCGGTGTTGGCCGACTGGGCGGTCAGGCTCTGCAGCTTGATCAGAAGATCCGACACTTCAGCCAGAGCGCCTTCGGCGGTGGATACCACGCTATTGGCTCGCTCGGCGTTGGTCAGAGCCGCTTTGATGCCGGCGAGGTCGGATCGCAGGCTTTCGCTGGCGATCAGGCCGGCCGGATCATCGCTGCCGCGATTGATGCGGTAGCCGGTGCTGAGCCGTTCCAACGACGTGTTCATGTTCCTGTTGTTCTGGTTGAGGTACCGCGACGAAATCAACGCGGTCACATTTGTATTGATTCTGCTCATCGTGCTTCTCCGTGCCTTTTATTAGTTCTGATCTACCTTGTTTACCGTGTCTCGAAGCACTCCTGGCATCGTCGCAGCAAGGGGGGTTCTTGAACGGTCTGTACGGTTCGTGCCGGTAATGCCCACCCCACCGGCGAACGCCTGACGGGGTTTGGCCGCGAGAGCACACATCGGGGGACACGGCGGTTGGCGGTCGGAGGTGGCGCGTTAGAGACGTGTTACCCGTAGGTTACAGATATGGCGCCAAGCGTTGTTCCGCAGCGGAACCCGAGCCCGTCGCGGCGGCGGAGGCATTGAAATGGACCGATTCGAGATCGTGAAGGAATTGGCGAAGTTAGGGCCATTACCATATGGGGAGCAAGAGCGAATACGTAGTGGACCGGCACTTCGCTATGGCCGGCGCTGACGCTACGGTCAATGATCTGCCGTTACTAGCCCCCTGCAGTGCAGGGGGTCGCTGGACTGACGGTGCTCCCGCTGTATACTCGATGTCGATCGGAGAGAAGGGGGAAGCTCTATCGATATGCGATGGGTTCACGCGTCATAGGATAGCTTCACGTCTCTTGACCCCCCGCACTGCGGGGGGCTAGTAACGGCAGACACTCGTCAGATCAACTCCCCGCGAACCCGCCATGAACCAAAGAAAAAGGGCCGGTCCCGGGGGACCGGCCCTTGGTAGGGCGTTGTTGTTGCCGGTTTACAGCAGCGACAGGACCGACTGGGAGGTCGAGCCGGCGATGGAGAGCACGCTGTTGGCCGCGGCGACGAGCACCTGGTTGCGGGTGAGGTCGGCGGTGGCGGTGGCGAAGTCGGTGTCGCGGATCAACGATTCGGCGGCCGAGACGTTCTCCAGAGCCACGTTCATGCTGTTGACGGCCGAGTCGACCGTGTCGTTCAAGAACGAACCGAGCCTACCACGCATCGTGGCGATGTCCTTGATGGCGCTGGTAACGATCTTCTGAGCCGTGGAGGCGTCGTCAGTCAGGTTGGCCGTTCCGCCGGTGGCGAGGTCGGATATCATTCCATCGACGCCATTACCGAGGCGATACGCCTGCACGGCGTTGATGCCGATGGTTTCCTGGCCGCCCATGCCGACGTTCGGGCTGAGTTGGAAGGTGGCGCCGCCGCCGTTTTCGATCGTAATGGTTTCGGTATTGGCCGCGGTGTCGATCAGATTGTCGGTCATCGTGAAGCTGACATCAACGGTTTCAGTGCGAAGCGACGCATTGTAGCCATCGACAGCGGCCACGGCGCCATTGATCGTAACAACGGCGTCGGTACCTTCGGTGACGGCTTCGGTGAGGCCGGCGTGAGTGGCCGTGGGGTCGGTCTTGCCGACGATCTCGATGCGAACGAATTCATCAGCGCCGTACCCGACGCTGCGAACGGTGTTATCGGTCGAAACCATCAGGCCGGTAATGCTGGACAAGGCGTTAATCGCTGTCGCGACGTCGGCGACGGTAGTGGCGTCGCCGAACGTCACCGTGGCGGTACCCTTGCTGCCGGTGATCTCGTAGGTCACCGTGTCATCAGCGGCGCCTGCTTCAACAACGGCGAGGGCGGCGCTGACGGCTTCTGTGGCCGCCGTGACGACAGTGATGTCGAGATCCAAATCAGCGGCGGCGACACCTTTGGCCATATTGATCGACACATCGGTGACATCGCCGGCGCCGGTGGTCGTCTTGAAACCCTTGGACCCGTCGAGCAGCTTGGCGCCCATGAAGCTGGTTTCGTTGGCGATGCGGTTGATGGAGCTGATGATGCCGTCGACCTGGGTCTGGTTGGCGTCGATTTCGGATTGGGTCAGGCCGCCGGTACTGGCGGCGGCGCCGACGAGCGCCTGCATCTTGATCAGCTTGTCGGAGATCTCGCCGAGGGCGCCTTCTGCGGTCGATACGATGCCGCTGGCGCGTTCGGCGTTGGCGATCGAGGCCTTGATCCCGGCCATGTCGCTACGAAGACTCTCGCTGGCGATCAGGCCGGCGGGATCGTCGCTGCCGCGGTTGATCTTGAGACCGGTGCTGAGGGCTTCGAGGGTCTTGCCGAGGGCTTTGTTGTTCTGGCCCAGAATACGGGCGGAAATCATTGCGGTTACGTTGGTGTTAATCCTGCTCATTATCTTCTCCTGGCTCTAAGTAGCCTGCTTCGTTTGCACGTTTGCAGAAAACATCACATCGAGGGTGATACATCTTTCATGGCGACCCGTTGTGGGTCCCGGCCACCTGGGCGGCTGATATCGCATCAGCACCTGCGCCCGTGGACGGCCAAACCAGTACATTTCTGCACCAGCGTCTTTCTGCGCAGTTGTCCTGCACAATCTCGCCGGTGCTAGTGTGGCGAGTCGGTCTGCTCCATGTTCACTCCTCCTTCAACCCCCGATGCGGATCTCACATGAATCCGAAGCATCGGGCGCCGCCTGGGTCGGCGGCGGTTCCACCGTCACTGAACGAACGAGTACCGACGGAACTGCGCTACTACGAGCGCGTTTCGTCTGCTATCGCGGATGCGAGCCTGGCGCCGGACGGCCCGCTTCACGTCATAGCCAAACAGCCGCAGAGTAAGGCGAGCGCCCCTGGGGCGTTTACCTTAGCTTCTGCCGACAACGCATGGATCGACGCTCTAAGGTGTCCACTTTAGTAATGGACGCCGGATTCTGCGGGATAGGCCGACCGTGAGCGGTGGACGGACAATGCGCGTAGGGGGGGCGCCGGACGGCTGGCGGCGTGTAAGAAGTAACAGATGTGTCGGTTATGACCGCTTATCCATCATGCGGCCGCGTGTGTGGGGCGGTGGGATCTACTCGCTGACGCGTTGAATATCGGCGCCGAGAGCGAGAAGTTTTTCTTCGATTCGCTGATAGCCGCGATCGAGATGATAGATGCGATTGACCGTGGTCTCGCCCTCGGCGGCCAGGGCCGCCAGCACCAACGCGGCCGAGGCGCGAAGGTCGGAGGCCATGACCGGCGCGCCGACCAGGCGTTTGGCCCCGGTAACGATGGCGGTGGGGCCTTCCTTGCGGATCCGGGCGCCCATGCGGGCGAGTTCGGCCACGTGCAGGAAGCGGTCGGGGAAGATTTTTTCGGTAATCACGCTATTGCCGTCCGCGAGGCAGACCAGTGTCATCACCTGGGCCTGCAGATCGGTGGGGAACCCCGGGTACGGCTGGGTGGTCACATCGACCGGCGCGAGCCGACGGGCGCTGGAGACGTCGACCCCGCCGTTGGAGCGCTCGATGATGACCCCCACGGCCCGGAGCCGATCGACCACGGCCATCATATGATCGATGCGAACGGGGTCGATGCGGACTTCACCGTTGGTGATCGCCGCGGCGCACATGAAGGTTCCGGCCTCGATGCGATCGGGGATGACGGTATGTTCGCAGCCGGTGAGACCTTCGACGCCTTCGACGGTGATCCGGGGGGCGCCGGCGCCGCGGATCCGGGCGCCCATGGCGTTCAGGTAGGTCGCGAGATCCTCCACCTCCGGCTCGCACGCGGCGCACTCGATAACGGTGGTCCCTTCAGCGAGCGTGGCGGCCATGAGAATATTGGCCGTGCCCAGAACGGTGGAGCCGAACGGTCCGCCCATGAACACTTCGGCGCCGCGGAGATGGTCGGCGGTGGCGACGATATCGCCGCTTTCGAGGTGAATCTCGGCGCCCATCGCCTCCAGACCCCGCAGGTGCAGGTCGATCGGCCTCAGGCCGATAGCGCAGCCGCCGGGCATAGCGACCCTTGCGCTGCCGCGTTTGGCCAGGAGAGGACCCAGTACGCAGATGCCGGCCCTCATCTTCCGCATCAGGTCGTATCGCGCGTAGCTGACCGACTCGTCCTCGACGCAAAGCTCCAGCGTCTCGCCCTCGCGACCGGTGGTAACGCCCAACTCGCCGAGCAACTCGATCAGCGCATGGATATCAGCGAGATTCGGCGCCGATTTCAGTACCGAGGGGCCTTCGGCGAGGATCGTCGCGGCCATGATGGGCAGGCAGGCGTTCTTGGCGCCGCTGATGGCGACATTGCCCCGCAGTCGGGGGCCGCCGTTGATGACGAGCTTATCCATGTGTACTCCGAGGCCAGGCGAATCGTGGTTCCGTGGCTATACTGCCAGAACCGGGCGAAATTGCAAGGCCCTCTCGGACAACTCGCCCTCCCAATCGCGGCACAGGCGCCTGGATGTGACCCCCGGACGCCTCGAAATCTCGCTCCCCAAACGACCTCGGCGCATTTCAAATGGTAGCCTTCATGAGAAGACATCCTCAGCCTGCGCCCAAGCGCCCCTCACCCGGCGATGGGCGACGTATTTCGGTACGGGACGAGGCGTTATGCCGGCAGGACGAGACTGTTACTCAAGTGAGAGGATCCGGTTGCCGACGGAGGTGATATCCGGGAGGTGGAATCCAGTTCATGGCCGACAAGATAACATTGCGATGCCCCAATCTTCGATGCCGCACGATACTAAGCGTGCCCGGAGATAAACGCGGCGAGTGCGTTCGCTGCGGCGTCTGCGGCCAAGCCCTACGCGTGCCCGGTCAAGCGAAGGCGAGTTCCCGCCCGCGGCCTGCTCCGGTCCGCTGATCGACCCGGCCAGCTCTTACCTTTCTCGCACGACGTTGTCCGGCGAGCAAGGCAGTTCCGCGCGCCCTTTGTCCCACCAGGCGGGATCGCGAAAAAATTCCTTCAGCATCATCGCGGCGGTGACGCCGTCTCCACAGGCGGTGGCCAACTGCATCGCGGCGGCCACGCGGCAATCGCCGGCGACGAACACCCCCGGTACGCACGTCCGCAGATAGGTCGTGTCGCACTCGATGTACCCCAGCTCGTTCACGCCCACAAACCCCCGACAGAAACCCGTATTGGGAATCATGCCGACGAAGATGAACACCCCGTCGACCTCGATGCTCTCGACCCGGTCGGTTTCGACGTTTCGCACCTCGACGTGATCGATCTCGGCCTTGTCCGCCGTCGGTACGATCCGATCCAGCACGTAAGGCAACTTGATGTCGATATTGTGCTCGGAGGCCTTGGCCCCCAGCTCCTCGACGAGTATCTTCTGCGCCCGGAACTCCGTGCGCCGGTGAATCATCGTCGTCTTGGCGGTGAATCGGGTCGCCAGGTAGATGGTGTCTTCGACGGCGGTGTTGCCCCCGCCGACGGCCAGCACGTGCTTGTCGCGGTAGAACGCCCCGTCGCACGTGGCGCAGTAGGAGACCTTGCCCATCTGCCGCATCTCGTCCTCGCCGGGAGCGTTGAGCTTGCGGTAGTCGCTGCCGGGGGTCAGGATGATCGCTCGGGTGCGGTGGGTAGTGTCGCCGTCGTCGACGTCGATCTCAAGAATCCCGTCCTCGCGCCGTCGCATGGCGGTCACTTCCTGCCCGGTGCGAATCTTCGTGCCGAACGTCTGCACCTGGTTGACCATGTGCTGGATCAGTTCGGGGCCGCCGACGTTCTCCCAGCCGGGGTAGTTGGCGATCTCCTCGGTGAGCATGATCTGCCCGCCGGGAAGGCCGTTCTTCTCCAGGATGAGCGTATCGTACCTGTCGCGGCTGGCGTACAGCCCCGCGGCCAAGCCGGCCGGGCCGGCGCCGATAATGGCTACGTCGAACACTTTTGTTTTCTCATCAGTCATGGGCGGTCTCTTCTACCTTTCATTCGGTCTGCACCCCCATACCGGGGTCTTCTTCCGAATCGACCGATTGCGGACTAGCAGTCCGTTGAAAAATGGGTTCCGTCGCGAGATCGAGCTGAATTGCCGAGCATCAAGGAAAGAAACGCAGGCAATGCCTTAGCATTGTCGAGTATTCTTGACGCAGACGCGCAGGCGATTCAGCCGATCGCAGCAGGAACAGCTTTTTCAACGGGCTGCTAGCCCCCCGCAGTGCGGGGGGTCGAATGTCGTGCGAATCGGCTATCTGTGGATCACAGCTATCGGTTTCGGCCGATCAGCATCGAATCCACGACCCGAATACCATCGGTCCAGCGACCCCCTGCACTGCAGGGGGCTAGTAACGGCGCGCGCCCAGCCGGAAGAACTCCCCGGAATCGGGCCATGAACCGTTCATTCCCACTCGGCCCGAGGTCGCCGACGCCGGCCCTTTCGGCAGGTCTATGGGGCCGGGGCAAGCATGTTCAGTTCAATGGCGAATTGCGAGCGGATCGCTTCGGCGGTGGTCTGCTGCAACACCGACCCATCGGGCCGGACGATTTTCAGCGGCAGCCCCGCCCCGTCGACGTACAGCTTCGTCGCCGGCGCCCCGATCGCAGGCTGGTCGGTCAGCAGCGTGGCGGGGAATTTCCGCCCGCCCAAGACGACCGTCTCGGCGCCAACCACTGTGAGGGTCCGCATGTCCAGATCCTCAGTCGACGGATTGTACTGTGCGAAAGCGTAGCTGCCCGCCCGGGTGCGATCGATCAGCCGCGGCAGCAAGGGCGCCATCGCCATGGGGGCGTAGACGCCATGGGGAAGCGTACGCGTTTTCGATTGGGTCTGGTGAGGGCCAATGACACGCTGGACGATCAGCATGTCGTTCTGCAGAAGACCGAACAGATGCCGGCGGCCGGTTTCGATCTGGTCTTCGACATCGATCGAGAACAGCATCCACTTGGCCACCGTTCGGTCGAACGAACAGTACGCCTCTTGGCGAACCAGCGTGCGGCCCTGGTCGCCGTCTCTGGTGGCCGCCTCGGTGACGATCTCGAAACCCTTCGTGCCCTCCCGGGCGGCCGGCGATTCGGTCACGTGCACGAAGCCCACCATACCCCCGTCCTTGAGGACAGCCATCCAATACTCCCGCCGCGACAGCGCCCCGGCCAGCTTGGCGGCCGTCAGTCGCTCCAGCTCGACGGCGCCCCGGGCAAGATCGCTCTCCAGCTTGGCACGGGTCGCTTCGGCGTCGAAGACGCTGAGCGTATCGATGCAGCCGCGACTGAGGGCGATGATTTCGGCTCTCGCGTCGGGGGGACCCGACGTGCGGATAACCAGGAACCGCCTCGGACCGGTCTGGACCCACACATCCCGTCGAAACAGTCCATACTCGGCGCCGCCGGCAACACCGTCGAACACCAGCGCCGGTTTGCCGGCGGCGGTCGAGAGTGAGCCCGGGTCGGCTTCGATTTCGAAATTCTGATCCTTGCGGAGCTTGGCCGCCAGCGCTCGCCCGTAGGCGGCCAAGTCGGTCACCTCTTCGTTCTTCTCGGCGCCCTGAAGCACGCTCATCCGAATGCGGATCTGACCGGTGACGGGGTCGAGGATCAGGAACTGCACCCGTTCGGTCGCCCCCGTCTGGCGACGCACCCGGGCGCCGACCGGCGGCAGAATCGAGAACCCGTGCAAGCTGTCGGTGTACCGTTGCCGGGACGAGGGAGAGGGAGAGGGAGAGGGAAACACCCCTTGGCCCGCCGCGGGCGCCGCCAACGCCAGACATACGCACAATTGAAAGATTATCCTGGTGAGCATACCGAATTCGTATCAGATATGCGGGGGCGACACAAGCGCCGAGGCGAACGGCAGACGGCGGCGAGCATGCGGTCGATCGAAATGCGGATATGGAAGCTCGGCGGCGGCGCCCTCTGCGCCCCCCCGGCGTTGGTGCGCCCCGACAAACAGATGAATGGCTTCAAATAGCCCTACGCAGCGTCGAAATCGGCTGGGTCGGCCGCATCTTTGGGCAGATGCCGGCAGACTTTGTCGAACGCGGCCAGGTATTCGGCGTCCAGATGATGGGGAATCATCTTATCGTAGATCAGCGCCATGGCCTCATCGTGGCTCATGGCCTTTCGGTACGGTCGATCGGTCGTAAGGGCGTCGTATACGTCCACGGTCGCCGCGATGCGAGCGGCCGGGGGTAAGTCCTTGGCCTTCGCCCCGGTCGGGTAGCCCGTCCCGTCCATCTTCTCGTGGTGATGCAGAACCACCTGCTTGATCAAGTCGTCGTTGGTCCCCTGGCTGTGGAGCACCTCCCACCCCAACTGAGGGTGAGACTGCATATGCTCGAACTCCACTTGGGTGAGCCGGGTTCGCTTGTTCAAAATGCTCTGATCGACGATGCTCTTGCCGGTGTCGTGCAACAGCAGCCCGAGCCCGACGCGGCGGAGGATTTCCACCTTCGGCGTGATCAGGTACTTGTACAGCGCCACCCCCAGCACACACACGTGCACCGAATGGGTATAGGTGTAATAGTCCTTGGAGAACAGCGCCGACATCGACTGCAGGGCTTTGGGTTCTTCGAGCATGAAGTTGACCGTCACGTTGGCCAACCCGATGCCGCGACGAACGATTCTCGAGGTTGTGGGATTGGCCAGAATGTCCGACATGATGGCCAGGGCGGAGCTGTGAAGGATCTGCGAGCGCCGCTCCAAGCCCAGCTTTCTGTCCTGCATCACCTCTCGCAGCACGTTCTCGGCATACCCGGACAACTCCCGGCCATGCTCGGCAGGCACGTACAGCACCGCGTCGCGATCGCTGTCGGCGCCTTTGATCTCGGTGAGCACCCGCTTGGCGAGGGCGTAGTCTTTGGCGCACAGCAACACCATCGAGCCGTTGATCTTCTTGTACAGATCGAAACTGCGCGAAGGCCCCGGACGCAGCAGCGCGGTGTCCACCGGTAGAAAGGCCGTCACCCCGCCGGTCTTGGCCTGGTCAAGCGAGATCGAGTCGGCGAGCATCCTGCCTTTTGGAGCCCCTTTGGAGTTGTCGTCACCCATCAGAATGCATTCTTTCGGCCCGACCCACCGATAACCGGGCGTACGCGATTCATGGAAACCGTCTTCTATATTTATCGGACGCTAACGGGCCGGCCTTTAGTCCGATCAGGCGCCGTCGGGGGTCGGCGCGCCTGTCGCCGCGGCGTTACGCAGGGCCGTGCTGACATCGTTGTCGACCGCTTCGGGACTCAGGCCCAGGATGGCCGTTCGATCTTTGTACATCGCCGCGGCGCCTTGGACGGCCGCGCCAAACGTGCATGGCTCCCATCCGAAGTACCGACCGGCCAAGCCGGCCGCCTCGTTCTCGGTGTCGGTATCGTTTTCAGTGAAGAACTGCAGCGCCCCGCTGCTGGCCAGCCGAATGATCTGCCAGATGGTCACCACCGTCGGATCGGCGCCGGCCAAGTCGCTTTGGTGGTGATGGGCCACCGCTTCGACAAACGGATCGCTGAGTTTCCAGACCTTTAACAGGAGTTGGCTGGCCGTTACGTGGTTGACGCCGAACATGTGGGTCTCGGCTTGCTGGAGTTCCTGATCCGACAGATCCATCCCGGCCACCATGCGGCGGTACTGACCGCCAAACGCCATGGCCATGACGATGACCCCGCTCTCGTGCAGCAGGCCCAGGCACGCCAGGTCGGCGGCCAGTTCCGGCGCCACGGTCTGAGCGATGGTCTCGGCCATACAACTGCTGGCCAACGCGAATCGGGGCAGATCCGGATACGGAAGGCCCGGCAAACGCAACTTGCCGAATTCCTCGTTGAAGAAGAACCCCAAGGCCAGCGACCGCACCGTCCCGAAGCCCAACAATGCAATCGCCCGGCGAACCGAAGTCACCGGCTCGCGTACGCCGAAGAAGGCCGAGTTGGCGATCTGCATCAGCCGGCCGGACAAGGCGATGTCGTTTTCGACGAGGGTCTGGATATCAGTCAGCGTCGCTCTGTCATCTTGGGTGGCTTGTGTTACCGCCAGGCATACTTCAGGCGGGCTAGGTAGTTGTTTGATACTGTCTAGAATTCGGTACAGGGCTTCCTGCACATTCACGGCTGAGGCGATCATCTGTTCCGGCATACTGTGGACACTCCCCGATCTCATACTCATAAGTGCTCAACGAGCGGCTTGAACCGCACAAAGGTGGGCATTCCTCGGTCCTGCGGCTACGTACCGAACTGCTTGAACTGCACCGAATCGGCGTCTTTTTTCTTCGCCGTGTACATCATCTCGTCGGCCCCGACCAGCAGCGAGCGGAACTCCGCATGCGGGGGCGCCGCCTCGCACCAGATCCCGCCGATGCTCAACCCGACGGGAATCATGGTCCCGTCGTCATCGGTCAGCCCCGGCCGAAGCGATTCCAACACCCGATTCGCCGTTTGGGCGGCCTCGGCCATACTGGGCGTCTGGCCGGACATCACAACGAATTCGTCGCCGCCGTATCGACCGACGATGGCCGCGGGACCGTAGACATCACGAAGGGCCGCGGCCACCCACTGGAGGGCTTCGTCGCCCTTGTCGTGGCCGAAGCGATCGTTGGTGCCCTTGAAGTCGTCGAGGTCCACGAACGCCAGCATCATGCTCTCTTGAGTTTGCTGCAGGCGGTGCAGTTGCTCGGCGCCGAGTTTCTCCAACCCCGCTCGATTCAGCACGCCGGTGAGACCGTCGACTTGGGTTTGTTCCTGCAAACGGATGGCTTCGGCGTTCACGGCCGACAATTGACTGGTGAACTGCGTCGAATTGGACATCATCGAGTGCACCTGACCCACCAGCGACGTGGCCGTGGTGGCGATCTCGGCGGTCGCTTCGGCCAGCAACGCCTGCAGGTCCACCGTCTCGGCGCCGGCCGGCTCGATGCGATCGGACAAGTGCTGATACCGACGCTCAATCTCCTCGATGACCCTGGGAATCGACGTACTCAGTATCCCGGGAGCGAAGGTCCGCTCGATCATCTCGGCGGCCGCCGCCGCTTGGGGGGCCGACCACTCGGTACACATATGCGGGAACAGGCTGGCGAAGTGGACAGCGTCGGACAACGCCGTATCGCCGCACGTATTCCGTAACGCGTTAATATCATGGTGGTTGCGAATGATATCGCATACAGATTCCGGTATCCCGATCGCCCGGCCCAGCGTTCCGGCCGCCTGGGCGTGGTTCATCCCGAAGACCTCCGATTCCCGCCGGCACAACTCCTCGGGGTCGACCGGCGTGCCGGCGACCACCTCCTCGTAGAGGTCTGGACACAAGTAATGCATCAACGGCATCACCATGTCCTGCATCGTCCCCACGAGGAAAGCTTCGTCGGCAACCGACTCGTCGACCTGCTCGGCGAGGTACTTGGCCGATTCGGCCTTGACCAGCCCGGCCTGCCAATACTGCCGAACCAGATCGTCGGGGAGGCGGGTCTTCTCGTGGAACGCCGCCATGCAATGCGTGATCGCCAGCATGCGAACGCTGACCATTCCCAGAAGATTGACCGCTTGTGCAGTCTTTCGGATGGGCTGACGAACGCCGAACCAGGAACTGTTGACCGCGGCAAGGACCTTGCCGGTCAGCGAGCTGCCGGCCGAAATCACCTCGGCGTAGTCGGCAGGGGAAGCCTCGGCGTTACGACCCAATTCCATCAATTTCAATAGGATCGACGGAGGAACAGGCAGGTGGTAACCCCGGTGAATCCACGTGTTTAGCTTCTCACCGACTTCCGTCGCGCCATCGGGCGCTTTTGATATCATCAATACTCACTCCGACCCTTTATGGTTCACTGCTGTGCAAGGACCCCGAAACTGTCCACAAATATCTTCCCGACAGGCCTATCATCGCCCTTCAGGGCCTGCTTCTTTAGTACCGCTAAGGCCTTGGGCGAAAACGACCAACGACAGATTTGAGGCCTCGACGGATAGAATTCAGCAATAGCAACGTCCCGGCAGGCCGTCGCCGCCGAACAGAAGACCGACCAAGACCCTGCTGTTGGAGAGAGCAAGGCTGCCGTGGGTCATCGGCCGTTCGCTCGGCGATGGCCGTTGACAGCACGTGGGGTCAGCCCATAGCATAGGATGCGATATGCCTGCACTGTCGCGGCGTTCAGGCATCAGCGCAACCTTGTATGCCGGACAATGAATGGATAGCCCGAATGCCGTTTGCAATTATCAGCGATATTCACAGCAACCTGATCGCCCTTGAGGCGGTTTTCGGCGACATCGCCGACCGCAACGTGAGCGAGGTGATCTGTCTGGGCGACGTCGTCGGCTACGGACCCGAACCCGGCGCGTGCCTGGACCTGGTCATCGAGCATTGCTCGGTGTGCCTGATGGGCAACCACGATTACGCCGTCCTGTACGAGCCGTTCAACTTCAACGCCGGGGCCGAGTCGGCCTGCTTCTGGACGCGGGCCCAGTTGGAGTCGGAGCCGGACGCCGAAAAACGCGAGCGCCGATGGGATTTCCTGGGCGAGATGACGTTCAAGCACGTCGCGACCAGCGAGAACAAGATGCTCAAGGAGATGGTCTTCGTACACGGGTCGCCGCGACGGCCGGTCAACGAGTACGTCTTCCCCGACGACGTGTACACCAACCCCGGTAAGATCCACAGCCTGTTCGAGCGGATCGGCAAGATTTGCTTCGTGGGGCACACGCACGTACCCGGGGTATTCCTCGACACCCCCGACTTCTACAGTCCCGACGAGGTCGATAACGAATACGAGCTGAGCGAGAACTACAAGTCGCTGGTCAACGTCGGCTCGGTCGGGCAGCCGCGAGACCATGACAGCCGAGCCAGCTATGTCCTTGTCGACGACGAAATGATCACCTTCGTGCGAGTGGACTACGACGTGGAAGCCGTTGTCGAGAAGATCAACGCAATCGGGGAGATCGACGACTATCTCGGATCGCGCCTGTTGGACGGACGGTAGGCGAGCCGTCGGTACACCTACTAAAACACCCTCGGGGCCGAGCGCCCCGCTTTCGCTTGAGGAGTCCCGCTGGTGGACAAGAAACAACTGCTGTGGATTTTGCTGCTATCGTTTGCCGCCGCCATGCTGGTGCAGACGTACATTTTGCCGAACAGGAAGGCCGACCAGCAACCGACGCCCCCCCCCGCTTCGGTGGCGAACGTAGACGAACCGACCGATCCGCCCTCCAAGTGGATCTACGGCGGCCGCGGCCTGACGGTCGAGCAGATCGAAGATGACGATATCCCCACCGTTCGCCTCGGGTCAGTGGACCCGATCGACGGGTACCGCTTCCAACTGGAGCTGGATCCACGCGGCGCCGGCATCCAACGGCTCAAGCTGACCAGCATCTTCGAGACCGTCACGCAGAAACGCACCCAAGACAAGACCGCCGAGCAGTATCAAGACTGGAGCTACTCGCTCATACAACCGGTTCCCAGCACGACCAACACCCGTGCGACGCTGGCGTTCAGCACCGAGAGCATCCGTATCAACGGCGAGGATGTGCGGACCTTCCTCAGCCCCGCCAACCGGGTCCGCTGGGAAGCCGGCGACGACGAGTCCACCTACGGGCGAATCGCCTGGGAATTCGGCGAGGTCGTCACCGACGCCCGGGGGATCCAGTCGGTAACGGCCACGCTAAGCCTGTATGCCGACGCCGACGCCGTCAAGGCGCGGAAACCGTCGTATCGGCTGACGAAGACGTATACCGTCGCCAAGGGCTCCCCGAGCGTTACGGTTAAGGTGAGCGTCGCCAACCTCACCGACCAAACGCAGACTCTGTCGGTGACCCAGTACGGGCCGGCCGGCATCCCCCGCGAGGGCCTTCGGGCCGATGTGCGGGACGCCATGGCCGCCGGACTGATCACCGCCGAGATGAAGATCGACGTACCCAAGGGCATGCGAGTCGAACGCACCAAGGCCGTCAAGGACGGCGGCGTCAACGCCCTGGGCGACAATCGCGCTTCTACCGCCGACCCGGTGGTGTGGGCCGGGGCCGGCAACCAGTTCTTCGGCTGCCTGATGTACCCGGTTCCCCAAGGCTTCGACACCGCTTCGGTGACCGACCAGACCCCCGTGGCCGACACCCCCGTCGCCGCCGATCAGTACACCTACGCCTTCAGCACGCGAACGGTCGGCATCGGCGAAGAGGCCAAGAGCCAACTGGTCGAATTCACCAGCGATCCGTCGGCCGTCGCCGCCGGCGAAGCCGCTACCTTCACCTTCGACGTCTACTGCGGCCCCAAGAGCAACAGCCTCTTCACAGAAACGCCGCTGTACGCCCGACTCAATTACAGCAAGGCGATCAAGTTCCGCACCTGCAACCTGTGCCTCATCGAGCCGCTGGCCTACGGGGTGATGTGGGTCATCGAACGCGGCGGCGCGGCGATCAACAACTACGGCGTCATCATCATCCTGATGGTCCTGCTGATCCGGCTGGTGCTGCACCCGATCACCAAGCGGTCGCAGGTGAGCATGATGAAGATGAAGACGCTTCAGCCGGAAATGCAGAAGATCCAGGAGAAGTACAAGGACAACAAGGAAGCCCAGCAGAAGGCCATGATGCAGTTCTGGAAGCAAACCGGGGCGTCGCCGTTTCTGGGATGCCTGCCGATGTTCCTCCAGATGCCCATCTGGATCGCCCTGTGGGGCGGGCTCAGCGCGTCAGTGGTGCTTCGCCACCAAGGGCTGCTGCCGTTCTGGATTACCGACCTCGCCGGCCCCGACACCGTGATCTCGCTGGCCCAACCGCTCACACTGCCGCTGATCGGGGCGATGATCGGCCCCATCCACGGGCTCAATATCCTGCCCCTGCTGCTGGCGGTGTTCATGTTCCTCCAGCAGAAGCTCACGCCCATGCAATCGGCGGCCGGGGCGTCGCCCGACCAGCAGAAACAGCAGAAGATGATGATGTACATGATGTCCGGGATGATGCTGCTGTTCTTCTACAACGCACCCTCGGGCCTCACACTCTACATCATGGCCTCCACCGGCGGCGGCGTGCTCGAATCGTTCGTCATCCGCAAGCACATCCGCGAAAAAGAAGCCCTCCAAGCCGCCTCAGAAACCCTCGTCGACGCCCCCGGCAAAGCCGCTCGCGGCCAACGACCCAAGAAACCCAAAGGCCCGTTCAAGATGTAACTGAACGGCAAATCCGAAATACGAAGCACGAAATACGAAACAAATTCAAATACGGCAAACAGACGAAAGTCCGAACCGACGCCCGAATGCGTAGATGGGATCGATCACCGTTTTGAACATTTGAAAGCCCGAAACGACGCCCGAATGCGTAGATGTGATCGATCACCGTTTTGAACATTGGCTGTTTGCCGTTTTCGTATTTGTTTCGGATTTCGTGCTTCGTATTTCGGATTTGCCGCCAACAGCGGGTATCAGATCAGATCACCCGCAAACGGACTGCCGTTGCGGACGAGGATGGCGGATTTGAAGCCGTTGACCAGTTCGTAGAGCTGGTCGGCGTAGGCGGCCTCTTTGCCGGGGCCGGGGATTCGCAGGCCGAGGAAGACGACGTCGGCGCCGCGGCTGCATTCGTGCATCACCTCGACGGCGGTCCTATGGGCCGGCTTGATGATCGCGTCGGTTTCGGCTCCGATTCGCGTCTCGGCGACCAGGTGGGTCAGACTTTCGATCATGGCGACTTTCTCGGCCTCGTTGACGACGATCGACCGGATGCGGAGGGTCGCCCGCCGCCATTCGGGGTTCATCATCAGCAGATGGGCCAGCAGCAGCATGAGGTCGCCGTTGTTCTGCTTGCCGCGCCACCAGACGTCGATCCCGCGCCGTCGGCTCGGGCCGGCGGGCGGATCGAGCTTGGCCAGGATCACGCTTTTACGCAACTGCGTGATCGAACGCATGATCCGCAGGTCCGATTCCAACCGTTCGTGCTTTCGGGGCCAGCCGAACATCACCGTGTTGGACTGAAGGCCCGCGATGCCGTTGGCCTGGGTGATATCCACCACGCCGGACTCGAACTCGCGAACGACGTCGACTTCGCTGAACCCGACCAGTCCGTGGGCGCCCAACGCCGCGTCGAGGGTCTCGCGGCGGCGATCGACACGCTCGCTGTCTTGGCCCGGTTCGCCGATCATGACATCGCAGACGGTCAGCACGCCCCGGTTCTGGTTGAACCAGCCGGCCATGCGGACCAGGCCGATTCGCTTGGTGACGTTCCCGGCGAACAGCAGGATGTGGGGCCGCCAGTTCCTCGCGTCGAGGGCGTGGCCCTTCAGTTGCAGCAGTGCGAATCGGGCCAGGGCCACCCAGAACCCGGCGCGAACGTCGCCCCATCGGCGTTGAAGAGTTCGGTGACGCAGGTACAACCACAGGACCAGCTCCAAGCCGATCGCCGCCAAGCAGACGTACCACTTGATCAGGAACATCACCGCGATGGCCGCGACGGACCCCAGCAGCGACAAGGCCCAAGGGGCTTTGATGGTCGGGCGGTAGGACGGGTCTCGCACGAGCCGTTCCAGGGCGGCGCTGAGGTTGATCGTCACGTACAGGGTAAGGAAGAAGATCGTCACCCACTTGGCCACGGCGTTAAGGCCGCCGAGACTGACGGCCGCCAGTGCGATCATCCCGGTCACCCACGTCGCGACCGTCGGCTCGCCGGTTTTAGAGACCCGGGCCAGGAACCGCGGCGCCAGGCCGTCCGACGCCAGCGCCTGCAACACCCGCGGCCCCCCCAGCGCGCTGCCGAACGCCGAAGACAAAATGGCGCCCCACATGCCGGGGTAAACCAGCACCGACCCGAACAGGGCCGCCTTCGTCCACGTCGGCCCCACCTGGGCCAACTCGGACGGCTCGATCGTGGCGGTCACCGAAAGCAGGATCGGAATGATCAGATAGACCAGCCACCCGACGCCCACCGCCATCATGGTGCCGCGCGGGATGGACTTGCGGGGGTCTTTCAGGTCGCCGCTCATGCCGATGCCGGCGGTAAACCCGGTCACGGCCGGGAAGAACACCGCGAAGACCCACCAGAAGCTCTTGATTTCGGCGGTGCGGTAGGTCGGGGTCCACTCGGGGGCTCGCAGACCGCCTTGGGCCACGCCGATCACCAGCGCCAGCAGCGACAGTCCCACGGCGACCATAATCGGCAGTTGCAGCTTCAGCGACGCCGAGGCGCTTCGGCCGGCGATCAGCGTGATGATAACGATAATCGCCGCGGCCGCCGCCTGCGACAGCCAAGGGGTGGTATGCAGGGCGGGGATGAACACAGCCAGCGATTCGGTCAAGGCGAAGCTGTACAGGGTAATGCTCAGCGTTCGGCAAAGGAACAGCGGGATGCCGATCGCTCCCCCCAGCTCCAGCCCAAGCGAGCGGGAAATCATAAAATACTCGCCCCCGACGCCGACCCGCATGTTGGTGGCGATGGCCGACGCGCTCAGGGCCGTAATCGCCGTGATGCCGCTGGCGATGCATACGGTCAGCACGGCCATGCCGACGCCGAGGTTGCCGACGACCCAGCCGAAACGCAGGTACATGATCGCCCCGAGAATCGTCAGGACACTCGGGGTGAACACGCCCAGGAACATGCCGAACTTGCGTACTTCGGTTCCGGCCGCCGGCTGAACTGTGGTATCGCGGGCCATAGGCACACTATACGTTTGATCCGGATTGTTTGGTAGAGCCGATCGCCACAGCCGCGACGCGATGATTCCGTCAGCCGGTGACCAGCTTGCGGAGGATCTGCTGGACCTCCGGCTGGTCGTCTTCGTGACAGCTATACGAGAAGCATGCGTTGGGCGTCAGCGTGGCGGTGACCCGGGCGCTGGGGCCGGCGAAACGAACCTGCACGCTCTTGAGCGCTTCGGCGTACTGCTCCATAAAGGTCAAGCCATGGTCGGTATCCATGAACTTGGGAGCGTACGTGCCGATCATATAACTATTGGCTGCGTAGTCGGTTGCACGTACCGCTCGAAGCTGGCATTTCTTGGTGTTCTTCAGCAGCTTCTCGACGGCGCCGAGCAGATCCACCTCGAACGGATCGGTCACCACGGCCATCGCCAGGCCGCTGCCGATGAAATCGCCAACCTGTTGGATCCCGGAGGTCGTGCCGGCGTAGACTTCCAGCCGATCGGCCTCGGGAAAGGCTCCGAACGGGTAGAGCGTTATTTTGCTTACGTTTTCGGTGAAGACTTCTCGGGTCTCGGCGTCCAGCCGCTGCACGGCCATCTGGGTCCGCCGGACCAACGTGCCGAACATGGCGCCCGCGGCGGCGTCGGCATGAAGCACGCCGACTTCCTCGTTCTCGGCGAGGCCGAATTCTTCCATGGCCGCGACCATCTCGGCCGGCGAGCCAAGGCCCCTGCATTGTGCGAAGTTGATCTTGAATGTCGACAAGCATACTCTCCTGTGAAAATCGCAACGGTCGTTAAGGTCGCCATGATACGTACTGACGGCGCCGCCCGCAATTGCCGAAACCTATTGGAGAGGACCCGATCGGCGCCCGTCACAGGCGGCCGATCGCCGGGAACAAACGGCAACGATCGTTGGGAGCGGGCTTTGCCGCAATCGGCGGCGACCGTATAATCCGGGCGTCCTTTGGAACTCATTGAGGAACCGGTGAATCATGCGGCATAACCCGGCGACAGGCAGTCTGACGACGTGGGTGCTCGTTCTACCCATGCTGCTGATGCTGCTGGTCGCCATCAGCACCGCCGGGTACTGCGTGCTGGAGAAGCAATCGCCCGCCGATGCGCTGTATATGACGCTGGTGACCATCTCCACGGTCGGGTCATGGCAAATCCCCGATATGTCGCCGGCGGGTCGATGGTGGACACTCGGACTGATTATACTCGGCGTCGGGCTGGCCGCGGCTACGTTCAGTATCTCGGTGGCGCTGCTCACAGAAGGCACGTTGCACAAGGTGCTCGGGAGAAAACAGGTGCAAAGGGCAATTGAAAAACTCAGCGGACACGCCGTAGTCTGCGGCTGCGGTCGCATGGGCAGTATGGTCGCCGACGAACTGAAGGCGGCCGGCCGCGATGTCGTGGTCATCGAGATCAGCGGCGAACTGTTCGACCGCCCCGAAAGCTGCAATGCACTGTCGGTGATCGGCGACGCCCAGGAAGAGTCGGTCCTCGAGGCCGCCGGCGTCAAACGCGCCTCCCACTTAGTCGCCTGCCTCCCCGACGACGCCGACAACGTCTTCCTCACGCTCACCGCGAGGCAAATGAGCCCGTCGCTGACGATTATCTCACGGGCCGAATCGCCCGCCACCGAACGCAAACTGCGCCACGCCGGAGCCGATCGGGTGGTCTGCCCGCAGACGATCGGGGCGACGCGAATCGCCAACGTGATTACACGCCCGGCGGTGGTCGATTTCGTCGAAGTGGCCAACAAGGGCGTCGACCTGGAAATGGATCAACTGGTCGTCTCGGAGACCAGCGAACTGGCCGGCAAGACCCTTCGCGAACTCGCCCTGCCCGCCCGCACCGGAACCATGCTGGTCGCCGTCCGCAAGAACGACGCCGAAACCGTCTACAATCCCGGTCCCGATCTGACGATCGCCGCCGGCGATACGCTCATCCTCGTCGGCCAACGCGGCAGCGCCGTGAAAGTGCAGAAACTGCAGCCGGAAACCAGCACAGAAGATAACGACTGAAAGGACAAGTGGTTATGCCGTTATATGAACTCTGCTTCACTTCTGCATAAGTGCCTGAATGTGCCCAAACGTGCCCGAACGTGCCTGAAAATCACGTTTTTTCTTGAGCAGTTTCTGAGTTTCTAGAGTATTCTCATCATCAGGACAGTTGATCTTGAGTACAATAATGATGGTTGTGTTTGGGTTTTGTTTGCGTGCTCATGGGAGGTAGTATAATAATGTCAGAACGATGCAGGGTAAAGTGTCGTGCCTTCGAAGGTATGTTTGGAGGCGAGTGGGTCGTTCGCATCCAAACATCATCTGGAGAAGTACAGAGTATTGTTGATGAATCATGTTTAGACTTTCTGGAAACAGAAGATATACGCGGTGAGGAGGGGAAATCAGCCGCCTTGGAAGCTTATTGCCTTGACAAAGTAAACGATCTAGCTTCGATTATATTGCCGCAGCCGACGATAAGTAATGGCCCAGCAATTACGGTATCAGAGAATCAACTGATTCCAGCGTAATTCTGGGGGGCAGAATTGATTCTATCAAATTCCGACATTCTTCAAGCCCTCAAGGACAAACGGATCATCATTGATCCGCCACCGCCGGGCAGCCACCTGAGCCCTTCATCGCTCGATCTGAGGGTAGGCCGCGAGTTCAAAACATGGATTCCCGCTGCAAATGGTGTCATCATCAACTTCCGGCTGTCGGATCTCGAGATTCCAGCTTATGGAATGTATACGGAAGACGTGATTCAGGACGCTGATGGCCGAATCGCGATTGCACCCGGGGCTTTTGTACTTGCAAAGACTCTTGAGCGAGTCGAACTGCCACTGGATAGTCAACTGGCCGCGAGAGTAGAAGGAAGAAGCAGTTGCGCCAGGCTTGGCTTAGCTGTGCATATGACTGCGCCAACCATCCATGCAGGCTTCAAAGGAACCATCACGCTGGAAATGAAGAACTTCGGCGAACACACACTCCTCATCGACCCGGGCAAAACCTGCATCTGTCAAATCATCTTCGAACAGCTTTTGTCTAAGCCAAAGGGTGGATTGGATAGCGATTTCCAGGGACAATCAAGCGTCTTGGGCAACTAACCTTGAGGCACTGACCCTACAAACTCCCCAGCAACCGCCGGGCGTTGCCTTGTAGAATCGCGTCGAGTTCGGCGTCGGTCAAATCCAGATTACGCATCCGCTGGAGTTCTTCGCTCTGGTCGGCCCAGGGGCTGTCGGTGCCGAAGAGGATCCGGTCGGTTCGGAGGGTTCGAATCAGGTCGACGGCATCGGACGGATCCATCCACTCCAGCGAGAACGACGTCTCGATCCACAGGTCGCGCCCGGTGAGGTGCTCGCGGACGGCGTCCCAGGCCTTCCAGCCGCCCAGATGGGTGGCGACCAGTTTGAGCGTGGGATGGCGGTCCAGCATCGCTGCGATGCGGCTGGGGTCGGCGTTGTGATTCATGTCGAAGGCGATGTCGTACCCGCTGTGCAGAACGACCATCAGCCCGGCGTCGGCCGCGGCGGCGAACAATGGGGCGGCCCGAGGCTCATCGACGAAGAAGTCCTGGTACATCGGGTGCAGCTTCAGCCCGATCAGCCCGGCGTCGGCGATCCGCCTCACCTCGCCGGCGACGTCGGCGGCGTCGGGGTGAACGCTGCCCAGAGCGAGGATCCGCTCGCTGCGAATCTTCAGGCTCCAATCGAGGATCACCTCGAACTGCTTCGGCTTGGTCGCGATCGGACACACCACGGCCTTCTCGATTCCAGCCTTGTCCATGCTGGCCAGCAGCGAGGCGAGGCGGCCATCGAGGTGGGCGCCGATGTGCTGATCCTCGACGCCGGCCTCCAACGCCGAGATCGCCCGGTCGGCAATGGCGTCGGGGAATGCGTGGGTATGGAAGTCGATGATGTTGGTAAGGTTGTTCGTAGCGTTGCTCATGGGCGGGATTGTACCAACGGGCCGCCCTCAGAGAAACCGGCTAGCAGTCCCCTGCACCTTACGTCGCTTCGACATAGGACAGGGGTTTGATTTCGGTGATGAGTTTGTGCTTGTGGGCGAGGCGGAAGAACATGTCCAGCCCTTCGCGGTGGCGGGGTGTGAACTTGTACTGGATGTTCTCGGTCAAGTACGTCGCAGCCGCGGCGGTCGACCAGCCCAACTTGGCGCCGTAGCGAAGTGCGATCTCATCGATCTTGCTCATCCCGCGAACCCGCGCCTCGACCAACAGGTGATGCAACGCCGCCGCTTGGCGGCCCGGCGATTTCGAGATCGATCGCATCGCCCAGATCGCGAAAACAAACGGAAGATGGGTCAGCTCTCGCCACGCCGCGCCAAGGTCGATCCGCCATGGGTACGCCGCGGCCGGCCAGGTGGCGACCTTGTCGCCGATGACCAGAACCGCTTCGGGAGGATGCTCCCTGAGGGTGCGGCCCGCTCGCAAAGGGACCATTTCCAGACGCTTGTTGAAACTTTCGGCCCACAGCACCGCCGCGAGAGCAACCGAAGAGTGGCTGTCGATATCCACGTACAACTGACGAATCGTCGCCGGAGGCACGCGGCTGAAGATGCAGACCGTTTCGGTCGGCCCGTCGCTGGCGATGCACCCGGCCGTCAGCACCAGCGGGGTCGCGGCCATTCGCGGCAGATCGATCGTGGGCAGCAGGGCCGCGTCGATGCGGCCGCGTTGAAGCATGGCCGCCAGCTTGCTCGGGACCGCCCGAACCATCCGCACCTGTCCGCCGGCCACCAAGCCGTCAATCAGCGGCAGAGCGTTGAGGTAGGGAACCGTCGCCACCTGGGGAACCCAATTGCCCAGACCGGCCGCGGTGGCTAGTTGTTTGGCGCCCTGTGTTCTCATGTGATTGCTCGAATCCATTCGCGGGTTTGGCAGATTCTACCACGACCCCACCGACGCGGTCATGGGGTTTTTTTTGCGACCCGGTAGATAACACCCTATCAACTCGACACCTCAATCGCCGACTGGTACTATTGGCGGACCTGCGACCCCATACCACAGAGGAAGGCCCATGAACGATTTCGACCTGCTAAAGCGACTGACCGAGACCCCCGGCGTGCCCGGGCGGGAGGAACGCGTTCGGGACCTGATCGCTGCGGAGGTCGCCGACTTGTGCGACGAGATCCGAACCGATGCGATGGGCAACCTGATTTGTGTTCGCAAGCCCACCAAGAAGGTACGTGGCGTCAAGCCGCTGAAGATCATGCTGGCCTGCCACATGGACGAGATCGGCTTCTACGTCAAGCACATCGACGACAAGGGCTTTCTGCGTCTGAACCCCGCCGGCGGGTTCGACACTCGCAATCTTTTCGCCCGGCGCGTGATGGTCCAGGGGAAAAAGGACCTCCTCGGCACGCTCAATCCATCCGGGCGACCGATCCACATCGCCACCGACGAAGAGAAGAAGAAGACGTACAAGGTCGGAGAATTCTTCGTGGACCTGCACCTTCCGGCGGTGACGGTGAAACGAACCGTCAGCGTGGGCGACCCCGTATCCCTGGTCCAGACGACCGAATGGATCGGCAAGTCCGCCACCGGCAAGTGCATGGACAACCGGGTGGCCAGTTACGTGGCGATTTGCGCCCTTCGCAAGTTAGCCGCGACCGGCTCGCCCCATGAGGTGTACTTCGTCGCGACCGTTCAGGAGGAAGTCGGCTGCCGCGGCGCCGGGCCGGCGGCGTTCGACGTTGAACCCGACGTGGCGATCGCCCTGGACGTTACGCTCTGTTGCGACACCCCGGGTATACCGGCCGAAGAGGCGATATGCACCTTCGGAGGCGGCGTCGCGATCAAGATCATGGACAGTCACAGCATTTCCCATCGCGACCTGGTTGACGCCTTCATCGCCACGGCCAAGAAGCGAAAGATCAAATACCAACTCGAAGTACTCCCCCTCGGCGGCACCGACGCCGGCACAATGCAGCGAACAAGCGTGGGTCATAAGGCCATCACGCTGTCGATCCCGTGTCGATACGTGCACACCGTCACCGAGACGGTTCACGCCGATGACCTGAAAGCGTCAGTAGATCTGCTGGCGAGTTACCTGGCCACGTAGCGACGAAGAACCAACAGGCGGGTGTGGATCCCTTCAAATGCCGATCTCGTGGCCGCGACTTGTTATCAACAGGCGAGTGTGGACAACCTCTTCCAATGCCGATCTCGTGGCCGCGGCTTGTTATCAACAGGCAAGTGTGGACAACCTCTTCAAAAGCTGTCAGATGCCTGTTGGGGGATCGTATTGTGCCGATACCGTCTTGTCGGTTCAGCCGGGTCCGAAATCCGTACTCGCGAGTTGCCGTAAAGAACCGACAGCGAAACCAACAGGTTACCCACTGAATTTCGGGGTCTGTTTTTGGGCCGAACCGTTTATTGAATATGCAGTTAGGTTGGGTCGTCTTTCGTTGCCAACACAACTGACAGGCCCTACGGATATGTACTACTGTATAAAGTAAGTAATATAACAAGAGAAGCCAACACCGTCGGTCCCAAGGTACATCATCTCCATTTCATCACAGCAAGCGAGAAGAAGCATCGCCCTTGAGCGATGTACTTACGCTCAAAGTTGGTCCCCACCACTTCCCCTTCGTTGGCTCCGTGGGTTTTTGGGAACGGCACGGTAGCGAAGTTGGGTTGATTGAGAATGACCCAGGCCATTTGACGGGCGTAGTCGCGATGATCGGTCACGACGACCAGTTGGCCGCCGAGGCGAAGCTTGTGGTACAGCAGATCCACAAAGGGCGGCTGGATGATCCGACGCTTCACGTGCCGCGTCTTGGGCCAGGGATCGGGGAAGTAGATGTGAACCCTTTGCAGTGAATCGTCGGCGACGCGTTTGCCAAAGAAGGCCGCGGCCTCCGCTCGGAGCATGCAGACATTCCCCAGCCCCCATCGCGCGATACGATCGGCGGCGTGGTGGCAGTATTTTCGCGCCCATTCGATGCCGATGAAATTCAGCTCCGGTCTGGCCTTGGCCCGATGGACCAGAAATGTGCCCTTGCCCGAACCGATTTCGATTTCGACCGGCCGGCGATTGCCGAACAGCTCGGCGAAGTCGATGAATCCCTCTTCATTGGCGAAAGACTCAGCCAGCAGGATGTCGTCGGCTTCCAAGCGATCCGGGTTCGGGTCGGCCCCTTCGGCGTTACAAACTTGCGTTGAGGGCTTCATCTTTGGCAATAACCTTCTCGGCCTGTTCGGCGCGGAACGCAGTGACAGTGTCGGCGATCGCCGGGTCGGCGGTGGCGAGAATCTGGGCGGCCAGGATAGCGGCGTTCGTGGCTCCGGGCTTGCCGATCCCTACGGTGGCGACGGGTACACCCGGCGGCATCTGTACGGTCGAGAGCAAGGCGTCGAACCCGTTGAGCGGTCCTGCGGCCATCGGCACGCCAATCACCGGCAGCGGGCTGCCCGCGGCCATCGCGCCGGCGAGGTGGGCGGCGAGGCCGGCGGCGGCGATGATGATCTTGAGCCCTCGCCCGGCGGCGGACGAGGCGTATTCGTGGGCGATCGCCGGTGTGCGGTGAGCGCTGATCACGCGAACTTCATAGGATATGCCCAGGGCCTCCAACTGCTTCGCACAACGGTGCATGGTTTCCCAGTCGCTGTCCGAACCCATCAGAATGCCGACGGAGGGCGTTTGGTCTGTGGTCGTCATAGCTGCTGTCCTTTCGCTTCAAGTACAATCCCGATCTATCGGAACAGCAGTGTAAACAAATCACCCACGCCTGCCAACCGGCGGCGTCTACACAAACCGAAAGGCTGCCTTCACGCACTTGGAGTGTTTCTTATCGGTGGCCGCGGCGAACGTTTTGGCGAAGTCGGAGAGCCTGGAGGTGTGCGTCAGCAGGCCGTCGGTGGGCAGTTTCCCTTCGACCATCATTTCGTGAATGATGCGGTAAGTTTCCATCGTTCGGCCGTTCCAATGCTCCAACTGCCGGCCGTAGGCGCCGACGACCTGCAGTTCGCCGAACCAGATCGGCGTCAGGTCGGCGCCGCTGCCTTCGGTGGTTCCGATCAGCACGACTTGCCCTCGCGCCCGAGTGAATTTCAGGGCGTAATTCAAGCCGCTGACGGAGCCGGTGCATTCGAAGACGGCGTCGTAGCCGCCGGTGAGTGCGGCGCCGCCGAAATGGGCCGTCACAACGTCTCCGCCGATCCGCCGAGCGATCTTCGGTAAGTCCCGCGATTCCCGCTCGGTCCACACGTGCGTCGCGCCGAGGCGCCTTGCCAGCTCGGCCTGGAATGCGTGCCTGGCGACGATATCAATATCGCCGTCGTAGCCGAGAGCCCGCAGCGTAGCGACCGTTCCGAGGCCGAGAATGCCCCCGCCGAAGACGCAGACGGTTCGCACAGGGGTCAGATCGATCCGGAAGACCCCGTGGAGACTGCAGGCCAGCGGATCGGTCAGCACCGCTTGCTCGTCGGTGAGTTCATCGGGAACCTCGACAAGCTGGCTGACGTGGGCGCAGAAGAACTCGCCCCACGACCCGCCCGTGCGGCTGTTGTAGCCGATACTGGTTCCCGCCGGCAGCACATACCGGCCGCGGCCGGCGGCGCCGAAGTTCTCGCAGGCTCCGAATTCGCCCACCGCGCAGCGCCGGCAAGGTGGATCGATGCCTCGGGGCGTGCAGCTAAGCGTCGGCTCTACGCAGACCCGTTTACCGATCCAGCCGGCGTCTTGGTCACAGTGGGATCGAACGACCTCGGCGACGTTCTCGTGGCCCAGGATCATCGGCATCGAAGAGAACCCCGGGAGCACGCTGTTGGCCCGCCGATGCATTTGCACAGTTCCCAGGTCGGTGCCGCAGATTCCGCCCAGTCGCGTGCGACAAACCACCCACCCCGGCCCCGGGGTCTGGGGCTGCGTAACGTCGACCAGCCGCACAGCGCCGGCTTTGCCCCAGTACGCCGACCGGCCGGTCACAGCCGCGGCCAAGCGAGCACGCAGCCAGATGGGAACGGTAATGTTGAATGTCAGAGCGTTCATCTCGCGTTCATCCCCCCAATGGAACCACCACAGGTCGATGTGGCCCCAATGAAAGGTACGACCTCATCGGGTCGCTTTCAACTGTACCGGGCCACAATCTGGGGCAGTTCGGCCAAGGTGGTGATGGTATGATCCGGATGAATGCGATGACCGGCATACTTACCGGAGGGGTCCTTCAGAACGGCGATCAGCCCGGCTCGCCTAGCGCCGCGAATGTCGGCTTTGGGGGTATCGCCGACAAGCATGGTCTCGGCGGCCTCCAATCCCGCTTCGGCCAAGGCGTAGCGGAAGATTCTCGGGTGTGGCTTGCGATACCGCACATCGCAACTGTACACACGCACGGGAAGATACTGTAGTAGATCCAGGCTATCGAGGTGACGATCGAGCACGACCGCCGGAATAAACGTGTTGGAGATGACCCCCAGCGAAATACCGTCGTTGGTGAACGCCGCGAGCATCTCACCGGCGCCGGGTTCGACCGTCGCCTGCTTGCCAAGCGGTTCATACCACAGCCAGGCCAGTTCGGCCAACTGCTCAGGCTCGAGCGTGAAGCCCATGCGGGAGACGAGCTTGCCGATCATATCCATCGAGTTGAACTCGCGACCGATGATGTGGCTCCACGCGTACGCCCATCGCACCGCTCGGAACTGTCGGCGGTGATAGACCCCAAACGACGGAAGCGACACGCCCAGTTGCTCAAGGTATGAGTACGTAAGGTGGGCGCCCTTCTCGAACAGGTCGATGGTATCCACCGGCCCGAAGTCGAGCAGCGTGTCTCCCAAGTCGAACAGGATGCCGCGAATGCCGTTTGTGGCCACAACGCTTCCTCGCATCAACAAGTCGCCGGGATTATACGATTGAACAGTCGCTTGCACCAGAGACAAGATGGCAGAACGGCAGAACGGCAGGCTTCAGGCTTCAGACCTCAGGCTTCAGGAACAGCCACGGCGACGGCGACGGCCACGACAACAGATACGGCCACGACAACAGATACGGCCACGACAACAGATACGGCCACGACAACAGATACGGCCACGGCGACGGCCACGACAACAGATACGACCACGGCGACGGCGAGTGCAGACTGGCGCGATGGGATAGGCGACTGACGGAGCCTGATGTTGGAAACGCCCGGGAATCGGTGATCTGCTGTTTCTTGTGGTTCATGACGGATTGGCGGGAGATTCTCGTGACCAAGGGTCTGCGGTTACTAGCCCCCTGCAGTGCAGGGGGTCGCTGGA
>CBDVCA010000007.1:0-43279 GCA_965372365.1 uncultured bacterium
CATCGCCGCAAGTCAGAACACCACAGTATCCCTGGGACAGGGTACTAGCAGCCCGCAGTGCGGGGGGTCCAAAGGCGTGCAAGCTCACAGTTCTGGGACAAACATCGGCTTCTTGCCAACCGACATCGCCTCGACAACGGCAACACCATCCGTCCAGCAACCCCCTGCACTGCAGGGGGCTAGTACCAGCAGGTCGTTCGGCCATGAGGACTCCCCGGTAATCCGTCATGAACCATACGAAAGCCACCGCGTCATCGGGCGAGAATATCCGCCAATCGATGACGCAGCGACCATTTGATACGTACCGTCGATCGTGATGGCCTAGCCTACAGCACCGCCTTGATCGCCTCACACAGCCCCGGCATATTCCCCGGCGTCATACCGGCGACGTTGATGCGGCCGGAGCCGACGATGTAGATCGAGTGCTTCTGGCGAAGCTCGGCGACCTGATCTTTGTTCAGCCCCGAGAACGAGAACATTCCGCGCTGGGTCGTGATGAAGCTGAAGTCGCGATCGACGCCCATCTCGGCCAGCGTCTTGACGAACAGTTCACGCATCCCGTTGATCCGGTCGCGCATCGTGTCGACTTCGCCGACCCACATCGCCCGAAGCTCGGCGTCTTCCAGAACCGTCGCGACAATCTTGCCGCCGTGGGCCGGGGGGTTGGAGTAATTGCAACGGATGCACGTCTTCACGTGGCTCAGCACCGCCGCGGCGTCCTCGGGCGACCCGGTCACCAGCGTCAGGGCGCCGATTCGCTCGTTGTAGAGCCCGAAGTTCTTCGAGTACGAACTGGCTACCAGGAAATTCGCACCGGCTGTGGCAAACTCCCGCAGCCCCGTCGCGTCGGCGTCGAGCCCGGCCCCGAAGCCCTGGTACGCGAAGTCGAACAGCGGCAGGAACCCCCGCTTGGCCGCGATCGCCGCCAACGCCTTCCACTGCTCGGCGTTGGGATCCATCCCGCTGGGGTTGTGGCAGCATGCGTGGAACAGCACCACGTCGCCGGGGGGAACCTGCTCCAAAGCCGCGGCCATGGCGTCGAAGTCCAGGCGCTTGCCGTCGGCGTCGTAATACGGGTACGTGCACGTCTCCAACCCCGCGGCGGTGAAGATGGCGTTGTGGTTCGCCCACGTCGGGCTGCTCAGCCACAGCTTGGCGCCGGGGTGGGTCTTCTTGAGAAAATCGCCCGCCACGCGAAGCGCCCCGGTCCCGCCGGGCGTCTGGGCCGTCACGGCCCGCCCCGACGTGATAATCTCGTGATCGCCGCCGAACAGCAGCCCCTGCACACAAGAACCCAGATCGGCCAGGCCGTCGATACCGAGGTACGATTTGCTCGTCTCACCGGCCAGCAGCTTCTCCTCGGCCTTGGTCACACTGGCAAGAATCGGCGTCGCACCCGAGGCGTCCTTGTACACGCCCACGCCCAAATTGATCTTCGCCGGGTTCGAGTCGGCCTTGAACGCCTCGTTCAATCCAAGAATCGCATCCGCCGGCGCCGTTTCCATACCGTCAAGTTTCATGTGCTCCGTAGCCTCTCGTTGAAGGGTCAGTCTGACCAGTGCTGAAAATCCAAACGGGCTATAAATAGCAAACCCACCCTCTCTCGTACAGCGAAAACCGCACGCATTGCCCCGCCATCGGCGCCGAACGAGCCTCCGCGACCCAACATCTTGGCAAAAAGGCTTGACAAGAATCTCCTTGGGCCTATTATTGCATGCAACAATTAGCCGCCTGGACTTGAGGCCATGGGACGAATAACGATTTACGACATCGCTGAGGACGTGGGAGTATCGACGGCGACGGTTTCGCGCGCGCTGAATGGGTCGGCGCTGATTGGCGCAGACACGGTTCGGAGTATCGAGGCGGCGGCTGAGCGGCTCGGGTATCGCAAGCGGACGATCCGCCGGCAGCGGGGGCGGGCGATTTTGACGATTCGGGTTATCCTGCCGCGGCGGGCCGAGCGGGTGCAGCAGTTGTTCTACGATTACTCCGACCTGCTGGCCGGCATCAAACGCGGCCTGGCCGATAACCGGGCCAACCTGGTGACCGACGTCGAGGGCGACGGGCTGAACCTGTTCGAGTACAAGAAGGGCTGCGACGTCGACGGCGTGATCTTCGCGTTCACCCGCCCGCAACCGAAGACGTATCGGCAACTGCGCGAGCGGGGCATCCCCTGCCTGACGCTGCATCGCGTCGTCGAAGACCAGGACTACATCACCTGCGACAACGCCGGCGGCATGCGACTGCTGCTGGCCGGCCTCGCCGAGCGGCCCCCGAAGCTCAAACCGTGCTTCGTCAGGCTCAACACCGCCGGGGAGATCGCCGACCAGCGCGAGCAAGGCCTGCGGGACGGAGCCAAGGAGCTGGGCGCTCCGTTTGGCGACGACGACATTTTCGCCGTCGACACCATCGACGAGATTACGCCGGGATTCGTCGAACGAATCGACCGGCGCGGGTATAATGCCGCGATGTGCTTCAACGACGTGGTCGCCGCGGCGTTCGCACAAGCGGCCGCCGTCGCCGGGGTGCCGATCCCTGACCGGATCGAGATCACCGGGTTCGACAACTCGCCGCTTCGGGACTTGATGCGGCCGCGGCCTGCGACGATCAGCCTGCCGGTCGGCGTTCTGGGCGAACGGGCCGGCGAGTGGATCGCCGAGCGGATCGTCAATCGTAGCAGCGAGCCGTTCGGAGTTCATATTCCAGGACAGTACGTCAGCGGAGACACGCAATGATCGACCGATCCGACCTGAGAAAGCCCAACGACCTGACCGACCTGTCGCGGCTTTGCGTTCACACGATTACCACCAGGCCGTGGTCGCTGCGCCAGTGCGCCGACAACTACGCCGCCGCCGGCGTCAAGGGCGTAAGCGTGTGGCGAAACGTGTTCGACGATATCACTCCCGCACAAGGCCGCACCTGTCTGGCTGACGCCGGGCTGACCTGCGTATCGCTGGTCCGGGGCGGGTTCTTCACCGGCAAGACCGGCGCCGAGCGTCAAAAAGCCCTCGACGAGAACCGCCGAGCCTTGGACGAGGCCGCCGCGATCGGCGCGCCGATGGTGGTGCTGGTTTGCGGGGCCACGCCGGGCCAGTCGATACAAACCAACCACCTGCAGATCCGCGACGGCATCGAGGCAATTGTCCCTCACGCCGCCGCCTGCGGGGTCAAGGTCAGCATCGAGCCGCTGCACCCGATGTACGCCGACACCCGGTCGGCGGTGGTGACGATGAAAGACGCCAACGACATGTGCGAGGCGATCAACTCGCCGTGGGTCGGCGTAACCGTCGACGTCTTCCACCTGTGGTGGGACGCGCACCTCGAATCGGAGATCGCTCGTTGTGGGGCCGCCGGGAACCTGCTGTCGTTCCACGTGTGCGACTGGAAGCCCGACATGGCCGACATGCTCAACGACCGAGGGCTGATGGGCGAAGGGGTGATCGACGTCAAGACGATCCGTTCGTGGGTCGAGCAGACCGGCTTCGACGGCTTCATCGAAGTGGAGATCTTCTCCGATCGGTGGTGGGCTGAGGATCAGGAGTTGTTCTTGAAGAAGATTGTGGAAGCGTACCGGAATAATACATAATAGATTGGCGATTATCGACTTTTGCACACGCGGGAGAAACAGATGAAAGAGCATCGTGTAGGAATCATTATGAACGGCGTAACCGGGCGGATGGGGACGAATCAGCATCTGATTCGTTCGATCCTGGCGATCCGCGCCCAGGGCGGCGTTGCGATCGGCGCCGGCGAGGTGATTATGCCCGACCCGCTGATGATAGGACGTAACCCGAACAAGCTGCAAAAGCTCTCCGACACCCACGGCGGCGTCCCCTTCACTACCAACCTCGCCGAGGCGCTGGCCGACGACAAGTACACCGTCTACTTCGACGCCCAGACCACCGACCGCCGCGTCGCGGCCGTCACGCAGGCGATCGAGGCGGGCAAGCACGTATACTGCGAGAAACCCACCGCGACCCACTCGGCCGACGCGATGGCGTTGTATCGTTGCGCCGAAGCCGCGGGCGTCAAGCACGGCGTCGTTCAGGATAAACTGTGGCTGCCGGGGCTGATGAAACTGAAGTATCTGCTGGATACGGGCTTCTTCGGCCGGCTGCTGTCGGTGCGAGGCGAGTTCGGGTACTGGGTTTTCGACGGCCAACACGAGCCCCTCCAGCGACCGTCGTGGAACTACCGCAAGGCCGACGGCGGCGGCATCATCATCGATATGCTCTGCCACTGGCGCTACGTGGTCGATAACCTATTCGGCGCCATCACCTCCATGACGTGCCTGGGCGCCAACCATATCCCCCGCCGTTGGGACGAAGACGGCCGGCCCTACAACGCCGACAGCGACGACGCCGCGTACGCGACGTTCCTGACCGATCAGAACGTAATCTGCCAGTTCAATTCGTCCTGGTGCACCCGGGTCAATCGGGACGAACTGCTGACCCTCCAGGTGGACGGAACGGACGGATCGGCCGTGGTGGGGTTGCGAAACGCCAAGACCCAGCACGCTGGGAACACCCCCAAGGCCGTCTGGAATCCCGACGTCGACAGCCCCATCGACTACTGCGACGGGTGGACGCCCGTGCCGACCAATACGACATACGACAACGCCTTCAAGGCCCAATGGGAACTGTTCCTCCGCCACATCGTCCTCGACGAGCCTTTCCGTTGGGATCTCAAAGAGGCCGCCAAGGGCGTGCAACTGGCCGAGTTGGGCCTGGAATCATGGGACAAACGAGCTTGGGTGGATGTGCCGGAACTGTAGGTCGCCCACCACCCTTGCAGACACGGGAGAGTAAGATATGAATGCACACACCACACCCGTCGCCCTGATCACGGGGGCCGGACAGGGCATTGGCCGCGGCATTGCGATGCGACTGGCGACGGACGGATACACGATCGTTATTAACGACGTGGTCGCCGACGCCGCCAACACCGAGCGCGGCGCCTATGAAGTGAAGGCCGCCATCGAAGCGGCCGGCGGACAGGCCGAGGTCTTCCGGGCCGATATCGCCTCCGGAGACGACCGCGCCGCGATGATCGACTTTGTCGCCGAGCGGTTCGGCCGCCTCGATCTACTGGTCAACAACGCCGGCGTCGCGCCCAAGGAACGCAAAGACATCCTCGAAACCACCGAAGAGAGTTTCGATCGGCTGATGTCGATCAACCTTCGCGGCCCGTATTTCCTCACGCAACTGGCCGCCGGTCGGATGATCGCATGGAAGGAAGCCGGCGTTATGGAGACGCCGCGAATCTGCTTCATTACGTCGATTTCGGCCTATACGTCGAGCCCTTCTCGCGGGGAGTACTGCGTATCCAAGGCCGCGTTGGCGATGGCGGCGACGTTGTTCGCCGACCGGCTCGGCGAGGTCGGCATCCCGGTGCTGCAGGTGGCGCCGGGGATCATCGCCACGCCAATGACGTCGGTGGTGACGGCCAAGTACGACAAGTTGATCGCCGACGGGCTCCTGGTCAACAAGCGATGGGGCCGGCCCGAAGATATCGCCAAAGTCGTATCGGCCTTCGGGGCGGGACTGCTGGACTATTCGACAGGCGAGTGCATTGAAGTCGGCGGCGGCTTCGGTATGACGCGACTGTAACGACAAACTTCTCTCCAATCGAGAAAGCAACTTAGCGATGAGCGACAAGAGCATCATGGAATTCGACGGGCATCACATCCCCGTGGTCACGGTCAATACGGTCATCGTCGGCACCGGAGCCGCGGGGCTCAACTGCGCGTGCCGGCTGTTCCGGGAGATGGAAGAGACCGGCGTCGCCAACCCCGCCGAGCAGATCGCCGTTGTGACTCGGGGCCTCGGGCTCGGCACGTCCAACAACTCCGGCTCCGACAAGCAAACCTACTACAAGATGGGCACTAGCGGCAAGGAGCCCGATCTCGCCGCCGACTTCGCCCAAACGCTCACCGCCGGGGGCTGCACCCACGCCGACGTCGCGTTGGCTGAGGGCGTCAACTCCTTGCGGGGGTTCTATCGCCTCGCCGATCTCGGCGTGCCGTTCCCCCACAACGCCGACGGCGGGTTCGTCGGCTACAAGACCGACCACGACCCCCGCCGGCGAGGAACGTCGGCCGGGCCGTGGACGTCGCGGTTCATGGTGCGGAAACTTCTGGTCGAACTGAATCGCTACGGCATACAGGTATACGACCGCTACCACATGCTCGCCGTGATCCGAGACGCCGACGGGGCCGCCTGCGGCGTGCTGTGCGTCGATCTCTCCGGCCAGGGGGAGGCCAATCACGGACTGGTCGTCTTCAACTGCCGCAATGTCGTCGCCGCCGGCGGCGGACCCGGCGAACTGTACGAAATCTCCGTCTACCCCATCGGCCAGATGGGTCCGTACGCGGCCCTGTTCGACGCCGGCGCCCAGGCGCACAATCTGACCGAGTCGCAGTTCGGCTTGGCCTCGGTGGCGCCGCGATGGAACCTGTCGGGCACGTATCAGCAGGTGATCCCGCGATATTACTCGACCGACGCCGACGGCGGCGATGAGCGGGAGTTCCTCAACCCGTGGTTCGAGTCGATGTCGGTGTTGGCGACCGACGTGTTCCTGAAGGGGTACCAGTGGCCGTTCGACCACGACAAGGTGGCCGAGTTCGGCTCGTCGCTGGTCGACATTCTGGTGCAGAACGAAATGATCAACAAGGGTCGCCGGGTATTCATGGACTTCCGCGAGAACCCGCGTGCAACCGACGGACTGGAGCCGTTCAGCCTCGATTCGCTCGGGCCGGAGGCGTTGGAGTACCTGCAGAAATCCGGCGCGATCCAAGCGACGCCCATCGAGCGGCTCTCACACATGAACCCCCCGAGCATCGACCTGTACACGCAGATGGGGGTCGACTTGTGGACCGAGCCGTTGGAGATCGGGATCTGTTCGCAGCACTGCAACGGCGGGTTCGCCGTGGATGTGTGGTGGGAATCGACCACGCCGCGTCTGTTCGTTGTGGGCGAGTTAGCCGGCACCCACGGGGTGAAGCGGCCCGGCGGATCGGCCCTGAACTCCGGACAGGTCGGCTCGCTACGGGCGGCCCAGCGGATCGCTCACGTGTACCACCACGCGCCGATCGACGCGGCTGCGTTCGAGAAAACCGCCACCGAGGTCGTCGACCGATTCATCGCCGAGATCGATCGAATGAAGGCCCCCGGCGACGCGGCCGTCGCCTGCGGGACGGTCAAGACCGATATCCAACACCGAATGAGCGAGTTCGCCGGCATGGTCCGCTCCAAGGCCGGCGTGACCGACGCCCTGGCCGCGGCCAAGCAGCAATGGGAGCGGATCCGTCGCGATGGGCTCAAGACCGGCGGCGATTACATCGAGGCGATGGAAGTTCGCGAACTGGCCCTGGCCCAACTGGGCTTCCTCACCGCCATCAACGCCCTGCTGCAACGCGGCGGCGGGTCGCGAGGGTCGCACCTGGTGACCGATCCGGCCGGGGCGCTGCCCCATGAAGGTCTTGGCGAGGAGTGGAAGTTCATCCCCGAGAACCTCGACCTTCGCAACGAGATTCTCGCCGTCGCCTACGATGTAGCGACCGACGAATTCACGACGACCCTCAACACGCCGCGGTCGGTCGCCGAAACCGACGACTGGTTCGAGAACACCTGGGCCGAGTATCGCAAGGCGACCGTGTTCGCCAAGGACGACACCGAAACGCCCAAACCCTATGAGATCTACAAGGACGAGTAGTCGTAACCGACGCTCTGTTACAGGAAGGATGGATCATGGCTGAACTACAACTGCGACCGGCCGATGAATGCAAGTGGGATTGCGTGAGCCTTGGCGAGGTGATGATCCGCCTGGACCCCGGCGACGGGCGCGTGCGGACAAGCCGCGTGTTTGGGGCGTCAGAAGGCGGTGGCGAGTACAACGTCTCGCGCGGGCTGCGACGCTGCTTCGGCATGCGAACCGCCTTGGCCACCGCCATCGTCGATAACGAGATCGGACGGCTGCTGGAAGATCTTATTCTCCAGGGCGGCGTGGATATGTCCCATGTCCAATGGGTCGCCTTCGACGGTATCGGCAAAAAGGCCCGAAACGGTCTGAACTTCGTCGAACGCGGCTTCGGGGTTCGCGCCGCCAAGAGCGCCTCGGACCGGGGGCATACGGCCGTATCGCAATTGAAACCCGGGGATATCGACTGGAAGGCGATCTTCACCGACGAGGGGGCGCGATGGTTCCATTGCGGCGGCATCTTCGCGGCTCTCTCGGAGACCACCCCCGACGTCGCCCTCGAAGCGATGGCCGCGGCCAAGGAGGCCGGGACGGTTATCTCCTATGACCTGAACTACCGCGCCTCGCTCTGGCAGGACATCGGCGGCCAGGCCCGCGCCCGGGAGGTCAATCGCAGCATCGCCCCGTATGTCGACGTGATGATCGGCAACGAGGAGGACTTCTCGGCGTCGCTGGGGTTCGAGGTCGAAGGGACCGACGTCCACGCGGGGGCGGCGCTGGATCCGTCGAAGTTCGCCGCGATGATCGAGCAGGTCGTCAGCGCCTATCCCAACTTCAAAGCCGTGGCCACCACGTTGCGGAACGCCAAGACCGCCACGGTCAACGACTGGGGGGCCGTCCTGTGGTATGGCGGGAAGATCCACGAAGCCGTCCAGCGGCCCGACCTGGAGATTTTCGACCGCGTCGGCGGCGGCGACTCGTTCGCCTCGGGCCTCATCTACGGCTTCCTCACCGGCAAGACCGCCGATGAAGCCGTCAACTACGGCGCCGCCCACGGAGCCCTCGCCATGACGACGCCGGGCGACACGACCATGGCGACGCTGGCCGAAGTGGAGAGCGTGATGAAGGGCGGCGGCGCCCGCGTGGCGCGGTAGCCTCATAGAGAATTGGACGTTATGCGTGTACACCATTAGGACCGTACCATGATCGACCTCTCGAATAACTTGTCCGAATCGGATCTTACGGCGAAGATCGACCGCATGTGGGGCGATTATCACGTTCGCGAAGCTGCGGGGTATCTCCAACGAATCGCGGGGGATGGACCGTATCACACCTTCTTCGGCTCTTGATCCATCATTTCAGGTCGATCTCGGATTAGCGGGGAGTTTCTCGGATGAGTGCTTGCCGTTACTAGCCCCCCGCAGTGCGGGGGGTCGAAAGACGTGTGAACCCACGATCGATGGATCCAACGGCCGCTTCGGGACAATCGACATCGAAGTTGCCGCCGGAACACCAGCGGTCCAGCGACCCCCTGCACTGCAGGGGGCTAGTCACAGCAGACCCTTGGCCACGAGGATTCGCCGCTGACCCGTCATGAACCTCATTTCAGGTCGATCTTCACGCCGGCGTCGCGCCATTGACGAATGGTGGCTTGCAGTTCGGCGAGGGTCTGGTTGAGCATTTCGGCGGATTCGAGCAGGTTGTTGTAGAGGGCGGCGTCGTTAAGGAGTTTGCCGGCCGACCCTTCCTCGGCGGTCAGGGCGGTGGCGGCCGCGTTGAGCGTCGTGAACAGGGTGGCCAGCCGCTCGGAGCCGTCAATCAGCCGCACGGCGAGGCGATCGATCTGCTCCTCGACCGATTCGGAGGTCTTGGTGATGGCCCTGGCGAATTGCTGCACCTCGGTCATCGCGACCGTCGCTTCGGCGGTGGCCTTCTCCATATTTGCCAGGATCTTCCTGATATTCCCCTGATTGGCCGCGTCGCCGGCGATGTCGTCAAGGCTATCCAGCAGGTTGTCGACCCTCGCGATCGTCGCCCCCAGACCGGTCGCCGGCTCCTCGACGGTCGCGGGCGCCCCGATCATTCGATCGAGATTCTCGGCCAGCTTTCCGAACGCGTCAAACGCATCGGTGATCGCATCCAATCTCGACATCACCTGCGGACCCAGCAACCCGCCGTCGGCGTCGACACCGCCCTGTAGCAGCGCCGATCCGTCGGTCGCGAGCCACTGGCCGTCAGCCGACTCCCCGCCTGTGGTCAGGCGGAGGTAGCCGCCGGCCCCCAGTCCTGTACGGGTGATGGCGGCGCTGGCGTTGGCGGGAATTCTCCGGTCTTCGTCGATCCGCGACTCGATGACCACGCCGTCGCGAGGATCGTCGCGAAGCCGGACGTGGGTCACCCTGCCCACGCGAATGCCGTTGAGGCGAACGTCGGATCCGACGTCCAACGCTCCGGCCTCGGGGAAGTACACACGGAGAGCATACCCGCCGCGGCCCAGGAACGTCGTGCCGCCGAAGAGCATGATCATGTAGGCCAGGCCCGCCAAGGCGATAATGGCGGTCAGGCCAACGGCTATGTTGCGTTTGTATTCGGTCACGACGTACTGCCCCCCTGTCGGGCTACTGGGTCGCAGCGGTTTCGGCGGCCGGCGACGAATTGATCGCCCGCAGGTCTTTGCCGCCCAGCCGCCCCACTTCCAGTTCATCCATTTCGGCGGCGCTGGCCCGCCCCTCAACGAACCTGCGAACCGCCTCGTCCGTGATATCGTCGAGCGCCTCCGGCGGCGTATCGGCGATGAACCGGCCGTCGTGAAGCATGACGATGCGGTCGCCCACCTTCCGGGCCGAAACCATGTCATGCGTCACGACGACGGCGGTGGTATTGAGCCGCTGCTGAAGGCGGATGATCAACTCGTTAATCAGATCGGCCCGGATCGGGTCCAGGCCGGTCGTCGGTTCGTCGTACAGGATCACGTCGGGATCCATCACAATGGCCCGGGCCAGGGCGACTCGCTTCTTCTGACCGCCGGAGAGTTCTTCGGGCATCATGTTCTGGGCTCCGTCGAGCCCGACGATCTTCAGCGCCTCGCGGCACCAATCGGCCCGCTCCCGACGCGGCAGCACGTTGTGCTCGTCGAGCGGGAAGCAGACATTGCCCAGCACCGTCATCGAATCGAACAGGGCGCCGCCCTGAAACACCAGTCCGATCCGCCGACGGACGGGGACCAGCGCCTTCTCACTGGCGTGGGTGATCTCGCGGCCGTCGAAGAATACGCGCCCGGCATCGGGCTTGAGAATGCCGACGATGTGCTTGAGCAGCACGCTCTTGCCGCAGCCGCTGGGGCCGATGACCACGGTGGTCGACCCCCGCTCGACGGCCAGATCGACCCCCTTGAGCACGGTGAGCGATCCGAACGATTTCCAGATCCCCCGCAACTCGATGATTGGTTTGTGTTCCCCTTCCGGCATTCGCTTACGGCCCCGCGGCTGCAGCCACCTCCATGATCATCGCGATTTCGTCACACGCCTCACGCTTGGGGCAAGCGGCGCAGTCGCTCCACACCTTATGGGGCAACTGCTCCCTGTCGATCGTCCCGAACCCCTGGCGAACGAAGAACGACTCCTCGTACGTCAAGGCGAACAGCCGTTTTACGCCCAACGTCCGGGCGTCATCGACGGCCGCGGCGACCAGCTGGTAGCCGATCCGATTGCCTAGGTAATCGGGATGAACGGCCAGGGACTTCACTTCCGCCAAGTCGGTCCAGACGATTTCGATCGCCACGCACCCCACAATCGTCCCGTCGATCTCGGCGACGACGAAATTGCGAAGCCGCTCGTAGACGGCCTCCAGCGAACGGTGCAACATTCGCCCGCGCTCGGCGTGGTGGTTGACGATCTCGCAGATGGCCTTCGCGTCCGACATTTTCGCTGGTCGAATCTCCATAGCCCGCCATTCTAGCCAAACGGCCTCGACAGGCCAACAATCGCATCCCTGTTAGAGGAATATTGGCGCGCAAATCTTCGCAAATGCGATAATCCTGCCGGTAAATGACCCACAGCCGGAGCAATCCACAACCGGCAGGAATTGCGCACAGGCACGCAAGTCCTGCGCCTCAACGAGCCCTCCCGGAGAACACCGGGCCAGAGACGAATCGATCCATGAGAATTCCCCACAAGATGAAGATTACCATAACCTACGCTTACCGATGCCGTTATGTGTGACATTCCACTCCCGATCTCAGTTTGAAGCCTCTCGGCGCCTCCGCTGGCACGGGTCTTTCATAGGGTATATGCGTCAGGTGCAGGATGCCCCTGGCCAACGGGTTGCGCACGGAGGCGCTTCCTGTACCTTGTCCGGAGCGGCAAGGCGATCGTGCTCGTGTCCCTTACGGGACCGTGTGAGTGGAGCTCACAGATGAACACGAACAACCATGGACGGTTGGCGGAGTTGGACGCTGCCCTGGCGGCGGCTATGGCGGCGGCGCTCGATCGAGTCGGCAGCCAAGCCGAGCAGGTAGTCATGACAGCCCGACTGGCGACGGCAGTTCACATGGGCCGGGCGGCGGAGAACGCCCGCGTTCCAAACGGACCGGCAACATTATTGGAAGTATCGAGTTACGAGGCCGTGTCGGCCCCCTGTGCCGACGCGGCCCGACTCGTGCGCCGAGGGGGCCGGCGATGAATTACGGCATGTACCTCTCGGCCTCCGCCCTCCAGATTGGGCAAGTCCGCATGGACGTGCTGGCCAACAACATGGCCAACGTGGGCACGACCAGTTTCAAGCGCGACCTGGCCGTGATCGCCTCTCGACGCCCGGCGCCCCAAGAAGCGGGACTGCCCCCCCACCTGACGATTCCCGTCCTGGACGATATCACCGGCGGACTGACCGGCGGCGGCATGTACACCGACTTCACCCAGGGCAACCTGATCAAGACCGACAGCGACTACGACGCGGCGATTCAGGGCGACGGGTTCTTCTCGGTGATGATCGATGACGAAGTTCGCTACACGCGAGACGGCCGTTTCGATCGCTCTCCAGACGGCTATCTCGTCACCGCCACCAACGGATATCGCGTCCTCGACGACCGAGGGGCGCCCATCACACTGCCGCAGGGACAGCCGTCGATCGATTCGGAGGGGACCATCAGCGTCGGCAGTTGGAAGGCCACGCTGGGACTGACCGATTTCGCCAATCGTCACCAGCTTCGCAAGGCCGGCGAGAACGCCTACGCCGCCCCCGAGGGAGCGGAGATGACGGCCTCGACGGCGACGATCCGCCACAAGCACCTCGAAGGCAGCGGGGTCGACCCCACCCGGGCCTTAGTCGACATGATCGTCGCCCAGCGGACGTTTGAGGCGTCGGCCAAGATGATCCAGTACACCGACAGCATGCTCGGCAAAGCGGTGAACGACATCGCACGCCTCGCATAACCAGGAGCAGCAGATGAGCAACATCTCACTCTATACAGCATCAACCGGCCTGGAAGCGATCAGTATGCAGATCGACGTGATCGCCAACAACCTGGCCAACGTCAACACCGTCGGCTTCAAGCGAAGCCGCGGGAATTTTGAGGATCTGCTGTACATCAATCGCCAGTTCGCCGGCAACCCCGACGACGGGACCGTCAGCAACCCGGCCCCCTCGCAGGTGGGGCTGGGAACGCGGATCTCCAATACGCAGATCATGTTCACCCAGGGCAGCCCGGTCAGCGCCACGTTGGCGACCGACATGACCATCCAGGGCGACGGGTTCTTCCGCGTGAAGATCTACGACGATGTCGGCGACGGATTCGGCTACACCCGGGCGGGCAATTTCATCGCCAACCGCGACGGCGACCTGGTGCTGGGCAACAGCGACGGCTACCGCCTCGATCCGCCGGTGACGATCCCCAACGGGGCCACGAAGATCAACATCGGCGCCGACGGCGTTGTATCGGTGATGCTGCCCGGGGACACCGAGACCAAAGAGGTCGGGCAGGTGAAACTGTTCCGGTTCCCCAACCAGTCCGGCCTCGAATCCGGCGGCAAGAACGTCTACCTGACGACCCCCGCCTCCGGCGACTCCTTCATGACGTCGCCCGGCGAAGGCGGATCCGGCACGATTCTCTCCAAGTTCCTCGAATCGTCCAATGTGACGGCCGTGAAGGAACTGGTCAATCTGATCGAGAAGCAGCGGGCGTTTGAACTCAACAGCAAGGTCATCACGACCAGTAACGAGATGCTGCAGACGGTCACGCACTTGAAGTAACACGATAGCCCATAATGAAACTCGCACATAACATCCTGATCGCTCTGCTGGCCGCGGCCACGATATCCGCTTCGGCGGCCGGCCAGACGGTTCGCCTGCGAACGACGGCCACGGTGGCCGATCGGCAGGTTCGCCTCGCCGACGTCGCCTCCATCGAGGGACTGTCGGCGGAGGCCGATCGCGTCGTCATTCTCACCCTGGGCGAGGGGAAGACCCACGCGAGTTTGAATATCGCGCAGATCGAAGCCGCGATGTCCGCCGCGGGCGTCAACCCGGCGCGGGTCGATTTCTGCGGCGCCGCCCGTTGCCGCGTTCGCATCCATACGGCCGCGGCTCCGGTCAGGGTTGTCCGGCCGGCCAGGCAGATCCAAGAGCCCGCCGATCGGATCCCCGCTCCCCTCGACGGCCTCAAATCGGCGCCGCTGGCCGAGCCGATCGGCGAGCAGATCGTCAGGCAGGTCGCCGGCAAACTGAGCGTCGGGATCGATCAGATCGAGGTCGCGTTCGGCCGTCGTTATCAAGACACCGCCGCGATGGCGCCGACGGGGGTGGTGAGCATTCACAGCACCGACCGCAAGTCGCTCGGCAGGCGCCTATGGCGGGTGGAATACTCCCAGGCCGGTCGGCGGTACCGACGCTATATCGGCGGCGAGGTCGCCATCAGCCGAAAGGTGGTCCTGGCGGCTCGCCGGCTCGATACCGGAACCACGATCACCGCCGAAGACGTCCACGTGAGCGAGTACAACGACACCGGCTCCGAATCGCTGCTGACCGACATCGCCTCGGTCGTCGGCCAGCGCGTGCGGCGGGCCATCGACGCCGACGCCCCCGTGACGGCCGAGCGACTGGTCAGCCCCACCCTCATCAGCCGCGGGCAAACCGCATGGGTTCTGTGCGGCGCCGTGCGACTGCCGGCGACGGCCATCGAAGCCGGTCGCAGGGGCGATCTGATTCAGTTTGAAAACCCCCGAAGCAAGAAGCGATTCCAGGCTCGAGTCGTCGGCGCGGGCCAGGCGAGTTTGGCCATGGAGGTGAGCAAGTGATGATACGACCGCTGATTCTTGTATCGATCGTGGCCCTCGCGGCCACCGGCGTACAGGCCCAGAGCGGCAGCTTGTACAAGCAGGCTCGCCAGGAGGCCATCCAGGCCGCCGCGACGGACAAGGCGTCGCCCGGTGGCCCGTCAACGGTCGAACCTCTGCGGGTTCAGTCGCTGACGGCCCCGCCGAAGGCCAATCCGCGAATGTTCGCCAAGGAGCAGTTGATCACCATCATCGTCCGCGAGTCGGCCAGCCACACCACCAACGGGTCCGCCTCGACCTCCCGTGAAGCAAGCATCGACGCCAAAGTGGACGCATTCGTCCGTTTCCATGGCGGCACGCACGGGATGATCCGCCCGGTGAACTTCCCCAACGGTAAGCCGGCGATTAAGGCCGACGGCGAACGCACCTTCGACGGCTCCGGAACGACCGGCCGGACCGACAACCTCGTCGCTCGCATCACCGGCAAGATCATCGACATCAAGCCCAACGGCAACCTGGTCATCGAGGCGAGCAAGAAGATCACCGCCGACGAGGAGACCTACACGATCACCCTTACCGGCACGTGCCGCACCGAAGACGTGACGCCCGACAACTCGATCCTGTCGACTCAGGTCGCCGAACTGGACATCACCAAGAAGTCGACCGGCATGGTCAAAGACGCCACCAAACGCGGACTGCTACACAAGATCAGTGACTTCCTGAACATTTTTTAGCTAAGACGTATGGGACCGAATATGCAGACTGCCGCCGACAGACTGACCCTAAGAGCCGCCCTCGCGACAGGTGCGATGCTGCTGATCGCCGCGACGACAGCTTCGGCGGTGAACGTCCGGGATATCTCCCACCTCCAGGGCGCGCGAGAAAACACGCTGATGGCCGTATCGCTGGTGGTCGGCCTCGACGGGACCGGCGACGGCGGAAATATCGAGACCGTTCGCTCGCTGGGATTCATGCTCCAGCAGTTCCAACACAGCGGAGTCTCGCTGGTCGGGCTCAACGCCGACAACGTCGCCTTGGTTCACGTCGAATCCGTCATCGGCCCCAGCGGGGCGCGCGAAGGCGCCAAACTGGACGTGAAGCTTTCGGCGATCAACGGCGCGTCGAGTCTCGCCGGCGGCCGGCTTGTCCAATGCCAGATGCTCGGCCCCATGGCCACGCCCATCGTGTTCGCCCTGGCCTCCGGCGACATCGCCCTGGAAGACCCGGGCAGCCCGACCACCGGAATCATCCGGGGCGGAGCCGTGATGGAACGCGACGTGATCCCCAACGTGATCGACGGGGGACGGGTCGCGATCGTTCTCGACAGCGACCACGCAACGTTCGCGATTGCTTCGTCGATCGCCAAAGTAATCAACGACGCCGAAGCCGAACTCGGCTCCTCGATCGCCGCCGCCGACGGAGCCGGGCAGGTGACGGTGCGAGTCCCAACGCCCGAACTGGCCGACCCGGCCGATTTCATCGCACGCGTGCTCGACCTTCCGGTGCTCATGCCCGACCTGAAAGCCCGCATCGTGATCAACCGTCGCACTCAAACGATCGTCATTACCGGCGACGTCGAGATCGACCCGGTCACCTTCAGCCACAACGGACTGGTCATCAACACCCGCGCCCCCGCGCCGGTCGACCCTATGGCCGATCCGGCCGCGCCGGCCGAACCGACGACCGTACAGCAACTGACCAACGCCTTGAGCCAACTGCAGGTGTCCACGGCCGACCAGATCGCGATTATCTGGGCGATCAAGCAGGCCGGGCTGCTGCACGCAGAAGTGGTGGAGAAATAAGCATGGCGGCTGTTGCAATGACAATGAGCCCAACCGACGCGGCCGCCAAGGCGAAGTCCCAAACCCAGCAGCTTCGCCAAGCCTGCGACGAGTTCATCGGCATGGTCATGTTCGGCGAGATGCTCAAAGAGGCTCGCGGCAGCTCGCTGAACTCCGACCTGTTCAGCAACGCCGGCACGAAACTATTTCAGTCGCAACTGGACAATGTCCTGCTCAAGGACGCCGCCTCCGGCAATGGGACCCAGAGCATGTTCGGCGCCCTGGGCGATTCGCTATTCGACACGCTGGGCGGACAGCGGCTGATCCCCCGGCCCACACTGGACGTTCAAGGATAATACGATGGACGCAGTAGACACCCACCGACTGCACGGGCTGATGACCCGACAGATCGCCGCTCATGAAGAGTTACGAAGCGTACTGCTCGACCAGCAGCGCTCCATTCGATGCTTCGACGCCGCCGGCCTGGAGAGCCTCCGCCAGCGGTCCGACGTGCTGGCCGAGCGAATCGCCGAACTGGAGCGAACTCGCCAAACGATCACCGGCGACAACATCCGTCTGATCGACCTGGCGCAGACGCTGCCGGAACCGGCCCGCAGCCGACTGGCGGCCACCTCGCTGGGGTTGCGGAAAATCGCCGAAGAAATCGCCTCGATCAACCGCATCAACCAGGCGGCCGTGCAGAACATGCTGAATCATTTTCATACGGTGTACCAGATGCTCGCCTCGGCCAACCAGGCCGCGGCGTACGGAGCTACGGGCCAAACGGCCGGCCCGGCGGCCGGGGCCTTCCTCGTGGACGCGGTAGCCTAGGACAAAGACATGGGTCTCCTTGACGCACTCAATATCGGCGGCAACGCACTGCTGACCCACCAGGCGGCGATCCAGGTGACCGGCAACAACATCGCCAACATGGCCACCCCCGGCTACGCCCGGCAGCAAGCGGTGCTGGCGCCCCATGGGTCCAGCCGGTTCGGACCGGGCCTCTCCGCCGGCGGCGGGGTCAAGCTCGCCCAGGTCCGACGCATCGTCGACGACGCCCTCCAGCAACGGCTCAACGACGCCGGCAGCCAGATGCAGCAGTATCAGGTGGCCGACACCGCTCTGCGGCGGATCGAGTCGCTCATGAACGAGCTGACCGATACCGATTTGTCCAGCGGGATGGTCGACCTGTTCAACAGTTTCAGCGCCCTGGCCGCCGACTCGGCCTCCTTGGCCGCCCGAGACATCGTCGTCACTCGCGCCGAAACCCTCGTCGGCCGGTTCGGCTTCATCGGCCAGGGCCTCGGCGATATCCAAAACTCCCTGACCGAGCAACTCGAAGGCGCCATCGTCGAGGCCGACAGCCTCGCTGCGACGATCGCCAATTTGAACGTCGAGGTCGTCAATACCGAATCCGGCGGCGGATCGGCCGCCAGCCTGCGCGACCAGCGCGACCGGGCGATCACCCAACTGAGCGAGATGATCTCCGTGAGCGTTCGCGAGGAGACCAACGGCTCGGTCAATGTCTTCATCGGCTCCGAGATGCTCGTCACCCGGGGCTCCAGCCGGGGGATCAGCCTGGTCGGCCATACGCCGCCGTCGGGGGGAACGCCCGTACCGACGGTGTCGTTCGCCGACAACGGCGGAGCCGTCGAACTGTCCGGCGGCGTCATCTGCGGCCTCCAGACCACCCGAGACGGCGAACTGGCCGAAGTGGCCAACCGCATGGACACGCTGGCCAAGCAACTGATCTGGGAAGTCAATCGCCTGCACTCGAGCGGCTCGTCTCTGGAGGGGTTCACCGAAATCACCGGCGTGCAGGTGGTCGAAGACGCCGACGCCGCGTTAACCAGCGTCGAGGCGGGGTTGGCGTTCACGCCCGTCAACGGCAGCTTCAACATCATCGTCTCCACGTCGGCCGCCGACGGAACGGTTACCAGCAGCACCACGCAGATTAACGTTCCGCTGACCGGGTCGGCCGCCGACATGACGCTCAACGACCTGATCGCCTCGCTCGGTGCGGTGACCGGCGTGTCGGCCGCCCATGAGCCGTCGGGACTGCTGAAGATCGAGACGACCGGCCCCAACACCGAGATCCGCTTCTCCGAGGATACCTCCGGGATACTGGCGGCAATGGGGATCAATACGTTCTTCACCGGCGACAGCGCCGCCACAATGGGCGTCAACCAGACCATCGTCGACAACCGCCGGCACATCGCCGCCGGGCTCACCGGCGCCGACGGCGACGGCGACAACGCCATGCGAATCGCCGACCTGGCCTCCGACACCCAGCGAATCGGCGGCCTCGGCGGTCGAAGCCTGTTGCAGTACCAGCAGGAGATCGTCACCGACGTGGCCGTCTGGGCCAACGCGGCCCGCGATACGGCGGCCTCCAACGGCATCGTCTTCGACAGCCTTACCGCCCAGCGTGAAAGCCTCAGCGGCGTCAGTATCGACGAAGAAGCCGTCAACCTCATGCAGTATCAACGTGCGTTTCAGGGCGCCGCTCGCTTCCTGAGCGTGGTGGACGAACTACTGGACATCATGATGCGGATCGTATAACGGGATCGAACCATGGCGACAAGTGGAATAAGTCGAGTCAGCGACCAGATGCGGATCAACACGATGTTGACCAACCTCCGCGGGGTCAGTCTGCAATCGAGCATTGTCCAGCAGCAGTTGGCGACCGGCACTCGCCTGCTGGCGCCCAGCACCGACCCGGCCGCGGCCACCCAGGTGATGGGCTTCCAACGCGTCCTCGCCATCAGCGAGCAGGTGCTGGCGAACCTGTCGAAGGTCACCAGCATCTTCGGCCAGACCGACAAAAGCCTCGGCGACGCCTCCGACCAATTGCTCCAGGCGAAGGTCATCGCCTCCGACAGCATCAACGCCTCCCCCGAAGAACGCAAGAGCAGCGCCGCCCTGGTCCAGTCGCTGATAGACGCTCTGGTCGGCATCGGCAACCGCAAGGTGGGCGACACCTTCATCTTCGGCGGCACCGCCAGCACGACGCCGCCGTTCCTGGGGGAACTGGACGGCGTCCGCTACGTCGGCAATGACACGTCTCGCACCGCCAACTTGGGGAGCGTCGCGCCTACGGCCATCGGCATGACCGGAGCCGAAGTGTTCGATATCGAGCAGGCCGGCGTGATGAGCTACCGGAACCTCAGGCCCGAACTGACCCACAACACCCGCCTGTCCGACCTCGACGGCGCCGCCGGCAACGGCGTCCGCCTCGGAGCCATCGAGATCAACGACGGAACCAACAGCTACACCATCGACTTGACCGGAGCCGATCGCATCAGCGACGTGCTCGACACGATCAACGACGCGACCGCCGCCGACGGGATTCACGCGGACCTGTTCTTCGGCGACGCCATCTTCCTCACCGTGCCGATGGGCGCCGGCGTGACCGTCCGAGACATCGGCGACGGAACCGCCGCCAAAGACCTCGGGCTCCTGTTCAACCCCACGCCGGCCTCCTGGAACCAGGGCCAGAGCGTTGCTCCCAGACTGACCACGACGACCCTGCTCACCGACATGGCCGACGGGGCCGGGCTCGATTTGGCCAGCGGGCTGAAGATCACCAACGGCGGGGCCTCCGAGACGCTCGCCTTCGACACCGACGTCACCGTCGAGGACATGCTCAACCGAATCAACAACGCCGGCCTCGGCGTGAGGGCCAGAATTAACGCCGACGGCGACGGCATCGAGATCATCAACCAGATCAACGGCTCTGAGCTGCGGATCGGCGAAAACGGCGGGACCACCGCCGATGACCTCGGGGTGCGGACGTTCCGCCCCGAAACCGCCATGGCCGACTTGCGAGACGGACGCGGGATCCGGCTGATCGACGCCAAGACCGACCTGCGGGTCACCGCCCGGGACGGGGCGACGTTCGAAGTGGACCTGTCGGCCGCGGTGACGATCGACGATGTCATTACGCTGATCAACGACGCGGCGACCGCGGCGGGGGTGGCGGTGGCCGCGGGGTTCCGGTCGATCGGCAACGGGATCGAACTGACCGACGCCACCGGCGGTGCGGGCAATCTCTCGGCCTCCTCGATCAACGGCGGGGCCGCGGCCAAGGACTTGGGCCTGGCCGACAGCGTAGCAGGCGACACGCTGACCGGCGACGACATCCAGCCCAAGAGCAGCGGGGGCGTGTTCACCCGCCTGGCGCAGCTTCGCGACGCCCTGCTGGCCAACGACGTTAACGAAATCACCCATATCGCCGGCGCCATCGACGAGGCCTACGACAAGATCGTCGGCCTGAGAGCTCGAATGGGCGGACTCGTGCAGGACCTGGAGACCCGGACCGACCGGGCCACCGACCTGGCGATCGAGAACCTGTCGTTGATGAGCGACCTGAAAGATACCGACTACGCCGAAGCGATTACGCAGTACCAGGCCCTGCAAACGGCGTTGCAGGCCAATCTACAGACCGGGGCGACCATGCTGAGCATGTCGCTGCTGGATTTTCTGCGGTGATGAATGTCCCGGGCGACGAGCTCGGGGCCGGATGTAAACCCTTAGTCTCGGTGATGCGACCGAGGCGCCCGACGCGACGGTTACAGAAGGCGGGCCGTCGTGAAGGGAGATCGCCCTATCAGGGTCTGTCGCACGGATGCGACGGGGTAAGGATCGGACAGGAGACGAACGCCTTGCGGGAGTTGGACGATGATAATCGAGACAAGCAGATTCGGGCAGGTGGAGGTGGATCCTGAGCGGATCATCACACTGCCCAAGGGCATGCTGGGGTTCCCAAGCCACCAGCGCTTCGCCCTAATCGCAACCAGTGGAGACAGCCCGTTCTACTGGCTACAGGCCGTGGACGAACCGACTTTGGCGTTCGTGGTCACCGACCCGACCATGTTCTTGCCGGACTACAACGTCACCTTGAGGGCCGACGATCTGGAACTGCTGGACATGGTCGCGGCCGACGAAGTGACGCTGCTGGTCGTGTGCAACAAGGTGGACGACTTGCTGACCGGAAACCTCCAAGGGCCCATCGCAGTGAATCCACAGACCCGTGTTGGAAAGCAAATGGTCTTGAGTGAGAAACGTTGGAGCACCCGGCATCCTCTTCTCAAGCTGGTCTCTCGGGAGACAGAAGTTGTTAGTCAGACAGCGTAACCATCCGAGAACCGGCCCGGACGGACAGTCCGGCCCAAAGAGTGGGCGGCGCGGTTTCATCACCATGCGCCTCGTTCGCCCATGGCGTCCGCTGGAAGCGGACAGGTTGAGCATCCTACCCCCGCCGGTCGGCGGGACCATGGAAGGAGCCGAGGATGTTAGTGCTTTCACGACAGAAAGACGAGACGATCATGATCGGCGACGACGTCGAGATCACGATTGTCGATATCCGGGGCGACAAGGTGAGACTTGGCATCACCGCGCCCCCACATATACCGGTACATCGCAAAGAGGTGTACGAAGCGATTCAACGAGAGAACCGCGCCGCGGCCAATCTGAAGCCCGACGAAATCCCGCACGTGGAATCTCTGGCCAAGCACAAGCACAAGCCGAAACCGTCAGGCGGATCGAAGGACCAGACGTCCTGACGCCTCAGTACCCCCTCGCTTACCGGACCCGGCGAGTGTCTTGGATGAAAAGGGTCGAAATGGGTGGATATGAGCCGGGCGGCTTGAGCCGTCTTGATCCAGACGGCGCTTCACAAGCCCCGGCCGGAGTAATGCGTATCGCCCAGAGCCTAACAATCAAGGAGGATTGACCATGGCTCGGATCAACACCAACATACCTTCGTTATTAGCAAGAACCGACTTACGCAAGGCCAACGAATCGCTCGGAACGGCCCTCAAACGCCTTAGCAGCGGGTTGCGGATCAACCGCGGCGCCGACGACCCGGCCGGCCTGATCGCCAGCGAATCGCTCCGTAGCGAATTGGCTGGCGTTCGCCAGGGCATCGAGAACAGCCAGCGTGCGGCCAGCGTGATCGCCACCGCCGAAGGCGCCCTGGGAGAAGTGGCCTCCCTGCTGGTGAATATCAAGTCGCTTACCGTACAGGCCGCCAACACCGGCGGCATCAGCCCCGAAGAGATCAAGGCGAACCAGTTGCAGATCGATTCGGCGGTCCAGAGTATCACGCGTATCGCCAACGTCACCAACTTCGCCGGCTTGAACCTGCTCGACGGTTCGCTCGATTACCAGTTGTCGGGCGTCATCGACACGGAAATCACGACCGCCCATGTGTTCAACGCCCAATTCGGCGATGCGACCAGCGTCCCGGTGGACGTGGAAGTCATCCAGTCGGCCCAACCGGCCAAACTGGTGTGGGCGACGTCGGCGCTGAACTCGGCGGTGACCATCGAAGTCGCCGGCGTCAACGGCGTCGAAACGCTGCAGTTCGCCGCCAGCACCACGGTGGACCAGATCTTCACCGCCATCAACCAGGTGAAGGACGCCACGGGGATCTCGGCCACGTGGATCAACGCCGGAACTCACGCCAGCGGTATCCTGATGAACTCCACCACCTGGGGCAGCGACGCGTTCGTCTCGGTGGAAGCCCTCCCGGGCAGCGGTTCGTTCACCACGCACGACAGCGTCGCCTTGGCCAACGTCGTCAAACGCGGCGTGGGCGTCGACGTCGGAGCCACGGTCAACGGAGCCTACACCGTCGGGCGGGGGCTGGATATCTCGCTGAACAGCACCTATCTGACGCTCGACATCTCGCTCGACCCGTCGATCGGCGGCACCAACGGCGCGACCAGTTTCACCATCACCGGCGGCGGCGCCCTGTTCCAATTGGGGCCGCACGTGTCGATCAACGAGCAGCGGAGCTTCGGCATCCAATCGATTGTCGCAAGCCGACTGGGAGACAGTTCCATCGGATGGCTCAGTCAGATCGTCACCGGCGGCGTCCACAGCCTCGTCGCCGGCGGAGCCGAAGAGGCCGCCGAGATCGTCGATACGGCGATCGGCCAGGTCGCCGCCCTTCGCGGACGTATGGGCGCGTTCGAGCGGAATACGTTGATGACCAATATCAACAGCCTCGAAGTGGCCATGGAGAATGTCTCGGCCTCCGAGAGCAGCATCCGCGATGCAGATTTCGCTATGGAGACAGCCAATCTCACCCGAGGCCAGATCCTCACCAACGCCGCGACCAGCGTGTTGGCGATTGCGAATTCGCAGCCGCAGAGCGTACTGCAACTGCTCCAGTAAGCATGCGGCCAGCGGCCGTAGCAACGTAAATGAAAAGGCCCGGGACCCGTTCGGTCTCGGGCCTTTTCTTATGGTTCATGACGGATTAGCGGGGAGTGGGTCGGATGCGTGCTTGCCGTTACTAGCCCCCGCAGTGCGGGGGGTCGAAAGACGTGTGAACCCACGATCTATGGATCTGACCGCCACTTCGAGACAATCGACATCGAAGCTACCGCGGGAACACCATCCGTCCGGCGACCCCCTGCACTGCAGGGGGCTAGTCACGGCAGGCTGGGCCACCGTCTTACTGTCGAATGTGCCCGGAGCCGGTGACGATCCACTTGTAGGTGGTCAGGTCGGCGGCGCCCATGGGTCCGCGGGCGTGGAGCTTGTCGGTCGAGATGCCGATCTCGGCGCCGAGGCCGTATTCGCCGCCGTCGCTGAAGCGGGTCGAGGCGTTGACCATGACCGACGACGAATCCACCGCCGCGACGAAGCGATCCGCGGCCGCCGCCTCGCCGGTGACGATGGCGTCGGTGTGGCCGGAGCCGTAGGCGTTGATGTGTTTGATCGCCGCGGGAAGGTCATCGACCACCTTAACGGCCATGATCAGATCGAGATATTCGGTTTCCCAGTCGGCCTCTTGGGCCGGCGCGACCCCCTCGGCCAGCTCGCACGTTCGCTCGCAGCCGCGAAGTTCGACGCCGGCGTCGATCAGGGCCTTGGCGACGACGGGGACGAACGACTCGGCGATCGCGGCGTCGATCAGCAGCGTCTCGGCGGCGTTGCACACGCCCGGGCGTTGGCATTTGGCGTTGACAACGATCTGTCGGGCCATCTCAACGTCGGCCGCGGCGTGCACGTACACGTGGCAGTTGCCGTTGTAATGCTTGATCACCGGAATGGTCGCCGCCTCGACAACGGCGCGGATGAGCCCGTGGCCGCCCCGGGGGATAATCACGTCGATCAGCCCCTCGGCCTGAGCCATCGCCGCGACGATCGCACGATCGGTCACATCGACCATCGTCACCGCCGCACGCGGCAGCGAGGCCGACTCCAGGGCGTCGCCAAGAATCGCAGCGATCGCCAAGTTGGAGTGGATCGCTTCCTTACCGCCGCGGAGGACGCAGGCGTTGCCACTCTTGACGCACAATCCACCGGCGTCGGCGGTCACGTTCGGGCGGCTCTCGAAGATGATGCCCACCACGCCGATGGGCACGCGTCGTTTCTCGATGCGAAGGCCGTTGGGCCGATTGTACCCGGCGAGCGTCTCGCCCACCGGATCGGTCTGGGCGGCGATTTGCTCCAAAGCCGCGGCCATCCCTTCGATCCGCGTCTCGGTCAGCGTCAGCCGATCGATCATCGCCTCGGCCAAGCCCATCTCGGCGGCCGTGGCCAGATCCTTGGCGTTGGCGGCTTGCAGATCGCTCGTCGCGGCGCGAATGCCGGCGGCCGCCGCCAGAAGAGCCCCGTCACGCTGAGCCCCGGTCGCCACCACCATCGCCGAGGCGGCCTCCTTTGCAGCCATCGCGGCTGTGCGGATGTATTCAACGGCGTCCATCGCATATCTCCATCAGGGGTAGAAACTGAAATACCAGCGCGGATTATACCCGAACCCTCCCGGGGATGCAGAGAAAACGAAGCCGACGATCCACGCTACGGAGCCGCGGTGTCGGGTTGGACGAACTTGAAGTGCACCTGGGGGTTGGTGGGCTCTCTGAGCTTCAGCCCGGCGGGCAGAATCACGGTGACCGGGCGAGGGGGGGAGGTGTCGGCGTGTTCCAGATCGCTTTCGGTGATCCGCACGAACGCACGGACCCCCTCGGGGTTGGCCGACACCCGGTCCACTTCCTTGCGAGGGCCGCTGACGGTCAAGTCGAGCCGCCATTCCTGCCTGTCCTTCCGGCTGAGCACATACCCCCCGCTGCTGATCCGCTCCAGCAGCTCCGGCGTGGTCGCCAACTGAACGCTGACGGGGATCTTGCCCTCATGGGTCCGCTCCTGGATCTCGAACGTGACCGACACCTGCGACGTGTCGACGAACTCCACCATGACGCCCTTGATCCCCGGTTTCAGCGACAGGGGACGAGTGATGCTCTTGCCCGGTTCCTGCCCGCTGAGGCTCAGTTCCTGGGTCTCGATCACCAAGGTGTCTTCGATTTCGGCGTACCGGCTCTCCGGCGCCCTGATTCGCACCTTCGCCGGCTCGATCACCGGCGGACCGGCCAGGGCGTCGTCGTCGGAGGTCTTCAGGCTGACCGTCACGGCCACCGTCTTCCACCGATCGACCACGACGGTGATCGTCGATTCCTGGGGCGACTCGGCCGTCAGGTGAGCGTTGCGGAGACGGTCCCACTTGTTCAACTCGGCCACGACATTGATCAAATACTCCCCCGGCGCCCAATCGGGATCGGCCTGGACGACGCAACTGACGTCGCGACCCTGGATCTCGTCGGCCGCCAGTTCCTGGAGAAACTCCTCGATCCGCCCCTGCCCGCCGCGGCAACTGAAGCGAACCTTGACGCCGTCGGGGCCGGGCTGGGCGATCCGCATGTCGCTGTTGGGGGGGGGCGTCACACGAAGGGTCACCGTGATGGTCTCGCTCTTGGTCTGCTCCAGGTCGGCCCAGACGAAGACCAGTACGGTGATGAACGACACCCAGCCGAACGTGCGCAGCCGCGACAGCCACGTCGCCTTGGTCAAAGGCTGGCTACGCTTTACTCCAGTCGGCGTCCTAGATGAGCTAGTCATCGCCATCGATATCGTCCTGTGCGCCGCCTGCCGGGGCCGCCCGGGGCAACAGCAGGGTTTCGAGCAGTTCTTTGAGACCTTCGGTCGCCACGCCCACCGAAAGCTGGCCGTCGTAGGCCAGCGAGACGCGTCCGGTTTCTTCACTGACGACAATCACCACAGCGTCGCACTCTTCGCTAAGCCCTAGCGCCGCCCGGTGGCGACTGCCCAAGGAGGCGTCGGTGGCTCCGCTCTCGGCGAGCGGGAACTGCACGTTCGCCGCGGTCAGCCGACCTTCCTGGATCACAACGCCCATATCGTGCAGCACGCTGCCGGGATAGAACAACGTATTGAGCAACTCGGCGGTAATCCTCGCCTCCAGCGGCACGCCCGTCTCGACCAGGGCGCCGAGACCCACCTGCCGCTCCACGGCGATCAGGGCGCCGATCTTATTGCGGCTGAGGTAATCGACGCTCCTGCACAACTCGTTAATCATCCGCTCCACGCGCCCGGTCTGCGTGCGGAACAGCCGCGTCTGGCCCAATTGCATCAGGGCGCGACGCAGTTCGGGCTGGAACACGACCACCAGCGCAAGCAGCGCGAAGAAGAGGAATCTGCCGTACAGGAAATTCAGCCGGTCCCACCCCCCGCCGGTCGGCAGCAGCCGGATGAAGATGTAGACCACCACCAACAGCAACGCGGCTCCCTTGAACAGCCACTCGCCCCGGGTGCCCCGGAGAAAGCGAATCGCCCACCACACCACCAAGCCGATGAGAACCAGTTGAATCATGACGGTTCCCGGCTCGCTGCTGATTCGGATGATGTAGCGGTATATCTGCTCGATCATGGCTGGATCCGGTCGGCCCCGCGCGCGGGGACTCTATCCATACTGTACAATCATCACTTAGATCGGTTCATTCACCCCCTCGAGGCCAGTCGAAATGCGCCCGGCCTCACCTACCGGGCGGCGCGGACGATCTCCCGCAGCACGTCCAGAGCTTGGCGTGTGGCGGCCACGTCATGCACGCGGAAAATCGTGGCTCCGTCGCGGTACGTCGAACAGGCCGCGGCCACCGAGCCGGCCATCCGATCGATCGGGTTCGAAACGCCGGTAATCTCGCCGATGAATCGCTTCCGCGAGGCGCCGATCAACACCGGAACCCCCAGTTCACACAAGACGGCCGACGACGCCAGCAGGGCCAGATTGTGCCCGAGCGTCTTGCCGAACCCGATGCCAGGGTCGACGATGCAACGGCCCTCGGCCACCCCGGCGGCGACGGCCGCGGCGACCCGCTCGGCGAGGAAATCCCGGACATCCGCCACCACGTCGTCATACGCCGGCGCCGCCTGCATGCTCTTGGGCTTCCCCAGCATGTGCATCAGAATCAGCGGCGCCCCCCGCTCGGCGGCCAGCGCGAACATCTCCGGATCGTCCCTGCCGGCCGAAACGTCGTTGAGAATCGTCGCCCCGGCGTCCAACGCGAACGCGGCGACCGAAGTGGAGGTGGCGTCGATACTGACCGGAACGCCAAGCGAGCACACCGCCGCGAGGATCGGCTCCAGCCGGGCGATCTGCTCGCCGGGGCTGACCCGCTCGCTCCCCGGACGCGTCGACTCGGCCCCCACGTCCAACACATCAGCCCCCGCAGCGATCATCGCCCCAGCGTGTTCGACCGCCGTCGCTGCGTCGAGAAACCGCCCGCCATCGGAGAAACTGTCGGGCGTAACATTCAAAATGCCCATCACCACAGGCGTGCGTGTGCGATGGGAGTTCAGGATATCGTCAATCTTCATCACTTGGTCAGATGTTCAAGCATCGTCAAGTGGCACATCCCCAAACGTGCCCGGTATCGGGTCCAGCTCAAACAGCTTGATGACCCATGCCGCGAACAGTCTTCCCGCCGGAAGCTTCGCATCAAGGGCCCCCGCCTTCAAGGCAGTCCCGAAGGGATTCCCAGGAGGATTCTGCCAAGCCAACCATGAGCGGAGTACGGCCTTTTCCACGTGGACGTGTTTGTAGGGAGCGCCATGGCTCTTGGCCTCGCGCGTAGCGTTTTCAGCAAACCCCCATAGCTCGCCTGGATCATCCGGGACCAACGCACCGAGGAAGGTCTCCAGCGTTCCGGGAGAGCCGTTATCAGGCATGACCCAAGCCCCGAACCTGGGAAGACCCTCTCTGATATGAATCAGTCCCTCCCCAGGCAACTCGCATGGAAGATCGGGGAATGCGCCGAGACAGCGAGCACGAAGGCGGCGCCACTTTGATTCGAATTCGGCATCGGCGTCCAGGATGACCCCGACGGCACTGAGACCCGATCCCTTAAGATACGTTGGGATTAATGAAGGCTCAAGCAGTCCCTCGATACCACCACACCCCTTGATCGTGACAGGCCATTCAAGGACATACTTGCCCATCACCCCGGTGACGACGTGTGTATCGTGCTTACCCTCAACCAGCAGTTTCTTCATAATCACGCCCTAACGCACCTCGATCTGATTCTCCGCTGCGACTCGAATCTGGTCTTGAGAGAAGCTCACAGCCTCCCCCCTTTCGGATTCGATTCGCTGGAGGCTCACTTCGCCTGAGACGCAATCATCACAGACCCTTGCAAGACTTGTCACGCAATCCGAACTGTGTGTGGTGGCGAACACTTGAATATCGAGCCTTCGCGCCGTGTCCAATACCATCCGCCACATATCTTCCATGACCCCGAAGTGGAACCCGGTATCGATCTCATCGACAAGAAGAACGCCACCTCGACAACGCACCAAGGCAAGGGCCAAGGCAAGCATTCGCCAGACTCCATCTCCTAGGCTCCCGATGGGAACCCTCACCGTGGATCCTTCCAGTTTCACAACCATACCACCGCGACCCATTCTGTGGAATCGGGCGGATTCGCCAACAAACGCCAGCTTCTCTATGCCCGGATACAAAATCCTGACTGCATCAATGACCAATTCTTCTTCAGGATTTAATGCTATCTCACGCCAGAGGTTCGCAACTTGCCCAGCGTCAAGTGAACCTGGTGGAAGATACAGATTGGATCGAGATTCCCCCGGCACTCGCCAAGGCAATCGCCGCAACTGTTCGTATGTCAATGCGCCACGCGGGGTCAACCGGACACGCTCAGAGCCATCGAGACGAGAGGAAGAAGCTACAATGCCCAGAGGTTCGAGAGCAATCTCTTCCTCTTCGAATAGGCCATCTTCCTCTTCGGGCTCAAGCCGGTCCGCGCTGCAGGAAACGAGCACCTCTCCATCATCCGTTGCGGCTTTAACATCGAATTGGGTACCAGGTCGTAGGTCATGCCCAGGAAACAGATGCGCGAATTCGTACTCTCGCACCTTCCGTTCATCAACCATGTCGGAAGTGGATTCATCCCTTCGGCGCAGAATGGATACCGCAGACCTGATGGGCGAAGGCGCCGTGAGCAACTCAACCGCTTCGAGAAACGCCGTCTTGCCGCAATTGTTCTTTCCCACCAGGAGGTTGACGCGAGCCAACCCTTGAACTCGGAATTCACTGAAACATCTGTAGCCATCGATTTTAAGCGACCGGATCATGTGAGTTTCACCTGTAACTTACTTCTGTCCGCAGACAACCAGAAGCCCTGCGATCTCGCCGAAGCGTTGCATCTCCGAGGCCCATGAAAACAGGCCGGCTACCGAAAAGCAAGCACAACACCGCTACGGCCCATGCGTTCTGCCAACCGTTTCGTCCGGAATCCCTTCCCTCTGCATACCTGAAACTGCCGATCACGCCGGGTCGGGGGCGATATCCGCGTCGGGCGGAAGGGCGTCGGGGTCGTCGGCTTCGGCCGCCGGGTCCGGGTCGCCGCCGTGGTGCTTGGCGTGTTCGTTGGCCAGAAGGTCGCCGACGGTGGGCTTGTCGAGGGTCTTACCGTCGACGATTTGCTGGACCTCGTCGGCGCCGAGCGTTTCGTATTTCAGCAGCGCCTCGGCGATGCGTTGGAGTACGTCGCGGTTGGCTTGGAGCATCGCCTGGGCGACCTTCTCGGCTTCGTCGGTGATCCGCTTGACCTCGGCGTCGATCAGTTGGGCGGTCTTGTCGGAATACTCCTTGGCGCCCAACTCCGACAGCATGCCGTTGGAAGCCCCGGCGTACCGGACGAATCCCAACTCGTCGCTCATACCCCAGTCCATCACCATCGTCCGGGCCAGTTCGGTGGCTTGGGAGATATCGGACGCGGCTCCGCTGTCGACGTCGTCGAAGAACATCTCCTCGGCGATCCGCCCGGCCATGGCGATGCCGATGAAGGCCTCGCACCACTTGCGGGTGTACATGTGGCGGTCCTTCTCCGGCAGCGTGAACGTCGCGCCGCCGGCGACCCCGCGGGGGATGATGCTCACCTTGTGAAGCGGGTCGGCCTCGGGGGAGAGCAATTGGACGAGCGAATGACCCGCCTCATGGTAGGCGGTCATTTCCTTCTCACGCTCGTCGACCACGTGGCTCTTGCGAGCGCGGCCCCAGCGAACCTTGTCACGGGCCTCTTCCATATCCGACTGGTCGACAAACTCCTTGTTGGCCATGGTCGCGGCGATAGCGGCCTCGTTCACCAACGCGGCCAAGTCGGCGCCGCTGAACATCGGCGTGCCCCTCGCCAGTCGCGTCAGGTCGACGTCCGGTCCGCAGGTCACCTTCTCGACGTAGATCTTCAGGATATCGACGCGCCCCTTGATATCGGGCAGCGGGACGGTGATCTCGCGATCGAACCGCCCGGGACGCGTCAGGGCCGGGTCCAACACGTCGACCCGGTTGGTCGCGGCGATGACGATCACCTGGTCGTCGCTGTCGAAGCCGTCCATCTCGACCAGAATGGCGTTGAGGGTCTGCTCGCGCTCGTCGTGGCCGCCGCCGCCGAAGCCGCCGCCGCGTTTGCGGCCGACGGCGTCGATCTCATCGAGGAAAATAATGCACGGGGCGCTTTCCTTGGCCTGCTTGAACAGGTCTCGCACGCGGCTGGCGCCGACGCCGACGAACATCTCGACGAAATCGCTGCCGGAAATGCTGAAAAACGGCACCTCGGCCTCGCCGGCGATGGCCTTGGCCAGCAACGTTTTGCCGCACCCGGGCAAGCCGACCAGCAGCACGCCGCGGGGAATGCGGGCGCCGAGCCGTTGGAAGCGTCGCGGGTTCTTGAGGAACTCGATAATCTCGTGGACCTCATCCTTGGCCTCCTCGATGCCGGCCACGTCGTCGAACGTCGTACCGGTGAGTTCCTTCCGCTGCACCCGATGGCGACTGCGGCCGAAATTGCCGAGGATGCCGCCCCCGCCGCCGGCGCCGCGGATCTGCCGGAACATGAAGAACCAGATCACCAGAACGATAACCACCCACAGGATGAGGTTCCCGAGGACCGCCCACATCCCGCTGTCGAACTTGTATACGACCTCGATGGTGTCGGGGGCCGCCTGGATCTTCTCCTCGAACTTCTCAACAGCCCGCGCCACGGGGTATTCCAAGGTGAACTTCCGGGGCGCATCGACCTCATCGGCGGGGATATCTTCGCGCAGTTCGCCATCGATCGACGCCTCGCGCGCGACGATCCTGGCGACGTGGCCGTTGCCGACCAAGGTCCAGAAGACGTCGGCGGAGATCTCTTCGCTCGGCTTCTGCAGCGTCTGGAAGACCATGGTAATCAGCAGCATCGCCAATCCGGCGAACACAACCCAGCCCATCAGGCTGCGATTGAACTTCACCGGCGGCGGCCCATCCCCGCCGGGGCGGTTGGGGTCAGGTTTCTTCGGCGGCATATCGTCAGGCATCGATACCTTCACTCACAAGTGGCTCTCCGGTTTCCGAGGTTCCCGCGTCAAGCGAAGCGCGAGACTCGTCCTTACGACCATGTCCGAGCCGTCACCAAGGCTTTTCCATCGTCTGCACGACCCGTTGGGCCAGCAGATCAATCGCACTGCTGGAGCCCCAAAAGAAGTCTTCATTCAGCGGCTCCGCCTGAGAATATACGCCGGCGGATACAAAGTTGGTTCGTTCGGCCAGAACTTCTCCGGTTCGAAGGTCCGTCCAGGCAAACGACACAACCATCTGCAATTCAACATCCCGCGCCGTTCCCAGATCCGGATTCACCCCCAGCACACGCTGCTTCACCGTCAGGATCGTCCCGGTCAGGATCGTGTCGGCTCTGGATTTATCGGTCACCTTATACGGGGTATCCAGTTCGATTCGCTTGACCAGCGCCTCGGCCAGGCGCGTTTCCAACTCCCGGCGGAACACACGGGTGTCTCGGTTCCAGATCGGAACCGCCACCGACTCAATGTCTTGGGCGAATAGACTGGCGGTCGTATAGCCGGCCGACGGGTCGATCGAGCAACCCGCCGCGGCTGCCAGCAGCGACAAAACCATCGCCATCCTAAGCGCCGAGGTCATGGCCGTCATCGGGTAACCACCTTACGTTCGAGGGCCTTGGCGCTCCTGGCCGCCCACCGCGAGCCCGGGTACCGTTCGATGACCTTGCGATGGTAGAAGGCCGCCGATACGCTGCGATCGACGCGCTCGTAGAATCGCGCCCTGCGATATTCCTTCTCGGCCTTCAGATCGTCGATCTCCGCCAGCGTGGCGACCACTTCCGAATGCTCCGGACCCACCGGATACCGGGCGATATAGGCCACGAAACGCTGCTCGGCCTCGACCAAGGCGGTGTCGCTCCACTGGACGCCGCGGAAACGGTTGTACGTGGCGTTGGCCGCCTTATGTTCTGCTTCTCGCGAACGATACCGACCGCGGAACAGTTCCTCGTACTGCTGGTAGGCGTCGGCGGCCTCTTGCCAACGCTTCTGCTGGTACAGATAGTCGGCGACCCGCATCAGGGACCGCTCGGCCAAGGGCGTATCGGGCATTCGCTCGGCGACGCGATCGAGCATTTCGATCGCCTCCTCCTTCATCCCCAGCGGGATGAACCCCCACAGCCATCGCTTCTCGCCGGCCAGAAACGCCTCGCCGATCAGCGATTCACGCATCATCGCGTTCTCGAACAACGGGCCGGCCGGGAATTGACCGGCCTGCTTCTCGTACCAGCCGTAGGCGTCCCACCAGTTTCGACGGTCGATCTCCGCTTGGCCGGCGATGTTCATGGCCTCTTCGACCACGGGATGGTTGGGGTGATCGTCGACGATATCCTCAGCTACGCCAAGCGCCTTACGAGGCTTCTGCTCGCGGAGCCACTTGCGGGCCAAGGCCAGCTTCCCTTCAGGGGTATCGGAGCCCGCCGGGGCCGAATCGACCCACTGCCCACCCTCGAATACGGCTTCTTCGGCCGTCACGATTGCCCCGCCAGCCGGCAGGAATAACGTCAGCGCCAGTACGAATAGTCGTCTCATCAGTGCTCGCGGCCTTTCCGGTTCGCTTACGGAACAATCGTAACCAGCTACGGGCGAACAAGCTGTGCCTCTGCCCGGCAGCGAATCCATTCGCCCAATGATTATACAGTCTCGATGGTCGCCTGCAACACAATGAAGATATCAGGGGGACCGAGAGAGGAGGATTGCCGATTGACGATTTTCGATTGAACGGCAAACGGCCGACGGCAAACGGCCGACAACAGACGACGCCCCGCGATATGCCGTTGCCGTTAAACCGTCAATCGTCAATCGTCAATCCTCCCTCACCTTTCGGGCCGAATATACCTGAGCATCCTGGGGGTCTTGCCGAGTTGGTAGCCGAGATGATAGACCAGCAGATCCATCACGGCGTCGGCCTGGAGATCGTCCAGCGTGGCGGGCCGGCGGCTTTCCATGGCCGTCAGCACCGCGATGCCCGAGAGGGCGTGGTCGGTCACGGAGCGTTTCTCGGTCCATCCGCCTTCGCAATCGCGGCACAGCAACCCGCCCTCGCGACTGGTAAAGTAGGTGACGCGGCCGCCGACGGCGCCGCCGCAGTTGAGGCAGCGGTCCATATCTCCCAGCAGCCCCACGTGGCGAAGCAGCCGCCATTGAAAATAGGCCAACACCGCTCGGACAGGCGCCTCGGGGCGGTCGAGCCGGGCCAAGGCCGCCGAGAGCAGATCGAACACCGGCGGATGCGGGTCGTGCTCGGCCAGCAGCATCCGGGTAACTTCCAGCATATACAATGCGGCGTTCAGATCCGGCAGGCGCCCGCGAAGGGCCGAATGATTGGTCGACTCGGCGAATTCGACCAGCGTGGCGAGGCCCTCGCCCCTCGGACGGATGTAGACGACCTCGCCCTCGCTGAGCAGGTCGACCCGCCCGCCGGTGGAACTCTTGGGACGCTTGGAGCCCTTGGCCAGCAGATGAACGACCCCGGCCGTCCGGGTCAGCATGTGCAGCACCTGGGACGTCTCGCTGAAATCCGTCGCATACAGGCAAATCGCGTTGTCTCGGGGCCGGTCAGCCATTGCGATGCAACGATAGTCGCCGCCGCCGCCGCGAACAAGAGAGAATCACGCGCCGACCGTCGTGAGCCTGCAGATCGGGTTCGAACGTACCGGAGGCCGCCCCCGTACCGCCAACTCGCATCACTTCGGAAGCTCTTTCAGCAGGCGCCGATCGAACGCCATCGGTTGCTCTGGGCCGATATGGATCTTGGCAAAGTCGGGATGGACTGGATTGAGAAGGTAGTTGAACTCCCCGGCCGCCATGATGCTGGGAACTCTCAGGACCGCCGAACGGCTCGCCAGGACCCACGCATCTCCGATCCGCTGCCCTGCAGGAGGCGGAGGCGACTTCCGCCAGGTCCGGGGCAAATCCTTGCCGGCGACCCTGGTGATCAGACTCTCATCAAAGGTCGCCTCGAACAGCACATAGCGACTCAGCAATTCCTCGGCCTGAAGATGAACAAGCATCTCCAGCATGGCCAGCGAGGCGGTCCCCGCCACGTACACGACAGCAACGCCCGGGCTGTTCCAGCGGCCGCCGGCCGCCTTGGCGCCCTCGCCCAGGAATGCGGAGGCCCCGTGTTTGGCCTTCACAATCCGCCAGGCGCTTACCGTCATGCGAGCACTCCGTGTTCGAGCCTGATGATGAGTTTTTCGACCTCACGCGCGCCAATATCGGTGGATGCAAACTCCAGCGGCTGCGCGCCCCCAAGCCCTACCTGCGGCCTCTCGATCCATTGCCGGGCGGCCGTTACGTCGCCCTCGAACAGATCCACGGCAAGATCGAACACCCTCGCTACACGCAACAGCCGGTCCGATTCATCGGGGTGGAGCCGCCCTTCCGCCTGCCGGCGAGTCAGCGTCCGCTTGGGAATACTGGCGGCCCGAGCAATCCTCTCCAGAGGCAGCCCGCTGGCCCTGTGGAACGTCCGGAGTTTCGCGAACGTGAAGCCTTCTTGGACCATGTGAACCAGTTTCACCGAGTCATCGGTCCGGAGGCCAAGACTTCGACCGCGGCTGCGCCGCTTGGGAGCCCGTGAGACCGTCTTGGATTTCGATGTTGTCGCCATAGGATTCCTTATCTAGCCATCTGGCTATATTGTAAGCGCCAGATGGCCACTATGCAAGATATCGTCCATTTCGGTTCAGACCTTCATCTGCAACGGCTCCAGAACGCCCCTGCACGCCCAGACCCGTGATACGCACGGTTCAGCGATGCGGTTTGGATGGGAAAACGGTTCTCCCGCCGACTGTCGGCGAATGCGTGCTTGCTCGGGGCGAGCGGTGAGGCTAGATTCTCGGTACAGGTATGCTCAGACGAATCGCCGACATTCTGGTGCAACGGCGCGTGGCGGTGCTGGTCGCGTGGGGCGTCGCGGCGGTGGTGCTGGCCGGCTCGGCCGCCGAACCGCCCAGCGGCGACGCCCGACGAACGCCGATGCTGCCCCCCGACGCCGCCAGCCGCGAGGCGACCGAAGCCCTGGGGGCCTACTTCCCCCTGGCCGCCGGGCTGAGCCAGGCGGTGGTGACGGTGGAACGGGCCGACGACCCGGCGACGGCCAAGGTCGAGTCGCTGACCCGGGCCGACCTGGCGGCGTTGAGATCGATCTCCCGACGCATCACCGATCCGGAGGCCGGCCCCTACGCCCGGCGGATCGACGTGGGGCGCCTGGGAGTCCTCAGCCCCGTGCAGACCAGCGCGCTGCGACCGGCGATGATCTCCAAGCCCCGCCGGGGCCTCGGTCAGGCGGCGCTGGTCACCGTGCAAATCCCCGCCGACCGAATCTCGCTATGGGCCGTCGACGTAGCCAAACACGTCGAGTACATCGTCGAGACCACCAAGACCCCCCAAGGGCTCTCCAAGGCCGTGACGGGGACCGCGGCCTTCGAACACGACTACGCGGAGGCGGCCCGCAGGTCGCAACGCCAAACGCTGCCGGTGGCGGTCGCGGCGGTCGTGGGTATTCTGCTGATCGCCTACCGGGCGCCGGTCCTCGCAGCGATCGCGCTGGCCGCCGTCGCCATGGCCGCCGCCGCGGCCGCCGGTGGAATGACGGCCGCGGCGATGATCTGGATCCACGTCGGGGCCGTCGAACGACTCTTCTTGTACGTGCTGCTCTTCGGAGCCACGGTGAACTACTCGCTGTTCTACCTCGCCGGCTATCGCGAACGACTCAGCATGGGCCGGCCGCCGACGGCCGCGGCGGTCGATAGTTGGCTGGCCACCGCCCCGGTCATCGCCGCTTCGGCCGCCATCACCATCGCCGGGCTATGCACGCTGGCGGTGGCGCGATACGGGCTGTTCCGCAGCCTTGGCCCGACGGCCGCGGCGGCGCTGGCCGTAGCGGCGGCCGCAGCACTGACGCTGGTTCCAGCGCTGGCGGCCACGTTGGGTACGCGGCTATTCTGGCCCGGCAAGCGACGCGGGCCCTACACGCATCACGGCCCCATCTGGCCGGCGATCGCATCGTTCGTAACGAACCGGCCGAAGACCACCCTCGCCCTGGCCCTGATCCTGCTGGGCGCCCCGGCCCTGCAAGCCGGCCGGATGACGTGGTCGTACGACGTACTGGCCGACCTGAAGCCGACCTACTCGGCCATGCGGGGGGCGGCGGTGATCGGCCGCCACTGGACCGAAGGCGAACTGGCCCCGGTCGGGGTGCTGATCGAGGCGCCCGAGGACGTTGACGCCGAGACGTTTGTGAAACTCTCCAATAAATTGACCGCCCGACTCGCCAAGTCGGCCGACCTGTCCGACGTCCGCTCGGCGACCGCTCCGATCGGAACCCGGACGGACAGGCGATTCGCGCCCGCCAAACCATTCGGGCTCGCCGATATCGGCCGGATACTGACCGGACCGGCTGATGGCGTCGCGCGAAGGATCACGTCGATCGTCGCCAGAGACTCCTACATTCACCGGCGGGCGATGCGTATGGAGGTGGTGATGACCCACGACGCCTTCAGCCCGGCCGCGACGGCCGCGATCGTCTCGCTTCGTCGCCGGATCGAAGCGGAGATGGCCGGAACGCCGCTGGCCGGATCTCGCGTCCACCTGGCGGGCATCACCCCTGAGATGATGGACATCCGCTCGGTCACGCGGAACGACTTCCGTCGCGTCGCCGCGGCAGCGCTGGCGGTCATCGCCGTCGTGGTCCTCATACTGGTGGGCGACGTGGTTCTGGCGATCTTCATGGTGGGCGGTACGGTTCTGGGATACCTGGCCGCGTTGGGGACCACGTCGTGGGTGTTCGCCGCGTTGGGAGCCGACGGGATCGACTGGAAGGTCGAATTGTTCCTCTTTGTCGTGATGGTGGCTGTCGGAACCGATTACAGTGTCTTCCTGATGACCCGCCTGGCCGTCGAGGGCCGAACCCGCTCGCCGGCGAAGGCGGCGCGAAGGGCGATCGAGGCCACCGGCGGCATCATCTCGGCCTGCGGCCTCATCATGGCCGCGACGCTGGGCGCCATGACCGCCGGCGACCTTGGCGTACTGGTGCAACTGGGCTTCGCCTTGGCCGTAGGGATGGTGATCGATACCTTCATCATCCGCCCGCTGCTGATCCCGTCGCTGGCCGTACTGACCGGGCGAACCGGGCGGGCGATCTCATGATCGGCCGTCGGCGCCGCCAACGGGGCGGCGGTTGACTCATGAGGCGACGATCACTACTCTGGTGGGGTGTCGTTGGCCTTCCAGTGCGTTCACGAGGATGACTATGCAGATGAAACTGATATCGCTGTTGACCGTTGGTGTTCTGGGGCTGACCCTCGCAGGATGCGATACTTCGGTGGCGCAGATCGCCGCGGCTCCGGTCCCGCGGGTCGAAGCCGCGCCCATCGCCAAGCCCGCGGCTTCGAAGATGGCGGCGATGGTGAACGGCCAGGCGATCGGCATGGACACGCTGCACCATTGGCTGGTCAGCGCCCACGGAACCACGGCGATCAATCATCTGGTGGGCACCGTCGTCGTCGAGCAGGCCGCGGCGACCGAGGGCATTACGATCAGCGACGCCGACGTCGCCGCCGAGACGACGCTGACGCTGCAGGAGATGAACCCGAACATCACCCCCGCCCAGCAGGAGTCGCTGCTCGCCCAACTGCTGCCGCGAAAGGGCGTCCCCCGCATCCAGTGGGACGCCGGCATGCGTCGAAACGCGTACCTCCGCAAGATGGCCGTCGCCCGGGTGCAGGTCACCGAGGAGATGCTGACCGCCGAGTTCAATAACCGCCACGGGCTGAAGGTCCAGATCCGCCTGATTCAGTGCCAGTCGGCCGCCGACGCCCGGAAGATCCTCGCGGCGCTGGCCGCCGGCGAGGAATTCGCCGACCTCGCCGCCAAGTGGTCGACGCTGACCGAATCGGCCGCCCAAGGCGGGATGATCCCACCGTTCTCCCGAGATGATCGCATGGTCCCGGTCGCTATTCGCAGGGCCGCGTTCGACTTGGCCGACAGCCAGGCCAGCACCATCATCCGGGTCGACAAGTACTTCCACCTGATCCAACGCGTCGGGACCCTGGCGCCTGAGACCGAGGTGAAGTTCACCGACGTCAAAGACCAACTCCACGCCGAAATCACCACTCGCCTCACGCGGCAGATGCAAACGCAAATGCTCCACGACCTGATGAACCGGGCCGACCTGACGCTCATCGACCCCCTGCTGAAGCAGCAGTCGCAACTGGAAACCGCCGGAGCCGCGGCTAAACCGTAGGCTCACGGGGAAGGCTTGGTTTTCCTTGGGTCAGGGCGCCTTCCGGCGGCATGACGGCCCTGGTGGGCGCTGGAAAGCACGAATATCGAAATACGAAATACGAAACAAGCACGAATGAAGCAAACGGATGAATGACCGAAACGCCAGCTGATGACGATGGGTCAATGGTCGTCGTTTAGAGCCTTGGCCGTTTGCCGTATTCGGATTTGTTTCGTATTTCGTGCTTCGTATTTCGTATTTCGCCGTCCAGCTTCCCCCTCGGCCTTCGGTTCACCTCGCCGGAGCGTACCTCCCAATGACGGCCTCGGCCGATCGCAGTCCATCGACGGCCGCCGAGACGATGCCCCCGGCGTAGCCCGCCCCCTCGCCGATGGGGTAGAGGTTATCCGCCGCCGGCGACACGCGAGACTCGCGGTCGCGGACGATCCGCACGGGGCAACTGGCCCGGGTCTCCGGACCCAGGAACATCGCCTCGCCGCCGGCGAAACCCTCGATGCGTTTGGCGAAGTCGGCCATACCGGCGTGCAGGCCGCCGACGAGGAAGTCGGGGAGTAATCGGTTGAAATCCACCGGCGCCGCGTCGATCAGGCTCGACGTCTTCAATTCTCCGGCCGACGCCCGCCCGGCGAGAAAGTCCTCCACCCGTTGGGCGCCCGGTGAGTAGTCTCCCCCGGCGGCGGCGAAGCATTCGCGCTCGATCCGCTCCTGCATCGCCAGCCCTTCGAGCGGATCGTCGCCAAACTGCTCGGCCGCCACGCTCATCACCACCGCGGCGCTCGCCCACCCGCTGTCGCGGCGAGCGGCCGACCCGCCATTGGTGCAGATCGTCCCGGTCTGGTGGTTGGTCGGCAGCACGCGCCCGCCGGGACACATGCAGAACGTGTACACATCGCGCCCGCCGCCGGCGGCGCCGGGGGCCACCAGGTGATAGTCGGCCGGGCCGATGTCCTCGCGCCCGGCGAAGGCGCCCAATTGGGCCCGGTCGATCAGGCCTTGGGGATGCTCGATCCGCAGCCCCATCTGGAACGGCCTGGCCGCCAGCGGCACGCCCGCCGCCGCCAGCATCTTGTACGTATCGCGAGCGCTGTGACCAATCGCCGGCAGCAGGCACCCGGCTCCGATCCGCTCGCCGTCGCCCAGGGTTATCGCCCGGACCTTGGCGTCGGCCATTTCCACGCCGTCGACTCGCGCCCCGTAGCGAACCTCGCCGCCGAGCGACTCGATGTATTCGCGCATCCGCCTGCAAATGTCCGGCAGTTCATCGGACCCCACGTGCGGCTTCCCCGAAATCGCCACCAACGGGTCGGCCCCGAACGCGACGAACTGCTCGAGAATCCAGCCGCCCAGGGGGTCGTGCGTGCGGCTGTACAGTTTGCCGTCGCTGTACGTCCCCGCCCCGCCCTCGCCGAACACGAAGTTGCTCTCGGGGTCCAGCGTCCGGTCGGTCACGAACTTCCGCACGTCCTGGTCGCGCTGTTCGACCGGTTGGCCGCGATCCAGCACCAGGGGCTGATACCCGGCCTCCGCCAGCAGCACCGCCGCGAACAGCCCCGCCGGCCCGGCGCCGACGATCACCGGCGGACCGGCCATCGGCTCTTGGCCCCGAAGCACCCGAGGGCGAGCCGGGTGCTTGAATTCCTGCACATCGCCGCCGGAGCAGCGACGCAGCACTTCCCGCTGTTTGGCCGCCACGTCGACGGCGATACTGTAAATCCACCGCATGTGCCGCGGCCGGGCGTCGAGGCTCTTGCGAACGATTCGCACCGAGCCGATCCGCTCGGCCGCCAAGCGGAGTTTCTTCGCCGCCTTCGCCACCAGCAGATCTTCGCCTTCATCCAGTCCAAGCGCCAAATTGTGTACAAGTAGAGCCATGGGGGCAGAGTATACGCATCCGCACGAATATTGACCCATGTATTCGCAACCAAACTCGACGCGGCCTATCCAGGGGACTGGCTCCGACCCCGCCATCCAGGGGACTGGCTCCGCAGCGAAGCATAGCGAAGCGAAGGTGCCTGTACCCGGCTCCGCGACCGTCACCCCCCCCCCCGGCTCCGCGGCCGACCGACCCCCGGCTCCGCGACCGACCGACCCCCCGCCGCCCCCGCGGCCGTCGCCCCCCGCCCCCGCACGCCCCGTCAGAACCCGGAGTATTCCCATATCGCCCGACAACACCCCCCGAAACTGGCAATTCTCCGGCCCAGAGTCCGCCAGGAGGCCGTTTTGAGGCCGGTCACCGGACTCGCGCCCCCTCATACTCCGAATTCTCCTACTTTGGGTTCGTTTGACTTCTTGTCGTCTCGGCCGTATCTCCTTTCTACTCTCTCTGTTCTCCTCTCTATGCCGCCTCGCGGCATACCCTCTCACTCTAATGGCGCGTTTCAGAGGTATGCCCTGTTCAGCCAGTCGAATACCCCCTCAACCGAGCACAACAGATGCTCGCCGATCTCGCGATTGGCGATGGATTCGTCAAAAAGGCCGGTGGTCTCGGCAAATCGGGATCAGCCAAAGACCCTCCGGAAGATCCCCGATACAATTATCAGTGTTGTCATCACTGCGTGGGTCGGCGGCTGCCGTCGCGTGTGTACGGCGTGGAAATAAAGGTCCGCGGCGGACCGAAAGGCCCTTGCCAGCGCAATGAGCGGAGGTGTCATCACGACAGGCGGCGGGTGTTCCGTCGCCGAAATCGCTGCTGTCGCTCCGGTCGCCCTCGTGGACCCCGCGGCGTCGGCGGCGCCGAACGTTACCCATGGGGATGGTTCCACCTTATTGCAGGCCGGACACTTTCCGACGCATGGGGACAATCTGAATAAGGCGTGAGCCAATGCTGCTGAGCTTCGCGACCGGATCGTACATATTACTGATTCTCGTCGATGCGCTGTACCTGCTCGCCCTGATCAACCCCGTCAGTAAAATATCCATCTTGTCAACCAACTCCTACGGGGCCAAGACCAAAGACCTCACCTCGGTCGTCTGGCGATCCAGCCTAGTCGCATTCCTCCTGCTGGTCGTCATCATGATCTTCGGCGACTTCGTCCTGCAGCGCGTCTTTCACGTCGAACTCTATTCCCTCTACGTCTCCGGAGGCGTCGTGCTGCTGTGGGTCGGATTCACCGCCCTCCGTCGCGGCGTCTTCTTCGAGCAGCAAACCCGCGTCGCCTTCGCCGACCTGGCCATCGTGCCGCTGTCGTGCCCGATGATCGCCGGCCCGGCCACCATCGCCGCCTGCGTCGCACTCACCGCCCACCGCGGCGTCGCCTCGCCGATGGTCTCGCTCATGCTGGCCATCGCCGTCAACGCCGCGTTCATGATGCTCTCCAAGTCCATCGCACGCCTGCTCACCCGCTTCAACGTCATGGGCGCCATCATCCGCATCACCGGCCTGGTCGTCATGACCGTCGGCGTCCAAATGATCTTCAACGGCCTACACGCCTGGGCCAATGCCCTCGCCGATGAAGCGGTGGCTTTGATCTGAGGTTCATCCGCAAATCGTGGGAAGCTCTTGTGGCCGACACCCCGTTGTTACTAGCCCCCCGCAGTGCGGGGGGTCGCTGGGCGACAATGCGCTC
>CBDVCA010000008.1:0-42933 GCA_965372365.1 uncultured bacterium
TCGCCCAGCGACCCCCCGCACTGCGGGGGGCTAGTAACAACAGGGCTTCGGCCACGAGAGCTCCCCACTATTCGCGGATGAACCATTTTTCAACGGATTGCTAGAAGGTCAGTTGCGCCCGCACGGAGGCGACCGTCGCGTTGGCGTCTACGCCGCCGGCGTTGTTGATCAGTTGCAGGCCGGGGGTGATCCGCAGGAACGGCGTCACTTCGATGTTGTAGTAGATCTCACGAACGATCTCGCTGTTCTCGGTGAAGCCGCCCTGGTTGCTCAGTTGGCCATAGGAGTAGCCAATGCCCAGAATGTCGTTGTCTCGGGAGGGGATCAGCCCCTGGTATTGGGCGCCGATGCTCCAGAAGTGTTCGACTTGGGAGACATCCTCGTTGGCGAAGCCGTACCGGCCGAACAGGGCCAGGCCCTGGTCGTCGTCTTGGTTCTCGCGGAAGGCCGTCTGGTCGACGGTGACGTAGAAGCCGATGTCGTCTTGGGTGGCCATTCCGTCGAGCGTGTCTTTGGGGGCGTCGTACCACACGCCGACCCGATAGATCCCCTGCAGGGGGCCGCGGGGAGAATCGATCTGCGGCGCCACGCCGGTTTCGGCGATGGTGAAGTAGTACTGTTCGTCATGGAAGGCGGTGTTCATCCCGGTTGTACGGACGTCGGCCTGCTGGTCGGCCACGCCGGCGGAGACGTAGAACCACTCGAGGGGCTGGTAGTAGACGACCACGCCTATCCCGTTGTCGGGGAAGGGGATGGTGGGGTTGTTCGAGAGGCTGCCGTTCAGGAACTGGAACGAATCATCGCCGGCGTACATGCTGCTGTCGAACGCCACCGGGCAGCCGCGGCACTCGAACCCGCCGGTGATGTCCAGCTTGCCAAGCCGGATGCGAAGGGCCTCTTCAAAGAGGTCCAACTCATAGTACAACTGGGTCAGGTCGATGGTGCGATCCCCGCCGGCGCCGCTGTTGACCCCGAACAGAGAGCCGATGGACGAGTCGTCGAGACCGTCAGACCAACTGCCTTCGGCTGAGGTGTACACCAAGCCGGGGACGCCCATCAGCCTGTCGAGATCCACTTCCATTTCCAGCGTGTACGAGCCCGTCCAGCGGCCCGAACGCCTGTGCGTCAGCGTGTTGCTGTTGCGAAGGTTCAACTGGTAGGTGTTTGTAACGCCAAGAGCGACGGAAACACCCTTCTCTTGGAGCGTCTCACCCACACCGAACCAGTTGTTGGTCAGCGTCTCCTGCTCGAAAAAGCCCCCGGCTTCCTCCGTTTCCCCATGGCACAGTCCGGTAACCGCCAGCAGCATCACGATCGTCGCGATAAGATTCATTCTCAGCATAGTTCAAAGTCCTTAACAGTCTTGCCGGAGGTCTCGACAAGGGATCTTGCCTTACAGGGATCGCGTAAACGTAAGCGTTTGTGGATAAGGGGATTGTCTCCAGGCGGAATTGCCGGCCACACGAGGATGCGTCCAAGCAGGCTCAAGGCCCGATCGTCCGCACATAACAGATTCCGCCAACTTTAGAGATATTCGACATGTTCGCCAGTACGCTTGAACGTTTCTGATTGTTCGCCGGTACGCTTGAATGTTTCTGATCTTCTGTGTTTTTTTCCTCCCAGCCGACATCTATTGTCAATCACCGGACACGAACTGGCCGACAAAAGAAAGGTGCGGCCACAGCGCTACGCCCGATCAGGCCCGTCGTTGCGCGCCGCGCGTTTGCTCACGCATCGCCTGTGGAGGCGACCCGGCCCCGCCAGGGCTCTATCTCCCCAGATGTGTTCGCAATCTCATGGGACCATGAACTGGTGCATCTCTCTAAACCGCCTACGAGGCGAAGGAGACCGTCGTGACAAGAAATCACTGGAGTGGCATGGAGTCGTTGGAGCCGCGGCTGATGTTGAGCGGTACTCTGGATAACATCTCCGAATTGTTCATCGAGCAGGGCGTCAACACCTACCCCGACGGCGGACCGGTCGCCCACAGTTTCGAGATCAGCTTCGAAGTGGACGGCGAAGGGCTCATCGAATCGGCCCGGTTCAGCCGCTCCGATGCGCCCGACCAATGGCAGGCCTTCAGCGGCCCCTACGCCGGCGGGGGCGTCGAAGAATGGTTCTTCGAGATCGAAACCGAGAACCCGGACGATCTGGTCGCCTACGACGACGTCGAGTACGTCTTCGAGTTCACCTTCACCGCCGGGGAAACTCTCACCACATCCCTGACCTTCGAAAATCCCGCCGACGGCGATCCGCTTGTCCAGCCGACCCAGTCGCCGGTGTTCACGTCCGTCTTCCCGCACCAGTCAGGCGTGGCGCTGGATACGTTGATCGAATGGGAATCGATCATCGATCCGGCCGTCACCTCCATGGAAATGGAACTGCACCTGATCGATCCGGCGGACTGGAGTTGGACGGAGCTGTCCAATCAGTGGATCGAGGACACCTCCGTTACGGCCGCCGATCCCGTTACGCTCAATGCGGATTCGCTCTACGGTATCCGCATGTTGTTCGACAACGCTCACGAAGGCCTGACGGCCGAAGGGGTCGACTTCTTCATCACCAAGTACACCGAAAGCCATTTGACCTTCAATACCTTCACCGGTCTGCTCGATCCGATCGGTGAGGTGTTCATCGAACGCGGCTTCGACGCCTCCGCCTCCGGTGGCGACGGACTCTACGCCTTCGAGTTCGGCCTCGAAAGCCCCCAGACCGATTGGTTCACCAATGCGAGCGTTACGAGCCCCAACGGAACGCAGTTCACCTTCAATCATTCCGATACTTTCGACGGCGGCGGCTACGAATGGTGGTTCGAGTTTGCGAACACCGACGAAGCGGCGTTGGACGATTACGACTTCGGAACCTATGTCCTGACGCTCGACCTCGACGGCGGGATCCGAGTCGCCACGCTGTTCGATTTCACCGATCCCGACACCGGCGGCGATCTTGCCTTGCCGACCGATGTCCCCACGTTGACCACGCCCGGCGCCGGCGCCGTGGGTGTTGATATCGACGTCACCTTCGAGTGGGCGGCGGTAACCGATCCTGATATTGTCGAGATCGAACTGTGGGTCTCCGGCGCGACCGCCGGAGAGGGCGTCATTGATGAGGTCTTCGGCCCCGAAGTATCGAGCCACGCGCAGACCGCTCTGGCTCCCGGCCAGGCGTACTACGCCGAACTGTCGTTCTTCGCCGGCCAGGACGGGCTGACCAACGATGACGGCGTGGCGTTCGTGGTGGGGACGTTCCGCTCGGCCGGCAGTGAATTCACCACCGCCGGCGATCTCGACCCCTGGGCGTTGATCGACGGCGTGTTCATCGAACGCGGCTCGTTCGCCCCCGGTGACGGAGCCGATGTCGAGTATGAGTTCGAGTTCGGGTTCTTCAGCGGGCAGACCGACTGGTTCGAAGCCGCCGCCGTCCAAGTCGACGGCGGCCCGTGGTACGATCTGGCGGCCGGCTACTCCCCCGTCCCGTTCGAGAGCCCCGACGACGGCGGCGAACCCTTCTTCGAATGGTACTATGAGATCGAGTCGACCGTCGAGGCCGACCTGGCCGAGTTCGGCGCCGGTCTCTACACGCTGAAGCTGACCTTCGCCGACGGCGGAGATGTGACGACATCGTTTGATTTCGCTTCGGATCTCGTCGCCCCCGCCCAAACCCCGACCTTCATCACCCCCGCCGACGGAGCCGTGGAGGTTGCGCCGGATGTGACGTTGGCCTGGACCCCCGTGACCGATCCCAACGCCGTTGAACTCTGGCTGAGCGTGAGCGACGTCAACGACTACGAGTGGATGATCGACGAGTCGTTGGATCCGAGCGCCACCGAATACGCCCAGAACGTGCTGGTCGGCGGAGTCGACTACGAAGCCGAGATCGAGATCGCCAACGGCAGAGCGGCGATCAACAGTGACGGCGTCCCCTATATGTCCGGCTATTTCTCCGGCAGCGCCGTTCGGTTCTCGACCGCCGGCGACACGGTCGATCCGTTCGCGGCGGTCGACATGGTCTTCCTCCGGGCCGGCCAAACCGCCGGCCACGGCGCCGAGCCGATCCACCACGACTTCGAGTTCGGCTTCACCGGCTCCCAGCCCCAATGGTTTGAGACCGCCCGATTCCAGGTCGACGGCGGCCCCTGGTACACTCTTGAGTCATTCACCCATGACCAAGGCTACGACTGGATCTACCAGGTGTTCACCGCCGACGAGGCGGATCTGGACGCCTACCGGGGAGCCACGTACACGCTCGAACTGACCTTCGTCGATAGCGAACCGGTCACGACCGACTTCGTCTTCGACAGCCCGCCGGCCATTCCGACGGAGTTCCCGACGATCACCAGTCCGGCCGACGGCGCCTTTGGCGTCGATCTCCAACCGACCGTCACGTGGGATCCGATCACCGATCCGGCCGCCTCCGGGATGTCGGTGTCGGTGATGGACGACCAGGGCGGAATGTGGGCCGACGCCTTTTTGGACGCGACCGATACACAATTCGCGGTCGTCTCTCCGCTCGATGAGGGCCTGTGGTACAAGGCGATTGTGAACACGGTGGGCTCCGGACAACTGTCCAACGCCGACGGCGTGTACTGCACCGCCGATTTCTACGCCGGGTCGGTCGTCAGCTTCTCCACCGGCGATCCCCTGTCGATGATTGACGAGGTCTTCATCGATCGCGGCGTGATGCCCGCCGCCGGCGACGACCCCGCTGTGTTCTTCGTGGACTTCGGCCTCGGCAGTCACCATGCCGACTGGTTCGAGACCGCCGACTTCCAGATCGACGGCGGCGACTGGTACGCCCTGACCCCGCAGTACGCCCCCCAGGGCGATTATGACGAACCGACCCAATGGTTCGAATGGTCCTTCGAAGCCGAGACCACCGACCCGCTCGTGGCCGCCGAGTTCGGCGCGGGTCTGTATACGTTGAGACTGAACCTCGCCGGCGATCAGACCGTCACCACGTCGTTCGATATCAGCGCCGACCTGGCCGCGACGGATACGCCGCCGGTGTTCGTCGCTCCCCTTGACGGAGCCGCCGACGTCGCCGTCGACGTCACCTTCGCCTGGGAAGCGCCCGTCGATGACGGCGTCAACATCGTGTGGCTGAGCGTGGCCAACATCGAAGACGACTGGGATCTGATCGACGAAGATTTGTCGGTGTCGACGACCGAATCCCCGCAGACCGTTTTGGACGCCGACACCACGTATGAAGCCGAATTGGAATTCGGCATCGAAACCGAGGGTGTGAACGCTGACGGCGTCGCCTTCGTCGCCGGTATGTTCACCATCACCGCAATCGAATTCGCCACCGCGCCGCCAGTGAACCCGCTGACGCTGATTGGCGGGGTCTACATCGAGCGGGGCGAAGCCCAGTTGGCCGGCGGCCAGGGGTACGAGTGCATCTTCGAGATGGGCTTCGGCAGCAACACCGGCGGCTGGCTCGAATCGGCCCGCTTCCAGTCGCCGACCGGCGACTGGTATGACATGACCGCCGAGACCAACACCGACGGGATGTGGCTGAACGAATGGTACTTCGAGGCGGCCAGTCCGAACGTCGAGGACATCGCGATGTTCCCGGCGGGCCTGTACAACCTCGAATTGACCACGCTCGATCAATCGGTCGTGACGACGTACTTCTCGTTCGACGCGGTGATCGCGCCGCCCGCCCAATGGCCGGAATTCATCTCGCCCGTAGACGGAGCCTACGACGCCCCGGTCGATCTGACGCTGACGTGGGACTCCCCCGCCGGAGCCGGCGTCGCCATTCAGTGGCTTGGCGTCGAGGATCTCGCGTCCGGTGAGGATGTGGTCGATGAGTTCCTCGACCTTTCGGTGACCAGTTACAGCCCCTCAGGCCTGGCGCCGAATAACCCGTATCTGGCCGAATTGGCCTTCGCCAACGGCTACTCCGAACTGACCAACGGCGATAGTGTCCCCTACAGCGTTTGGCGATACTGCGTCACCATGATCGAATTCTCGACGATCGAGTCGTTCGATCCGCTGGCGATGATCGACGACGTCTTCATCGAACGCGGCTACATCGAGGACTCCGCCGGAGCGAAACTTAGCTTCGAGTTCGGCTTCACCAGCGCCGACATCGGCTGGTTCGATCACGCCCGCTTCCAGACCCCCGGCGGGTCGTGGCGCGACTTGACCGAAGACATGGACCCCTACTACGGCGTGGGCGAAACCGGCGAGACCGACTACGAATGGCTGTTCGAAGTCGAAAGCGCCAATCCGCTGCACCTGTTGGACTTCGGCTTCGGCACCTACGTGCTGGAATTAACGTCTGATATGGGACAGGTCGTAACGACCGAATTCGTTCTTTCGGCCGACTTCGCGGCCCCCTCGTCGGTGCCGGCGTTCATCACCCCCGCCGACGGCGATTGGGATGTGCCCGTGAACGCCGCCATGACCTGGACGCCGCCGAGCGACGATAACGTCGAGGTGATCTGGCTGGATGTTGTCGAGGCCGACAGCGGCTGGTGGGTCGTCGAAACCGATCTGGACCCGACGGCCGGCGAATTCGTTTCCAGCCAACTCCAGGTCGATACGACCTACGAGGCCGAACTGACCTTCGTCGCCGGCGATCCCGATCTGACCAACGCCGACGGCGTCGGATTCAGCGTGGCCAATTACACCGCACGACGAATACAGTTCACCACGGCCGGTGAATTCGATCCGCTGGCGATGATCGATGACGTCTTCATCGAACGCGGCGTCGGGATCATCGCCGGCGCCCCCGATCCGGTGTACTTCTTCGAGTTCTGCCTCAGCAGCTCCGCCGGCGACTGGTTCGATCTGGCCGAGTTCCAGGTCGCCGGCGGCGACTGGTACACGCTGAGCAGCCACATGGATATGGAAGCCGACGGCGACGAGTACGATGAGTACGGCCACGAGTGGTTCTATGAAGTCTTCAGCGACGTCGAAGCCGACGTGGCCGCGTTTGGCTCGGGAACCTACACGCTGCGTCTCACCATGGGCCAAGAGCAGGTCGTTACCGACTTCCTGTTCGATCCGTCCCTGACGCTGCCGTCTGAGATTCCCGCGTTCACCTCGCCGACCGCCGACGAAGTGGTCGCCCCCGCCGACTTGGCGTTCGCATGGACCCCCGCGGCCCCCGGGAACGTCGACAGGGTCGAATTCGGGGTGATGGATCAGGCCGATCAGGACGGCGGCCTGGAAGCTGATCTCGACCTCGGCGCCGTCAGCTACGTTCCTCCCGAGAATCCGGCCTTCGGCGGCGACTTCGAGGCCATCGTTCTGTACATGAACGGCGACGCCTCCGGCGTCAATGACGACGGCGTGCCCTATACAACCTACCTGACTACCGCCGGGGTGGTCAATTTCTCCACCGTCGCCGCCACCGTCGATCTGGCGCCCGAGATCGTTTCGGTCAACGATCTGCCCGATCCGCTTCTGTGGGGCGACGGCGGAACGGTGACCGTGGATGTGACCAATCACGGCACCGATACGGCCGAAGGCCAGGTGACCGTCTCGATCTACGGCTCCGACGACACCGTGTTCGACGCAGAGGACGGGCTCCTCGGATCCGTCGCGGCCACCGTGACGATGGTCGGCGGCGACGTCGAAACCTACACGGTGGACATCACGCTCCCCGACGACGGCGTCGACGGCGAGTACTATGTGCTAGCCGTCGTGACCACCGACAACGCCATCGCAGAAGACAGCACCGCCAACAACGTCGACGCCGGCGAGTCACGGCTTGTCCAGACTCCCGCGGTCGATCTGCTGGTGAGCATGGACGACATTTCGTTCGAAGGCCGCGTGTTGTCAGGCGACAGCGGCGTCGTGGGCGTAACGGTGACCAACGCCGGGACGATTCCCTCCAACGCCAAGATCGTAGTGAAGGTGTACGCCTCGTCCTCGCCGGCGCTGGAGGGCGCCGTGCAAGTGGGCGTGGCGAGCAGAACGCTTACGTTGGGTCTGGACGCCTCGACGAGTTTCGATGTTCCCGCAAAAGTCCCGGCCGCGGCCGAGACGGGATTCTACTACCTGTTCGCCGTGGTCGATCCCGGCGAGCTCATCGGCGAAAAGTCCGAACTGAACAATCAGGACGCCTGGCCGGTGCCGGTCAGCGTTGAGGCTCCCGTGGTCGATCTTGTCGGCGCCGTGACCGCCGTCAGCTACGACGGGCCGGTTCTGCCCGGCGCCGCCGGAACACTGTCGCTGACCGTCGTCAACCAGGGCAACACCGGATCGAACAAGCAGATCGTCACCAAGGTATACGCCTCGACGACCGACACCATCGGCGAGGACGCCGTCAAGGTGGGGCAGTTGCTCCACACGGTGAAGCTGGCCGCCGACGGCGGGACGGGCAATTACACCGTCAACTTGAAGATCCCCGCCGGCATGGCCGCGGGCCAGTACTATCTTATCGCCGATATCGACGCCACGGTCGTTCAGGCCGAGAGCAATGAAGGCAACAACACCGATGTCGCCGCGACGACCGTCAATGTGGTCGCCCCTGTGGTCGACCTGGCCGGAACCATCGTCCAAACCGGCTTCACCGGCCCCGTCATCGCCGGCGCCTCCGGGACGATGCTGCTGCGGCTGACCAACGACGGCAATACGTCCATTATCCAGAAGGTCGTCACCGTTAAGATCTATCTCAGCGAATCGCTCGACCCGACAGCCGGCGTGCTGATCACGACGGTCAAGCCCACACTGACGCTGGCGCCGGAGACCGGCTCCAAAGACCTCTCGATTTCGCTGACCCTTCCGGCCGACGCGGCCACCGGCGACTACTATCTGCTGGCCGTGCTCGATGCCGGCCAAACGCTCACCGAGAGCAACGAAGTGAATAACGTGGTCGTGCCCGACGCGACCGTCGGCGTGACCGCCCAGGTGATCGACCTGGTCGCCGCGATCGGCAATGTCGCTTTGGCCGATCCTCTGCTGCCCGGCACTCCGGGCTCCATCGCCGTGACGTTGACCAATCAGGGCAACACCCCGATGATCGGTAAGAACGTGGCCGTGACGGTCTACGGCTCGCTCACCGAGCAAGTGGGCCAAGACGCCATCGTGCTTGGGACGTTGACCCGTAAGGTTACCCTCGCCGCCGGCGACGGCTCGACGGTCTACAACGTGGCGTTGCGGATTCCCGCCGACGCCGACTTCCAGCAGTACAACATCCTGGTCGTCGCCGACGCCGCCGAGGTCATTACCGAAGGCGACGAGGCCAATAACCTCACCGTCGGCGATACGCCGTTCACCGTGGTCGAGCCGTTTGTCGACCTCACCTGTCAGATCACCGACGTGAACTTCGCCGGCGCCGTGCTCCCCGGCGACAAGGGCGCGGTGACTGTCAGCGTCATCAATAACGGCAACATTCCCGCCAACGGATCGGTCATGGTGACGCTATACGCCTCCGACGACAACGTCGCCGGCGACGACATCGAACTGATCCAGTTCACCTCGCTCGTGAGTCTGGCCGCCGGCGGCAGCGCTAAGACCTTCACCAAGAGCGTGACGATCCCGGCGGAGTTGGAAGGCGCCGACGAGTTGTACCTGGTCGCCGTGGTCGAGCCGGTCGCCAGGATCACCGATGGCGACGATCAGAACAACACCGCCCTTATCGGCGGGCCGGAAATGGACGACCCGTTCCGCGACCTCCGTGGCGAGTTGATCGGTTTCTCGATGCCCGAGATCGTGATCGCCGGCGATCGTTCCGTCGCCAAGGTCCGGCTGATCAACGACGGCAACATGCCCGTCGTCGCGGCCGTCAGCATCGGCGTGTACGCACAGGATATCGCCGGCGGCGACCCGATTCTTCTTGGCGACGCGGCGGAGCTGAACTTGAACCTCGCCCCCGGCGGCGGGGCGATGACCACCGCCATGACGGTGGAGATCCCCGACGGTCTGACGCTGGAGGCCGAGTATCAACTGTTCGTGCAGATCGACACCACCGACGCTGTGGTGGAACTGGACGAAGACAACAACCAGGTGCTGCTCGACGAGCCGCGCCAGTTTGTGCAGCGGTTCGGAACCTTCGAAGGTCACAAGAACGTTTCGCTGACGCTTCTGGATGAAGCCGACGAACCTGTCACCTTCACTCTCACCGGCGTCGGCTACGGCGTTGTCGAACTCTCCGACGCCGGCGGGTTCGATATCGACCTGGTCGACACCGTCGCGGGCTCCCAGGCGCGAATCAGCACCGTAGCCGATCACGTCACCTCGATCGAAACATTCGAGACCGACGGCGACCTCGGCGGCCTGCAGGCTCCCACGACCGACCTGGACGGGACGATGAGCTTCTTCGGCGGTCTCGGCAAGCTCGTCATGAACGACGTGGCCGATCAGCACGTCATCGAGATCGGCTTGGCCGACAAGCCCATGGCTACGGCTATGACGTTCAACGACGTGACCGACTTGAGCATCATGTCAGGGTCGCCGATCAAGTCGCTGGTGGTGAACCAGTGGCTCGATACCGATGACACCGCCGACGTGATCGATGCGACGTGGATCGGATCGTTGACCAGCGCCGGCGACTTCCAGGCCGACCTGCTGTTGTCCGGCCTCGACGCCCGGGGCGATGTCGCCCTCGGGTCGGCGCGGATTGGCGGCGATATCGACGCCGGCGCCCCGACCGAATGGATCCTGTTGACCGGATCGGTCGGCCAGGTGAACGTCGGCGGGACGGTAGACAACTTCACGCTCGAAGCCGATAGCGCCAAGACCCTGACCTTCAACATCGTCGGCGACGCCGACATCACGTTGATCGACGCCGCCACCTCGGTGACGGCGGCCAGTTGGGCTACCGGAACCATCGACGCCGCGGCGGTGAAGCAGTTGAGAATCGCCGGCGACTTCGGCCCCGGAATGGAACTGACCGGCGCCCTGGGCAACGCCAGAATTGGCGGGGACATCACCGGCGGAACCTGGACGCTCGGCGGTCTCACCGGTCTGAACATCGCCGGGGCGGTCAACGGTTGGACGCTCGACCTCGGCGTCGGCGCCGTCAGGATGTTCACCGTTTCCGATGCGACCGACACGACGGTCATCGCCGGCGCCATCGGCGTGGTGAAGGCCGACTCCTGGATCGGCGGCGGATTTGTGGCCGACTCGATCAAGACTCTTTCGATCAGCGGCGATTTCAGCGGCGCCCTGGACCTGGCCGTCGATACCGGCTGGGCGCTCGGAGCCGTCAAGGTCACCGGCGATATGATCTACGACGACCTGGCCGCGACCGACTGGACGATTGACGGTGCGATCGGCTCGGTGAAGGTCGCCGGCGCCGTCGAAGGCTTCAAGATGCTCGCCTCCGGCACAGTCAAGTTGTTCTCCGCCGGCGACGTGACCAGTGCGTCGTTCGGCGAAGATGGGGCTCCCGTCGGCGTGGTCAAGATGATCACCACCGCCAACTGGGGCGCCGGCGCCATCTACGCCGAGTCGCTGAGCAACATGCGAATCACCGGCGATTCCGGAGCCGGCTTTACCATCGACGCCGGCGATGGCAAGGCCTTCGGGACCGCACGAATCGATGGAGACATCACCGGCGGCGCATGGATCATCACCGGTTCGATGGGTTCACTCAGCGTGGCCGGCTCGATCAACAACTGGGACCTCGACCTCGGCGACGCAGCTCTGAAACGGCTGTCGATGGGCGACGTAACCAACACCAACGTCACCGCCGGAGTGATCGGTACGATCAAGGCCGCTAGCTGGCTAGGCGGCCTCATCACCGCCGATAAGGTCGGCGCCGCCACGATCAAGGGCGACTTCAGCGCCGGGTTCGAACTGGACGGCGACGCCGCCACATTGCTGGGCAGCCTGAAAGTCCATGGCGATCTGACCGGCGGCGTGTGGGATGTGGACGGCGTCGTCGGAACGATCAGCGTCGTCGGCGAGATGGCCGGCGGGACGCTCGACGTCCTCGGCGCCATCAAGTCGCTGACGGCCGGGTCGATCGGAGCGACTAGCATTACCGCCGGGGCGGTCAACCGGCTCACCTCCAAGGCCGACATGATCGGAGCGGCGGTGACGCTGACCCATCCCCTCCATCCCCGGGCCAAGGCCCTCGGGACCCTGAAAGTGGTCGGAACGCTCGATAGCAGCGTCATCCGGTCGGTCGGGTCGGTCGGGACGGCGACCCTCGGAGCCATGGTCGACAGCGTGCTGTTCGCCGGCGTCCGGAGCGACTACGCTGACACCGGCGACGACGGCGTGCTCGATCTGCCGATCGCCATCGACAACTACATCGATCCCGAAGCCGACGTGTTGGCGAAGATCCAGAAGCTCACCATCGTCGGCGGTAAGTCCTACGGCGGCGCTGACCTGTTCATCAATTCCAACGTCGCCGCCGGCACGATTGTCGCCGCGACGGTCAAGAACGTTCAGACCGACAATGGCGAAACCCACGAGCCGTTCGGCTTCGCGGCCGTCAGAAGCCTGAAGGTGGTCTGGAAGGAGCCCGGCGTCAAGTACATCTCCACCCGCGCCAACTGGCCCAACGATACCGGCGACTTCACCGTCGCGACGGCCACGGCTCCCCCCTCCGCCGGCGAGGCCCTGACGCCCTGGTTCCTCCATCGGTAACCGGTCGTCGAACAACGTTGAAATGAACAAGGCCCATCACGTCACGCGGCGTGATGGGCCTTGCTATTGGGTCAGGTCGCTCAAGTGAATCTGCCGATGAGGCCCGCAGGGCCGACAGATTTGTAGCCCGGTCCGTAAGGGCCGGGAACCGTGATGCACCCCCCCCCGATCAAGCCCCGATAGGGGCGACACACAGACCGTATGGCCGCGAGGTGTCGCCCCTAACGGGGCTTGAGACGCTATGGGGCGGACCCTGACTCGCCGCGGCGAGCTACAAATCTTTCGCCCCTAACGGGGCTGGCCCGCCATGGTGTGAAACACGGCGTCAGGCAAACCACCATAAAGGGAGGAGAACCCCAGTTTTCAACGGACTGCTACGTCGTGAAGCGGTACTTGGCCTTCAATTCATGCAGTGTGAATCGAATCATTTCGGTGACCGTCGGATCGCAATTCAGCACCGCCGGCCTCACGTTCGGCGCCGTCAGCGTCAACTTGTAGCCCTTGTCGCTGCTATCGACCTTCAACTCGATCGACGCGGTCATGGGGATGACCCGGTGCGACGCGAACTTGTGGTAGACCATCCGTTTGTTGGTAATCACCAGCCCGGCCTGGCCGCCTTCGGTCTTGGCGAAATCGGCGTCTCGGATGTAATGGATGAAGGTCTCATCATCGTCGATGGTGAACCATTTGACCAAGCGGTTGCGAACCGCCAGCGGCAGCGTGTTCCAGGGGTCGGCCCGCCCGTTCTTGATCTCCTCGGCGAGGCGCCGATAGTCCTCGTGGTCGCGGCCGACGTTGCGGGCAAGGAACTGGGCGGCCCGTTTGAGCGAGGAGATGCCCAACTCGCAGGTTTCATCGCCGTCAGGGGTCGGGCGAACGTGCGTCATGATGGCGCCCACCGGCGAGCAGCGATTGCAGATGAAATACGGAATCGGCTGGTCGAACGGCGGCGGCGTATTCGGAACCGGCGGCAGCGAATCCAACAGGTCGTCGTCGCTGAGCGACAGCAGGTTGTCGGTCTTGACCACGATTCCCAGATCGAGTTCTTCGTGCTTCGCCTGCGGCCGGTCGTTACTGACGCTCTGCCACCGGACGAGGTGTGTGTACAGATCGCGCGTGTCGCCGCAGCCGAGGCAGCAGCGGGGCACCGAACTGCGGAACAACCGGTTGCGAAGCAGCGACGGCGGGAACAGGAAAAACGCCCCCAGCTCATCGATGTGGCTCAGCGTCAGGCAATCTCGCGGCTCCGGCGCTAGACCTAATGTCTCATCGGACAGTCGGGTCAGTCGGGTGATCGCCGGCGGTTTGGGCGCCGGAGGAGTCGGGGCCGACGGAGGGGGCGGTGGGGTAGTCGACGCGGCCGCGGGGCCGGTCGGTTGGCTTGACGGGGACGAGGCGGTCGTCTCGGGCTTCTCGGCAAACTCCTCCCCCAGCCATCCGGCCACCGTGTCTTCGAGGTTGGGAACCTCGATGACGAAATCCTGGCCACAACGCTTGCAACGCGCCTTCCTGTTGAGGAACTCACCGGGAACGACAAATTGCGCGTGGCAGGTGGGGCATTGAGTCTGAATATCGCCCATGAACGCATCTCCTACTAGCGCAACGTGACGTGACGCCGAAAGACCGGTTCATTTCAACCCACGGCCAGCCAAGGCCGACCACTCATCGAAGTGCTCCAATCACAACTGACTATACTCATTCTCGGCGATTCTGCCAATGGAATCCAGCCGCCACCGAGTCCCGCTATCGCCTATAACGAGTCAACGGGAGGGATATTTCAGATGCTCCGGCGCCCAACGGAGGATCTGAACGTCCGATTCAGCGCCAAGCGGGCCTTTGGGGCAGGGGGTTCTATTGCTCGGGTAAACTTCACAAGCATAGCACTGTAATTGGATTAGGAAAATATTGCCACGTCCGTTCAAGATGAAAAAGCAGCGATGACCGAGCAGGAAGATGACGATAAAGGTGATGGGGCTAAGAACCATCGTGCCGGCGAGGACGAACACAAGCATGATGACGATTAGCCACCGAAGGAGTCATTGATGAGGAATCTGATTGCAGCGGCCTTGATCGCGTTGTCCCTGGCCGCGGCCGGATGCTCGATTAACCCCGGAACGCTGAACACCTGCAAGACCTGCAAAGTCAAGGCCCCCGAAGGCCACGCCGAAGCCAACCACCCGGTCGCCGGCGACGAGACGGCCCACAGGCACTAAGTGGTCTTACGCAAATGTGCTTGGCGATGCGCGCCAGAGACCATGCTGTCTCTGCGTGCTGTTGCAGTTCCGTTCCCGCAGAACTCACCTGAGCCCGCTCGGCGTCCAAGAGCAGGGGCCTCCCTCCGCGGGCGCCCATTGCGATCGCGACTCTAGATGAACAGGTTGACGTTGCCTCTTTCGGCGTTGTCGAGGTACATCGCGACGCCGCCTTCTTCGATCCCGTCGATCAGCTCCTCGCTCTTGACGCCCATCAGGTCCATCGACATCGTGCACGCCACCAAACGGACGCCGGCGGCCTTGGCGCTTTGGATCAACTCGGGCAACGGCGTGACGTTCTTGGCTTTCATCACGCCCTTGATCATCGCCGTGCCCATCCCGGCCATGTGCATCTTCGACAGCGTAAGCTTGTCGGCGCCGCGTGGCATCATCCAGCCGAACATTCGCTCGATGAGCGTCTTGGGTACCGAGACCGACTCGGGCCTTCTCAGCACGTTCAGCCCCCAGAAGGTGAAGAACATCGTCACCTCGCTACCCATGGCCGCGGCTCCGTTGGCGATGATGAACGCCGCCATCGCTTTGTCGAAGTCGCCGCTGAAGACGACGATCGACTTGCTCTTGGACGATCCGCCGCTTGTGGCGGTCGGCTCCGTCGCGGCCGCGGCCGCCCTCTTCACGATCGTCGCCGCGACGCGCCCCTTCTCGACGGCGAGGTCGGCCAGTTCATGGCCGGTGCTATGGCACCACGACCGGATGTCGGCGGCGAATCCGGGATCGGTCGCCTCGATCGCCACCGCTTCATCGTCGGCGACGCCCTCGATGGCGGTCTTCAACTGCATGATCGGGCCGGGGCATTGCAGGCCGCAGGCGTCGATGTGCCGAACAACCGGCGATGACGGCGGGGTCGAAGCGGGGGCGTTCATGATCGTCTCCTTCGTCGCGCTGCAACACCCCGACGTCGTCGCGTCGGCCGCGGGGCCTGTGGGGTTCGTGGGGTTGGCGCCATAGGCGGTGTAGGTCGTATAGCCGCCGGTGACGTTGCGGCAGCGGAAGCCGTTCTGCGAGAGGATTCGGCACCCCAGGTAGCCGCGAAGGCCTACCCGGCACAGAACCACCAACTCCTTATCTCGCGGCAGTTCATCCAGCCGGTCGCGGAGTTCATCGATGGGAATGTGGATCGATCCGGCCACCGCGCCGGCCTCGATCTCCGGGGTCGTTCGCACGTCTAGAATCACCTGGTCGGCCTCAATCGAATCGAGATGCTCCGGCTGGAACAGAGCCACGTCGCCGTCGAGGGCGTTGGAGGCTACGAACCCGGCGTAGTTGACCGGATCCTTCGCCGACCCGAACGGCGGGGCGTAGCACAGTTCCAGGTCACGCAGATCGCGAACCGTCAGACCGGCCCGCATGGCCACGGCCAGCACGTCGATTCGCTTATCGACACCGTCGGCGCCGACCGCCTGAGCGCCGAGGATCTTTCCGTCCTCCGGAGCGAACAGCAGCTTCAGGCTCATCGTCGCAGCGCCGGGGTAGTATCCGGCGTGGCTGAGAGGATGAACGTACACCTTCTCGAAGTCGATTCCGGCCTTCGCCAGGGCCTTCTCGTTGAGCCCCGTCGCCGCCGCGGCCAGATCGAACACCTTGCAGACGCCCGTGCCCTGCGTCTTGCGGTACACGCTCGGCCGGCCCAGGGCGTTATCGGCGGCGGTGCGGCCCTGACGGTTGGCCGGCCCGGCCAGCGGGATCACGGCCGCGGCGTCGTTGACGAAATGTCGCACCTCGACGGCGTCGCCGGCGGCGTAGATGTCCGGGTCGCTGGTCCGCATGTGCTCGTCGGTCACGATCCCTCCGGTCGGGCCGATATCCAGCCCGGCCTCGACCGCCAGCGTCGCTTCCGGTCGCACGCCGATACCCAGAACCGCCAGATCGCACATCACGGCGCTATCGTCGGTGAGCTTCACGCTGAGCCGGTCGCCATCGTCGGCAAACCCGGCCACGCCTACGCCGAGCCGCAACTGGACCCCATGGAGCGTCAACTGCTGAGCCAGCGGCGCCGCCATCTCCGCATCGAGCATTCCCAGCACCTGGTCGGTCAGCTCGACAAGCGTAACCGACACGCCGCGTTGCACTAACGCCTCGGTCATCTCCAGGCCGATATACCCGGCGCCCACCACGACGGCCCGCCGGGGCCCGGTCTGGTCGACCACCTTCTTGATCGCGTCCATATCGGGCATGTTCCGCAGCGTGAAGACCCGCTCGTGGTCGATCCCCGGCAGATTCGGCCGGATCGGCTCGGCGCCGGGGGCGAGGATGAGCTTATCATACCGCTCGGTATGTTCGCTTGGGTCGTCCAGATTTCGCACGGTGACGGTCTTGGCCTGCGGGTCGATCGCGACCACTTCGGTTCGCGTGCGGACATCGATATTGAACCGCTGCGTCATGGCTTCGGGGGTTTGGACGAGCAGCCGCCGGCGGTCGGCGATATCGCCGCCGATGTGGTAGGGTAACCCACAGTTAGCGAAGGAGATATACTCGCCCCGCTCGAACATGACGATCTCCGCCCGTTCATCGAGCCTTCTCGCCTTGGCCGCGGCCGACGCTCCGCCGGCGACGCCGCCGACGATAAGAATACGTGTTCGATCCGGTGTTTCGGTCTGCTGGGTCATTGTGGTCTCACTGATGTCTGTGTTCTGCCCCTGGGGGGAGCGTGTTCTCGCGATTTTCGTCGACTGGATGTCCTTCTACGAGGCACAGTTGCGGCGGATGCACTCCAGAATCTCCGGCAGGTGCGGCGCCTTGATGGTGTAATACACCGTCCGTCCGTTCCGGCGGCTGTCGAGCAGCCCATGGCCCTTCATCAGCCGCAGATGTTCGCAGGCCTGATGGGCGGGCAAGTCGCACAATTCCGCCACCTCATGCACCGCAAACTCGCCCTGCATAATGATTTCCACCATCCGCAGCCGCAACGGATGCGCCAGCACCTTCAAACACTCCGCCGCCGGCGCCAGCGATTCGATCGGCGTCAAGTTCAGTTGCGCGTCGTCCATGGTCACCTCGTATAATTGGAACATCTAGATTATACGATGTGTGAGGTGTCCTTGTCAAGGGGGGGGGGCGCGGGTGCGGGCAGGGGTCCCTTGTATTGACGAGGTGAATACGTGGTCAAGTCATTTGCTGCTGTCCAAGAACCGCCTAATGCGCTCAGCCAGTTTCTGCAACTTGGGGGGCTCTGCTTGGCACTCCCAGACGACAAGTACCTTCCATCCGGCGCGACCGAGCTCTCGTCGGACCCGGGCGTCACGCCGCCGATTTGCATCAAGTTTCCGGGTCCAGAACTCAACCTGCGTTGAGGGCATTGATTTGCCCTTCCGGCAACTGTGGCGATGCCAGAAGCACCCGTGAACGAAGATCACTTTGCGTCGAGATGGAAAGACGAGATCCGGACATCCCGGTAGATCCAGGCGGTGTAGGCGGAATCGATAGCCCATCCGATGCACAAGTCTTCGCACGGTCAGTTCCGGCGTTGTGTCGCGTGACCCGATGCGAGCCATGTTCCGGCTGCGTTGCTCTTTCGAGAGCCGGTCCATCAGCGTCATACCGCCAGATCGAGCGGCAGATCAGAGATGTCGCGGAGTCTCTGACCGTCAATGAGATTGGCGAGAACCTCGGCCTGCTCCCCCTTCTCAAGTTCACCGACCGCGGCCTTGAGTTCTGGCAATGCAGCGTGGTACATGCAGTCAACATCACCTGTTCCCATTGCGATGGAGGCCAGTCGAGTAGGGAGCGGCTCGAAGGTAACAACCACGATGTGCGGCGTGTTGCCCTTGCGGTTGCGAATTAGGTTGAGCGCCTCAGTACGCGTGTTCTGGGCTCGGTCTGAGCGAATCGTCCACTTGCACGAGATACTCGCGTGCAAGATGAGGGGGGAACCTTCGCGGTTACTTGCACGCAGTGGTGTTTGGCAAGCAATGTCCGTCGCATCCTTCAGGTACTCATCGTCACCGCTGATCTCTTCGTCGCTCAGGGGACGGCGTCCGACAAGGATGTCCGGCGTAACCAAGTAGTCGCCACCGAGCGCCGTCTTTAGTTCCGGGTTCTCGTTCAGTATGCGTTGCACCTCCAAGAGATGCGCGTACTGCGTGTAGGCGCCGATACCTTCGCGGGCCTGACTTGTTGAGAAAACCCAGTCGCCGGGTCGGACGTGCAGGAGATGAGCAAAGGCAGCGTCCAGGAAGTCCTTCGTGATCTCACCAAACCTACTGCCAAGAGTCTGTGCGACCTTCACGGTCGTGGGAAGCCTACGACTGATTCTTTCAGCAATCCCCTTGGAGATCGCAATGCTCACGTCACTACTTCTGTCGGCGATGTTCAGTACGCCTTTTTTCCTCCAGCAAAGAAGCCCATCCGAGAGCCTGCCATGATAGTCGGAGCGTAGCGTTGCGAGCGTAGCCATTCTAATCAGGTCTCCGGTGCAAGATATAAGAATGAAACCGAAAAGTGCAGAGGCGGTTTGTGGCCTTTGCTCATTGGTCGCACAGGCTGTCTAAGCGTGAGCGAGAGCGGACACGCGTTGCTTACCCACAGAGCCGATGAGCATGGCCATGTGGCGACCGATTGCCATCGCTAACGGAACGGGCACAGCGTTACCGATTTGCTTGGCGACATTGATCTTGCTGCCGCAGAAGACAAAACCATCATCGAACCCCTGGAGTCGGGCGGCTTCGCGATGAGTGATCGGCCGATCCGCTTCGGGGTGAAGATACCTACCCTTTTCAGGCTTGTAGAACTCTGTGCGAATAGTGACGGACGGGCGATTCCACCAAAGCCTACCGAACAGGTCGGTTCCGCCCTTGGTCTTGCGCTTCCAGCAGTCCGGTGTCAACTCTGGCGGGAGGTCAAACCTGTTCCCGCCCGGCGGAACGCAGGCATATCGCTGCTTTGACATTTCGGTTGGATTCCGGCCGATGTGCCAGTTGCGGCCTGTAGGCTCAAATGGGAGGTCGCCAATTGCGTCACGTACCGTTCGCCATGCGGGAAGATCCTGCGTCTGTAGCGTACGCTTCTTCGGATTGACATGGGTCTGCAGAGGCTTAGTAGGCATCTCGCATTTTAACCCGATAATGATGGCTCTCTTTCGAGCCTGCGGCGTTCCGTAGTCGGCCGAGTTCAGAACCCAGGACGCCACATGGTAGCCCAAGGACTTGGCTTCTTGTTGAATCTCGACGAACTCCTGGGATTTCAGTAGGGGCGGCACGTTCTCCATCACGAAGGCAATGGGGTCGGCGTCTCGGACCGCTCGAAGATAATGCCGCCACAACTGCCGTCGCGGATCGAACGGAACTCGTTCCCCCAGATTGCTAAAACCCTGACATGGGGGACCGCCGGCGACCACATCAGCCTTCGGGAACCTGTCGATTTCCTCGACGGCGCATTGAGCCACACGGTCGGTGATGTTGGCCCTCAAGCTCTCACACGCATCAGGCGCCCACTCCACGGCCAATGCAGTCTGGAAGCCGGCATGCTTGAATCCTTGTGCAAGGCCCCCGCAACCGGCAAACAACTCCAGAACTGTCGGGTTGTCGCCATTGAGCGGGAGAGCGAGAACTGAACGCCAGTCCGTTTCTCGCGTACTGACAGTGTGGAACGGGTAGAGGCGGTAGGCCCTCTCGCCCGAGCGCTCCAAAGCCAGAACGTCACCGGGCTGAATCTTGTGGTGTTCAAAGAACTCTCGGACCCATGTGCGCGAACGAAACTCGCGCCTGGGTTTGCCTGTTTTAGCATCTCGAGCGATGTCCGTCTCGATGCTCTTCCGCAAGCCAACGACTTTAATCGTGATCAGTCTGCCGGGTCTGCCAGTCGACAGGCTCGGGTCGCCAAAGCAGTCATCCGGGAAGAAATCATTGTGGCCAGTGATGTAGATGTGGCTGTTGCGCAGGTTTCCGGCTGTGACTCGGATCAGCCTCTTTCTATCAGCAACAGCACCGCTCAAAACCCGCTCCTTCGCGTCAAGGACTGTTCTCGCAAAATGTTATGATACATTGGGCCCCGTGGGAATGGAAGAAGAATCGCCAAGCATCCCGCAAGCGATAGCAGGCCAATGAGTTACTTGCAGAGGATCGAACTGCCAACAGCCGCGTATTCAGTTGCTCCTGTCGCGTACGCAAGGCAGCATGGCGATCTCGAGTCGGGGTCCTCGGCTGATCGTGGTCGCCCGGATGGGCGCCGGAGCCCGCGCAGCGAAAGGGGCGGGTCGTCGTCGCTAGGACGGCTCCCGCCCCCGAGTTGCGGCTACGTCAAGCTGGCTAAGGCGCTAACGCTCGCCTTTTGGCTTCTGTTCCTTCTTGGGCGCTTGGCGCTCGGTCTTTTTGAGACTGGTGTGAACGTCGTCGAGCGCCTGACGCAGGATCCAGGCTCGCTTACGCGGATCCTGTTCGGCGCGGCTTTCGGTCATCGAGTTGCGAAGCCGCTTGCGAGCCCCTTCGTTGAGGGCGTCGGGAAAGTCCTTCAGCAGCGATCGACAGGCCTTTTCGTACACGGCGGCGCACTTCTCGTAGTTGCCGTTGGTGTACATCGGCCCGCCCTTTTCGATAGCCGTGGCGATCATTCGCCGGGCTTCGGGGGCCGAGCCGTGCGTGGTTCGAGGACGCGCGGGCGTCAGCACGGTGTCGATTACGTGGATGACGCCGTTGCCGGCCATCACGTCGGTCTCGGTGATCCTTGCGCCGCCGACGGTGACGCCCTTGCCGCGACTGACCACCATCAGATCCGAGCCCTGCAACGTTCGCAGGCGCGGCATATCCGACACCTTGGCGACGTTCAGTCGGCCGGGGACCACATGGTAATTCAGAATCGCGACCAGTTCATTCCTGTTCTCGGGCTTCAGCAGCGAATCGAGCTTGCCCTCGGGCAGTTTGTCGAACGCCGCGTCGGTGGGAGCGAAGATCGTGAACGGCCCGGGCCCCTTGAGCGTCTCGGTCAGGCCGGCGGCGTCGAGGGCCTTGATGAGCGTCTTGAACGATCCGGCGTCCTTGACTGTTATGATGACGTCCTTACGAGCCTCCGCGGCCGATAGGTGCGTCGAGGCCATGACCAGAATGACGGACATGAGCACAACGCCCAGCAGATACAGGTTGCGTCTCGTCTCAAACATGGGTACTCCCCTTTCACGAATCAGTAACCATAGCCGCACCTCCAGTCCTCATCCGAGGCGCTCCGGTGCGTGTACGCCTCTTGCGAGGCAGTCCGCCGTCTACGCATACGGCGGGGTCGGCACAGTATCGACACCCTTGGTAGTCAGCATTGTCGTCGGCATGAAGCATTCCCTTTTGACGGCGCCCTCGCTCACGGGGTCGATTTCACCTTGTGCAGTATGTATATTCTACGGTCGTCTGCGTCGGGTATGGCGATTGACCGGGTCGCGAGGCCGGCGGCGCGTCGGAACCGACCGTGCGGTGGGCGGATACGCGACAGAAGAAAATGCAAACGCTCCCCCCGCAGATGCGGGTCAACAGGAGAATGACAGATGGACAGTTTTAGCGTGTTCTCGTTAGTCGAGCATGAGGCAGACCTTTGCGTCGTCGGCGAGCGGCGCATACGAAAGGCCGGGCTCTGCCGCACAATGCGGTCGAGCCCGGCCTTTTCGATGGTCGTCTATCTTGCGTGAAGACTAGCCGAGCTTGGCGGCCAGGACCTTCAGCAGGGCTTCGGAGTTGACGGGCTTCTGGAAGACGCCGGCCAATCCGAGGTCGCTGTAACTGGCTTCGGCGTTCAGGTTGTCGCCGACGCTGGAGAGCATGTAGATCGGGGCGGTGGCGCCGAGGGCCTTCAATTCCTTGACGAAATTGATTCCGGCGTCGATCTCTTCCATCATCAAGTCGACGATCAGCAGATCCGGCGAGGACGCCTTGTAGACCTTCAGGCCTTGCTCGGCGCTGTTCGCTTCGAGCATGACGTAGTCGTTGGCTTCCAGGACCATTCGCATCGAATCGAGGAAATCCTGATCGTCGTCGCAGTAAAGGATTACGTTCTTTCGGTCTTGCATGGGTTATCTCCCTCGGCCGTCGCGGCCGTCGCGGCCGCTGTGAGCCACGTGTCTAATTCAGTTTCAATGGCCGCTGCGTCGCCAAGCGTCAGCACGCCTGTGAGAAACTCGACGGCGGCGTCGAGGTTCGCCCGGGCCTTCTCGCTCAGCGACTCTTCGAACTCGTTGAACGCGTAGCCCCGGATACCGACAAGATACCCGGTTGTGGCGCCGCCGAAAACCTTCGTCACCAGTCCCATCACGGCTTCGGGCCTGAGGCTGTGGGTGGAAAAGCTCACTTCCTCGACAGGAACTAGTTTCACAACCGAAAACGGTTCCGGCCCGCTCACGTCGGCGTCGACGAAGATGGCCACATCGTGCCGAGAGGCGGCCTCGGCGTCTTCGAGCATCAACTGGTAATCGCTGTCGACCGTCACCGACGGCAGGGCCAACGCCTCGATCGCCGCGGCGGCCGCCGGGCCCAGGCCGTCATCGAGACGGCCCGGGTTACCGTATCCGATCAGCAAAACCCTTGGGCGGGTGGTGCTCATACCGTGCTTTTGCTATCCACGACGGCGCCGTCGGCGTCGATCAGTTCGACTTCCAGCGGCATCTTCCCGAGTGCGTGCGTGGCGCAGGACAGGCACGGGTCGTACGCCCGAATCGCCACTTCCACATGATTGAGCAGTCCTTCGGTAATCTCCGGCACGCCGGAGATGTGGTCTTCGGCGACCTTCTGGACGGCCTTGTTCATCGGGACGTTGTTGTGCGTGGTCGAGACGATCAGGTTGCACATCGTGATCTGGTCGTTTTCGTCGACTTTGTAATGGTGGATCAGCGTGCCGCGAGGCGCCTCGATCATCCCGACGGCCTCTTCGCGACGGTCGCCGGTGACGACCAGGTCGTCGCCCTGAAGATCGGGATCGTTGAGCAGTTCCTTGATCTTCTCGATCGAGTGCAGCAGTTCGATCATCCGGGCCCAGTGATACGCCATGGTGAGGTTGTTGGGCTTGTTGTCGGTGACGGCCATGAATTCCTTGCGAGCGGCCTCGGCGGCCGGCGTATCGATGAAGTCGCAGGTATTCAGCCTGGCCAGCGGGCCGACGCGATACCAGCCGTCGTCGGTTCCGAGCGACTTGATGAACGGGAATTTCATGTAGGTCCACGACCGTACTTCTTCGGCGATCAGGTCGGCGTAGCCCTGGTAGTCCACGTGGTCGAAGATGGTGTTTCCTTCGAAGTCGATGCACCGCAGGTCGCCATGGTAAAGATCCATGGCCCCGTCTTTGCGGATCAGCGACATGTGGCTGGAGTCGAACGACCCGAAGGGGGCGACCCATTCAAGGTTCTCTACCGTGTAGTCCTTGGCGATTTTCAGCGCGCCGTGGGCCCACTCGACCATCTGGTCGATGTCTTTGAGGAGTTCATCGCGTTCTGCGATCGACAGGTTCTTGTTGACCCCGCCGGGGATGGCGCCGGTGCCGTGGATCTTCTTGCCGGCGGTCGCCTTGATGACTTCCTGTCCGTACTTCCGCATCATCACGCCCTGGACGGCCAGATCCGGGTACTTGGCGATGACGCCGATGACGTTGCGAATCGCGACGTCGGCGTCGAACCCGAACAGCAGGTCCGGCGAGCACAGATGGAAGAAGTGCAGCGCGTGGGACTGGAACGTCTGCCCGTAGTGCATCAGGCGTCGCATCTTCTCGGCGGTGGGGGTGAGGGTATCGGCGCCGACGATGAGGTCCATCGCCTTGGCCGCGGCTAAGTGGTGACTTACCGGGCAGATCCCGCACAGCCGTTGGACGGCCACGGGGGCTTCCCAGTAGGGGCGGCCCTGGATGAATCGCTCGAAGCCGCGGAACTCCACAATGTGGAGTCGGGCCTGGGTGACTTTGTTGTCGTCGTCGAGAAGAATGGTGACCTTGCCGTGACCTTCCACGCGGGTGACCGGTTCGATGACGATGCGTTTGGTACTCTGTTTGGTTTCCACAATCGCTCTCCGCAGCAGGATCAGTCGTATTTAATCAGTTCATAGGGCAGTGCGACGGGCTGATCCGTCAACAGCGCCACCAAAGCTTCCCAGAGCGTGTCCGCCGAGGGCGGGCATCCGGGCAGGGAGTAATCGATCTTGACCACTTCCTGGCAGGGATAGACCTTATCGAGAAGCAGGGGGATCTCCGGATCGTTGGGAATAATGCCGGAGGGGTTGTAGACGGTCGGGCCGTCGCGGTACGCCTCGTCGAAGCATTCCTGCAACGGGATGCTGTTCCGCATCGCCGGGATACCGCCCATAGTGGCGCAGTCGCCGACGGCGATCAGCACATCGCAATGCTCGCGGAAGTCCTGGAGCACGCGTACGTTTTCTTCATTGCAGCATCCGCCTTCGATCAGGCCCACGGCGCATCGGCCGCTGAACTCTTTAATATCGTCGATGGGAGACTTGTCAAAATCCACCAGTTCGACCAGCTTGAGGATCCGGTCGTCAATGTCCAACAGCGACATATGACAGCCGAAGCACCCTGCCAGCGAGGTGGTTGCAACTTTCGGTTTCGCCATGGTTACATTCCTCTACTTCTCGTTGGAGGCCTGGGCCTCGATATCCGTACCGATGGGGTCGTGGTCGTAGGCGCGCTGGCCGACGGGAATCGCATAACCCACGCGTTTACGCATGAGGCAGCCGACCGGGCAGGCCAGGACCGCTCTATCGGCGGCGACGGCGTCGGTACCGGCCAGATCCGCTTCGGCGTTAACGGCGAGTTGCTTGTCGGGGCCGCGACCGACGAACTGGAAGACGTTCTTGCCGTCCACTTCCTTGCTGGCGCGGACGCAACGGCCGCACAAAACGCAACGGTTCCGGTCGATGAGGATGTCCGGGTGCGAGGCGTCGACGCTACGGGTGGGGAACTGGTACGGGTACTTGGGGGCGGCGATGCCGAACCGGTACGCCAGGGCCTGTAGTTCGCAGTTGCCGCTCTTCTCGCAGAACATGCAGAAGTGATTGCCTTCCACGAACAGCATTTCGATGAGGCTGGCGCGAACGGCCTTGAGTGCGTCGGTGTCGTTTTCGACAACGGCGCCTTCGGCGATCGGCTGGGTGCAGGCCGACTGCGGCCGTCCGTTGACGATAACGGTGCAGACGCGACAGGCGCCGAACGGCGAGAGGTCTTTCATGGCGCACAGGCGTGGGATATAGATCCCGGCCGCGTCGGCCGCGTCCATAATCGTCTGGCCCGGGGCGCCGGTGACCTCGACGCCGTCAATGGTGAAGGTCATAGTTTCGCTCATGAGTATCTCTTTCTATTTCGGGAACACAACCGATTCGCGACCCTGGATCTTCTCAGAGCCGGTCAGGGCGGCGTGGATTTCAAAGGACGGCACCAAGCCGGTGGTATTGTCTTTGACCAGAGCGTCGTACAGCGGCCGGAAGTTGGCCAGTGTACTGAGGATGGGGTTGGCCGACGTCTGACCGAGCCCACAGCGGCTGGCGGTCTTGACCGTTTCGCCGAGAGTCTGAAGGTAGTCGAGGTCTTCGGGAGTCCCGTGTCCGGCCATGATCTTGGCGAGGCCCTGTTTGAGCAGGACGTTGCCGACGCGGCAGGGGGTGCAGTAGCCGCAGCTTTCTTCGACGAAGAAGTCCATGAAGTACTCGGCCACTTCCAGCAGGTTCCGTTGGGGACCGAACACCATCATCGCCCCGCCGGTGGCGAGGTCGTCGTAGCAGATCTTGCGACCGAAGTCGGCCGGGCCGACCAGTTGGCCGGAGGGGCCGCCGACTTGAACAGCCGCCGCGTTCTCGGCGCCGGCCATCGTGAGCAGTTCGCTCAGCGTGATGCCGAAGGGAACCTCGTAAACGCCGGGGCTCAGGCAGTCGCCCGAGACGCTCAGCAGTTTGGAGCCGGGGGAGCCGTCGGAGCCCATCTGGGCGAACCAGCCGGGACCCTTCTCGAGGATGCGGCTGACGCAGCAGAAGGTCTCGACGTTGTTGACCGACGTGGGGCAGCCGAGATAGCCCTTCTGGGCGGGGAACGGCGGGCGGGTCTTCGGGTCGCCTCGTTCGCCCTCGCAGGAGCTGATCATCGAGGTCTCTTCGCCGCAGATATAGGCGCCGGCGCCCATCTGGATGCGAATGTCGAAGTTGAAGCCGTCGGAGCCGCAGATGTTCTTGCCCAGCAGGCCCTTATCACGCCGCTTGGCCAGAACGTCTTCGAGGTACGCACGGAGATACGCATACTCGGCCCGCAGGTACAGGATGCCCGTGTCGGCGCCGATGGCGTAGCCGGCGATGGTCATGCCTTCACACAGCATGTCGGCCCGCTCGGTGAGAACCACGCGGTCCTTGAACGTGCCCGGTTCGCCTTCGTCGGCGTTGCAGATGACGTACTTCTGGTCGCCTTCGGCGCCCCGGGTGAATTCCCACTTCATACCGGTGGGGAACCCGGCCCCGCCGCGACCACGGAGGCGGGCGGTCTTGATGTCGCGAATTACCTCGGTGGGGCTCATCGCCAGGGCCTTGCCAAGCCCGTCGCCGGCGGCCATGCCGTCGAGGATGACTTCGCCGGTCTGGCGGATGTTGTTGACTACCATCGAGCGAATCAGGTCGCCGCCGTTGTTGCCGTCGCCCAGTTCGCGCACCAGGTTGGCCGGCTCGACGCCGGCTTTCAGGTCCTTGGCGATCTGACGAGCGGTGTCGCTGGACAGATGCGTGACCGGCACGTCGTTGATCAACGCCGCCGGTGCCTGGTCGCACAGGCCGATGCACGGGGTGTATTCCAACGTGATTTTTCCATCGGCGGTGGTTTCGCCGACGCCGATACCCAGTTCCTCGCCGAACGCCTTGGCGATCACATCGACACCATGCATCCGGTCGATGATGTCGTCGCACAGGCGAATGACGACCGAACCGGTCGGCTGGGTTGACAGGAAGGCGTAGAACGACACTACGCTCTCCACCTCCACGCGATGCGTGGAGACTTCCGCGGCGATCAGGTCCATCGCGGCCGACGGGACGCAGCCGAACTTGGCCTGCACCGCCCGAACGATATCCATCATGCGGGTGCGATCATTGTCGCACTGCTGACAGATATCCTTGACGGTTGCTTCTATGCTCTCGCTCATGAAATTCCTCTGCTGTGAAACGCGTAACAGTAACCGGTTCAAACCAACCGCATATAGGTGTAAGGTTATCTCCCGCCCCGTCGCATCAAGCACACGGGCCGGATAACTGGTGGGTGGCAATCTACTCGTCAAGCACAACGACGCCGGAACATGACCGTCGCCTTCCAACGCCCTCTCCAGAATCCGTCACATTATGCCGGATTGGCGTTGGATTTCCAGCGCTAAATCTCGAAAGAGGCCGCCTGGAAGCGTTTCATCGGCGTTTTTCCGTCATGTCCGGCTCTAATCGGCCACCGCCACCCGTTTTTCATGCTCATTTTTCAACCACGTCAGCCATGCGTCCATCCCTTGGCCGGCCGTCGACGACAGTTCGATCAGCGGGGCGGCCGTATTGATCTTGGCCAGGTCGTCGATGACCCGTTGGCGATCGAACTGCAGAACGCTGAGCAGATCGACCTTGGTCAGCAAGATCACGTCGGCCGGCTGGAACAGCGTCGGGTACTTGGCGACCTTGTCGTCGCCTTCGGGGATGCTCAGCAGAACCACCCGGCGATGCTCGCCGAGGTCCACCGACGCGGGGCAAACCATGTTCCCAACGTTCTCTATGAACAACAGATCGGTCGCGTCCAAATCGAGGCCGTCCAGCCCCGCGGCCACCTGGGCCGCCGAGAGATGGCACCCGCGGCCGGTGTTGATCTGAGTGGTTTGGGCCGCCAGACCACCCAGTCGCTCAGCGTCGCGGCTGGTCTGCAAATCGCCGACCAATACGGCGGATCGTCTATCGGGTGCGAGGGCGGGAATCGTCTTCTCCAGCAGCATTGTCTTGCCGCTGCCCGGAGCGCTCATGATATTGATGGCCATGACGCCGGCCTTGTCCATTCGATCGCGGTTCGTGTGGGCCACCGCATCGTTGGCCTTCATGACGCTCTCAATGACGTTAATCTTCATGGGACGCATCGCTTTCTTGGGTATGGCAAACAAGGGATTTTATTACTATGTCGTTGCCTGAAATAATGTTAGCCGTCGCCAAGTGGCACTGCGGGCAGAGATACTCCTCCACCGTAACGGGGTAGCGGATCCCGCATTGGGTGCATTCGGCTTCGGCGGCCAGTTCGGTGATGGTCAGCTCGGCCCCCTCGGCCGCGGTCCCGGCCGCCAGGACGCTGAACGCCGCCTGCATCGCCTCCGGTACGATCAGCCGCAGCACCCCGACGTCCAGTTCGATCGACTCGATCCGGACGGCGTTGTTCTCGGCGGCGATCGCCTCGATCCGGCGAATCATATCCTCTGCAATGGACATCTCGTGCATATCGGATTTTTGCGCGCGGGGTTCTAACAGATCCGCGGCAACTCCTCGCCATAGGGCCGCTGAATCATCCGTCGCCCGCCGGCGCGGGTCACCAGTTCCACCAGGGCCGGTTCGGCGCCGGTGAACGTTCCGATCGCCGCGGCGTGGACGCCGTACTTATGGTCGCCGCAGGCGTCGAGGACGCGCTGGGCGTCGTCGGGGCCGACCACCACCACGCACTTGCCCTCGTTGGCGATGGTCATCGGGTCCAGACCGAGCATCTCGGCGGTGTGCGTCGCGATTTGGGAGATCGGGATCGACGCCTCGTCGACTTCGACGGTCAACCCGGTCGTCTCGGCCAGGTCAGCCAGTACGCCGGCCAGGCCCGCACGGGTCGGGTCGCGGAGGAATTTCAGGTCGGCCTGCTCGCACAGGGCGCCGATCAGTCCGGCCAGGGGCGCCACGTCGCTCACCAGACGCGTATCGAAGGCGAGGCCTTCGCGGGCCGACATGACGGCCAGCCCGTGTTCGGCGATCCGGCCGGTGATGAGGATTACGTCGCCGACTTCGATGCGAGCGGTTCCCAGCCGTACGCCGGGCCGCATCCGACCGACGCCGGCGGTGGTAATCATCATCCCGTCGCCGCCGCGACGTTCGATCACTTTCGTATCCCCGGTGGCGATGACCACGCCAGCTTCGTCGGCGGATGCGGCGATAGCGTCGATCACCTCATCGAGTGTCGACATCGCCAGGCCTTCTTCGATAATCAGCGCCAGCGAAAGAGCTTGCGGCACGGCGCCCATCACGGCCACATCGTTGACCGTTCCGCAGACCGCCAGGTGGCCGATGTTGCCGCCGGGGAACTGGATCGGCTGGACGACGTAGGCGTCGGTGGTCATGCACATCTGGCCGTCGCCGTCGGGGAGCAGGGCGCCGTCGGTAAGCGGATCGAGCAGCGGGTTGCTCAGCTTGCCGAGGATATGCTGATCGAGCAGCCGCTTGGTGAGTTCGCCGCCGCCGCCGTGGGCGAGAACGATTTGATCGGAATGGTCTGTGGGTTTGTTCACTTTGCTTTCGGACTCGCGCGGTGTACTACCGGAGTTTGCCGGTTTGCCTTGACAACTTCTTGTCGCATGACGATAATGATAGTGACCCTGTACTTCGCGAAGTTCGAGGTTCCACCTCGAATAGAGCCATCCGGCCTAGCGGAGACGGGGTTTTTTTTTGTCGGTCTGGAGCTTTGTACGGCTCCGGTCTCTCCGGTGGTCGCTCGGAATGAACAGCCAGTGTCGGTAGGGATGCCCAAGGGCGCCATACTATGGGCAACGGCCCCGTTTGGCAAGGCGTTCGGTCAATATCGCCTGCACGGTTCATGTCGGATTCGTGGGAAGTCTTTCTGAGGGGGCTGCGCCGTTACTAGCCCCCCGCAGTGCGGGGGGTCAAGAGACGAGCGGACCCGCAATCTATGGCCCGAACTGCCGCTTCCCGGCGATCGACATTGAAACCGCAACGAGCGTACCATCGGCCCGGCCACCCCCTGCACTGCAGGGGGCTAGTAACCGAAGCCCTCCGAGCCTCGTCACATCTATGGGCGATCATAATATGGACAGTCGCCCCGCTTGGCAAGCCGTTGGGTCAGTGTCGCCCGTACTTGTACCAGGCGGCGCAGGCTCCTTCGCTGGAGACCATGCACGGCCCGATCGGGACGGTGGGGGTGCAGGCCGAGCCGAACAGGGGGCATTCTTTGGGGGTGGCTTTGCCTTGGATGACCTCGCCGCAGCGGCAGCCTTCGGGTTCGTAGTCGGGCCCGAGTTCGACGCCGAACCGCTCGAAGGCGTCGAATCGGCGGTAGCGCTCTCGCAAGTCGAGCCCCGATCCGTCGATCGTACCCATCGCCCGCCACACGGCCGGGCCGGGCTGGAAGACCGTCTCGATGATCTCCCGCGCTATGGCGTTGCCGTCGTCGCTGACGACCGCCGGGTAGACGTTCTCGACGAGGGCCTCGCCGGCGGCCACTTGATGGACGAGGTGCAGAATCCCTCGCAGCATCTGCAGCGGCTCGAACCCGGCCACCACGCAGGGTTTGGCGTAGGTGTCGGCGATGGGCCCGTAGGCGTTGGCGCCGATAATGACGCTGACGTGGCCGGGGCAGAGGAACCCGTCGATGGGCGCGTCGCCTGTCGACAGCAGAGCGAGCATCGCCGGCAGAACCACCTTGTGGCTGGCCAGCACGGTGAAGTTGGGCACATTCTCGCGATGGGCTTGCAGAACCGTGGCCGCCGTCGCCGGGGTGGTGGTCTCGAAGCCGACGGCCAGGAAGACCACTTCGGTGTCGGGGTGGTTGGCGGCGTAGGTGAGGGCGTCGCGAGCCGAGTACACCACCACCACCTGCGAGCCGCGTCCGCGACGGGTTTCGAGGCTGCCGATCCGGCCCGGCACCCGGACCATATCGCCGTAGGTGCAGATGGTCACGTCCGGTCGGTCGGCCAGTTCGCAGGCCGCGTCGATGTAGCCCTGGCTGGTGACGCACACCGGGCACCCGGGGCCGCTGATCAGGCGAAGGTTGTCGGGCATCAGCGACTTGACCCCGCTGCGGAACAGCGAGACGGTGTGGGTGCCGCAGACTTCCATGATGCTCACCGATTCCAGCGGCTCGCACGCCTGGCGGATCTGCTCGACGGTCTTGTCGATTTTCTGTCGATTCATGGGATACCTACGGCTCAATGCCTTCGACGCCCTCGAACTCCCTGAGGTAGTCCCAGGTTTCCTTGGCCTCGGCTTCGTCCAGTTGCGAGATCGCATACCCGGCGTGCACGAGAACCCAGTCGCCGATCTTGGTGTCGGGAACCAGCGACAGGGAGACGTCAACCTGGCTGCCGTTGAAATCGATCGTTCCGATCCGGTCGCCAGGCGTTTGGCCGCCTTCGTCGATTGTCAGAATCTTTCCGGGCGCCGCCAAGCACATATATTCTCTCCATCATCTCCCCCGGTTGCTCGTACTCTACACATCGACACGGGTCGCGGGGGAGCATGAATCTACGCTTTTCCGTACGCCGCCGCCCCCTCGGTCGGTTCATCTGGACTATTCGCACTACCTGCGTCGTCGCTGTTACTAGCCCCCCGCAGTGCGGGGGGTCAATGTCCGAGGTCCGTCGGCGGAAACACCCCCTGCACTGCAGGGGGCTAGTCACGGCCGGGCCATCGGTCATCGTTCGCTCACCATCGCGGCCGCCGCGACCGCTTGGCCGAGGGCGAGTCCGCCGTCGCCGCAGGGCACGCGCCGGTGGGCGTAGGGCTCCAGGCCGGCGGCGGCCAGTCGGCGGGTCAGGCCGGTCAGCAGCAGGCGGTTGGCGAAGCATCCGCCCGACATCATCACTCGCGACAGACCCGTTCGCCGGGCCGTTCGGATCGCACAGGCCGCCAGCATGTCGGCGAGGGTCTCGTGGAACGCTCGGGCCAGTTGCATCGGGTCGCGACCGTCACGCATGTCTCGCAGCATCCGGCGGATCATGGGCCGAGCGTCCATCACCAGCATTCCGTCCTCATCGACGATCTCGTATTCCATCGCCTCGGCGGCCTCGCATCGTCTGGCGGCGGCTTCGATGGCCATGGCCGCTTCGGCCTCGTGCCGGTTCCGGTCGCACAGCCCCAGCAGGAACGCCGCCGCGTCGAACAGCCGGCCGAGGCTCGACGCCCCAACAAGCCGATCGCGACGGGCCAGTTGGGCTTCGGCCATATCCAGCGGCGCGGCGTCGACCCTCCCCAGCAGGCCGGCCGCTTCGTCGCGCCAGTCGCCGCCGAAGCTCTCGGCGAGCCAGCCGGTCGCCGGTCGCCATGTCTGTTTGGCCGCGGCGTCTCCGCCAAGCAGGCCAATATACCACAGATGCCCCGCACGCTCAAAGCTGCTTTCGTCGCACACCAGCACTTCGGCGCCCCACACGGTCCCGTCGGTTCCGTAGCCGGTTCCGTCGCACGCCAGGCCGATCACTCGCCCGGTCAGGCCGTTATCGGCCATGCAGCCGACGATGTGAGCGTGATGATGCTGCACCCCCACGCAAACGCCCGGCAACCTTTCGGCGTGGCGCGTCGCGGCGTAGGCGGGGTGCAGATCGTGGGCGATGATCTTGGGGTCGACCCGGACGAGCCGCTTGAACTGCTCGATGGTCGTGATGAAGTTCCGGAACGCCGCGGCGTTGGGCAGTTCGCCCAGATGCTCGCTCATGACGGCCCGGTCGCCGTCGAGGATGCAGACGGCCGACTTCAACTCACCGCCGACGGCCAGAACCGGCGCGTCGGCCGCCAGGGGTACGCGGATCGGAGCCGGCACATAGCCTCGGGCTCGGCGGAGGGGTATTGCATGCGGCTGCGGCGCCCCGACGGCCATTACCACCGAGTCGTCAACGCGTCGTTCGATGTCCCGGTCGTGCAGCAAGAACGCATCGGCGATTCTCGCCAGCCGGCCGAGGGCCTCGGCGTTGTCGCTACACAGGGGCTCGTCGGTCGGGTTCCCCGAGGTCATCACCAGCGGGACGCCCGCTTCGGCCAACAGCAGCACGTGCAGGGGGGTGTACGGCAGCATCACGCCGAGCATGTCGGTCCCCGGCGCTACGTGGGGGCTGATGGCCGCGTCGTCGCGCTTGGGCGCCAGAACGATCGGTCGGGCCGGATCGGTCAGCGCCGCAGCCGCGGCCGGGTCGATCACGCAGCAGGCGCCGGCGGCTTCGAGCGAGTCGACCATAATCGCCAGCGGTTTGGATTCTCGCCTCTTGCGGCTCCGCAGCCTCTGGACGGCTTCGTCGTCGTCGGCCCGACACGCCAGGTGGAAGCCGCCGAGGCCCTTGATCGCCACAATGCGCTTCCGGCGAAGCATCGTCGCGGCGGCGGTGATCGCGTCGCCTTCAAGGGCGGCGCCGCCGGCGTCGGTCAGCCACACTCGCGGCCCGCAGACCCCGCAGGCGTTGGGCTGGGCGTGGAAACGCCGATCGGTCGGGTCGTCGTACTCGTTCTGGCAGGCCGGACACATGGTGAACGCGGCCATGGTCGTATTCGGCCGGTCGTACGGGACCGCCTGAATGATGGAGTAGCGAGGCCCGCAGTTGGTGCAGTTGATGAACGGATACCGATATCGCCGGTCGCCCTCATCGCCCATCTCGCGTCGGCAGTCGTCACAGAGGGCTGTGTCGGGCGTAATGTGCGCCTTCTGGGGGCCGGCGGCGACGCTGTGGCGGATGACGAATTCGTCGGCGCCCGTCGCCGGAAGGTCGGCGATGGTGACGTCGGCGATGACCGCCAGGGGGGGGCGGTCGCTTTCGAGTCGGCGTGTGAACTCATCGATGGTCGACGGGTCGCCTTCGATCTCGACGAAAGCTCCCCCGGGGTCGTTGCCGACGAAGCCGGCGAGCCGCAGTTCGTTCGCCAGCCGGTATACGAACGGTCGAAAGCCCACGCCCTGCACTTGGCCGCGAACGTTCAGGCGCCGGCGGAGCGGTGCGGGTTTCGATCGATTTGTCTGTGGATCCTGGGTCACCGGGCCATTCTATACCAGTCGCACGACAAGGTTATCGACGTTGTCGGGGGATGACGCCGTGCTGCGAGATGTCCACGACACGTTCTTAGCCGGGTCGGCGTCCTTGTACGTGTACGAATTCAAGTCTCGGGCGATTACGCCGAACTCGGCCGCGTCGGGATCGGTGTCGGCGTAGGTGAGCTTGACCGAGCCGATGGCGCCGCCGGAGGCGATGTTGCTGTCGATGAAGCTGAGCAAAGGCGTTCCGCCGACGCGTTGGCCCTTGACCACGATCTTCTTGATCTGAGCCAGGGCGTCGAACAGAGCCGGGCTGATCAACTCCGGGCTGCCGTCGGGGAGACCGGTGACTACACCGGCCCCGCCGATGTAGCCGGCGTAGATGTCGGTGTTCTCCATGGCGCCGACGGTGATCGCGCCGATGTGCCCGGTGGCCATGATGCTGCTGTTGCTGAGGCGGCCGCCGACGTTGAACGTCCCCAAGCCCTTGTGCTTCAGGTTCGCGCCGGCCGATTGCAGGAGCGTCAGGTCCAGGTCGGTCACGTCGCCTTTGACGGTGATCGCGCCGACCGAATTGGCTCGCCAGGCGCCGTCGCCGGTCAGGTCGCCGGCGACGGTGACGGTCTTGATTTCGCCGGTGACGCTGAGCGATCCGTCGAAATTGCCCGCGCCGACGAGCCCCCTGATTTTGGCGACCTTCACCGAGCCGATCCAGTCGCCGATCAACTGCGATCCGGTCCAGCGGTTCACCTTGATGGTCTGGACGCCGCCGTCGAGAACGAACGTGGCGCCGCTGACGCTTTGGGCGGTCAGCAGGCCGATCGACACCTTGTCGGAGGCGATTCCGGTGGTGAGCACGCCGACCGTCAACAGGGTTTTGGCCTTCAGTTGGTTGATCTTCTTGGCCGCCACCGATCCGTCCATCAGGCCGCTGGTGGTCTGGACGACGTGGACCGTTCCCTCGACGTCCAGCGACCAGTCGCCGGCGGTCGCCGCGGCGCGGATCACGCCGGCGTCGCCGTCGATGTCCCAGTCGGCGTCGGAGACCTGGCCGGCGATCGAAACGGTTCCCAACACTTTGGCCATCGTCGCGTTGTCGTCGGGGTTGATCTGGAGGTCGGCCTGGAAGCGGCCCGAACCGGCGCCGGCGGTCGGCTTGATCGTCAGCGTCCCCAGCGACGGAGCCATGATGGTGTCGACGTGGTCGTAGAGATCGTCGAGCCAGTCGCCGCCGTCGGCGCCGTCGGTTTCGTCGTCCAGCCATTCGGCGGCGGTGAGGCTCTTGATCGGGACCGCTGTGATAATCCGCAGGTCGCTGACGGCCCCGAGTGTGATGGCCACCACGGCCTTGGGGTCGCGGGTGAACGACCCGATAATGCGGATCAACTGTTCGCGACGGCCGATGCCGCTGACGTCGCCGAGAACCAGCGATCGGAGATTGCCGTCGACGCTGAGATCGCCCACCAGGTGAACGGCCGGGGCCTTAATGCTCTTGAGCGTATCGTCGGCGGTGATCGACATTACCGTGATCGCGTCGGCCGACGTGATGAACACCTGCGTCTTGGCGGTCGGATTGAGAATCTCGATACCGCCGATATCGGCGACGGCGTCGGCGTCGGGGGTGACGAGTATTTCGCCGCCGCCAGTGATCTTCAGCGTAACGACCGAACCGTTGGCCAGCGTGAGCGTGCGCTTGTCGTAGATGGTGGTCGCCCGGAAACCGTCGTCAATGTCCCGCGTCCACGTGCCGTCGCCCGTGGCGTTGATGGGACCGGCGGCCCCGTAGACCGTCCAGACCGATTCGGTGACGGTTCCTGCGATATCCGCTCGGCCCAGAATTGGCTCGGCTGGCGCGTCGCCGTCTTCGTTCAGCGTCAGGTTGGCCTGGAAGTCGCCGCCGCCGGCGACGCCCCTGGGCGGCTTGATCGTCAGCTTGCCAAGCGACGGGGCGACGATCGAGTCGGTCGTCTCGGTCTCGTCGTCGATCCAATCGGCGGCGGTCAGACTCTTGATCGGCATCGCCGATTCGATCCGAAGATCCTCAACGGTCCCGAGCTTCAACGTGACCGCGGCCTTGAAACTGATCGCGTCGTCGCCGTCGATGCGGATTAACTGCTCGCCGCCGGCGACGGCGCCGGTCGTGAGCGAGGCCAGGGCGCCTTCGATGATCACGTCGCCCAGCAGTATCGTATCGCCGAGGTGGATCGACGCCAACGTACCGGCGGCGGTGATGTCGCCGAGCGTCGCGGCCCCGCCGGTGACCTTGACGGTGACTTGGGTCTTGGCCGTCGGGTCGAGGATTTGGACCTCCTCAAAGTCGGCCTCGCCGGCGCCGCCGGGCGTGACGCGAAGCGTACCGCCGCCGGTGATTCGGAACGAAAGGGCGACGCCGTCGCCGAGATCGAAGGTCCGCTTGTCGTACACCGTCGTCGGCCGCAGAGATTCGTCAAGGGTCGGCGTCCATCCGCCGCCCGTGTGTTCGATGGTCCCGGCGGCTCCGTAGATCATCCAGTCGGCGTCGGTGACTTCACCGGCGATGTTGGCTGATCCCAGCGTCACGGCGGTGGGGGCGTCGCCGTTTTCGTTGAGCGTCAGGTCGGCCTCGAAGTCGCCTGTCGCCGGGTTGTTTCTTGGTGGTGCGATTCTCAGCGTCCCCATCGACGGGGCGGTGATCGAATCGGCCGCGTCGGTTTCGTCGTCGAGCCATTCGTGCGCTTTGAGGCTCTTGATCGGCGTCGCCGAGACGATGGTCAGGTCCTGCACCGCTCCCAGCGACAGGGCGACGGCGACGGCGGGGTCGAAGACGTCTTCGCCTTCGATCGTAATCAACTGCTCGCCGGAGGCGTCGTCGCCGACGCCCCCCAGGGAGATCGCCTTGATCGTACCGGCGACGGTGATGTCCCCCAGCAGCGTGGTGGTGGTGGCGGTGATGCTCTTGATGGAATCATACGCCGTGATGTCGCCGATCGTCGTGGCGACGCCGCCGGCGGTGGTGACGGTGACCTTGGTTCGGGGGCCGGCTTCGATGACTTCGAGGTGGGTGATCGCGCCGTTGTCGTCCTGATGCACGCGAAGGACGCCGCCGCCTTGGATCTTGAGCGTGACGGCCGCGCCGTTGGCGTCGGTGACGGTGCGCTTGTCGTATACCGTCACTGAATCCAGTAGATCGGTCCCGTCAAAGATGGCGACGCCCTCTTCGCCGTTGGGCACGGCCATGAAATTCGCCTCGTTGATAGAGCTGCCGCCCACCCATCCGGGGGCGAAGAAGAAGTGGCTGACCACCATCTTCGCCGGGTTGGAGATATCGGCGAAACGGTGATACCCGCCTTGGGAGACAATGGCCAAGTTCCCCGAGATCGTCATATGGGAAGCGGGCCAGCCGAGCCAGCCGAGTTCCTTGAGCTTGGCGGGGTTGGACAGGTCGTATACGAACATCCCGGTGACGGCGTCGGCGACGTACAGCTTCCCGTCCTGAACAGCCACGGCCGACGGTTCGCCGGCATAGCTGTACACGTTGGTCTTCTTGGCGACGAGTTTTTCAATCGCGTCGAGATCACGGATATCCAGCGCCACCACGCCGGCCCCGTGGTCCAGCACGAAGGCCCGGTCGCCGCTGACGACGACGTCGGTCACCTTCGCCAGCGTCAGTGTGCCGGCGGCCGGGGCGAACGCGGCCAGTTGGGTCAGATCGGCCGGGTCGGTGATATCGAGCACCAGCATCCCTTCGGCCCAGTTGGCCACGAAGAGGCGGTCGCCGTCAATGTCGATCCCGTAGACGAGGCTGTCGGTCTCGACGGTATCGAGCAGCGTGATCTCCGCGGCCGGGTCCGACACGTCCAGCGCCAGCACAGCGCCTTTGCTGAAGATGTACTGGCCCCACGCCTGACCGTGGGTGGCCACGTAGACGACGTCGCCGACCACTTCGATGTCGCGGACCTCCTTGTTCGTTTCGTAAGCGCCCAGCAACTGCAGGTCGGTCGGGTCGCCGGCGTCGTATACGCTCAGCGACTTCATCGTCCCGACGTACAGGCGGTCGCCGACGATCCGGGTGATCATCACCTCTTCGGCGCCGACGACGTCGACGAACGACACGATCGGCGGGTCGAACTCGCTGGCCGACACTACGCGGAACTCGCGAGCGCCCGCATCGACGATGTCCTTGTAGTCCTTCTCAACGGCTTCGATGGTGACCTTGAACGCCGCGGCGAACGTGCTGGGCAGGCTGCGAAGATCGATGTTCACCCAGTACTCCGGCTCGCCGGATTCTTCGTTGTCGATGATCTCGATCCAGGCGAAGGTCGAATTGTCGGTGTTCATCGCCGAAGAGATCGTCACCAGCAACTCCACGTCGCTGTCGTCGACGATGCCGGCCTTGAAGCTCTCCAGCGTTCCGCCGGTCATCTCGAAAATCGGCGTCGGATCGGCGATCGTCGGCCGCTCACCCAGCGTGGTCACCGTGAAGGTCAGCTCGTTGGCCGTCAGGGAGGGGAACTGGGCCAGCCAGGCGGTTTCGGTGACGGTCACCGTCACGTCGAACGCGCCGAGGAAGTCGGCCGGCGGCGTGATCGTCAGCTCGTAGGTGTCCTCGTCGATCTCGACGGTCGCGTCGTCGTGGTCGGCCGTGACGGCAATCTCGAACACGTCGGCGTCGTCGTCGGTAATCGTCAGCGGAAGACCAAACGGCGCGTCGGGGCTGATATCCACGCGGCCGGGATCGTCAATCGTCGGCCGGTCGCCCAGCGAGATGTCGTATTCGTGGCTCCGGGGCGTGAGGTTGCCCCAATCGTCCAGCGTCGACTTCACCGTCACCGAGAACGTGGCGCCGTTGTACTGCGCCGGCAGCGTTACGTGCACAATGTGCGGGTCGCCGCCGGCGGCCGGATCGTCCACCGTCACAATCACGTCGCCGAGGCCGTCGTAATCGGTCTCAACGGTCATCGTCACCGCGCTGACGCCGTCGTAGGTGATCGGGATCTCGAACTCGGTCGGGGCGCCGAAGGCGAACGCCACGTCGCCGATATCGGTGAACGTGATGTCGTCGACCTCGGCCGGCGGAACCAGCGTGATCGTCTTGTGGGCGACCTTGCCGGTCGAATCGGTCAGCGTGATGGTGGCCTCGACGGGCGCATTGAAATCTTCGGTGGCCGTCAGCGTGATCGAGCCGTCGAAGTCGCTGTTGTCGATGATATCGACCGACGTGAGAATCGGCGGATCGACCGGGCGGTCGTTGGAGTCGACCTCCACGGAGATCAACTGTTCGTAGATGTCCCAGCCGCTGATGAGCTGGCCGAAAATCGTATGGTCGCCGTCCAGGTGCCGGGGGGTCCCGTCGGTGATGAAGAACTGGCTGTCGTTGGTGTCGTCGCCGGAATTGGCCAGCGCCAACGCCCCCAGGCCTGCGAAGCTCAAGTCGGGGTCGAACTGATCGGCAAAATCTCCCAGCGGGCTGCCGCCGGTTCCGTTGCCGTGTTCGGCGTCGCCGGTTTGGAGCATGAAGTCGTCGATTACCCGATGCACCTTCACGTCGGTGTAGTAGGCCGGGTCGTCGACGGTCGGGTCGGACATCGTCCCGTCGGCGGCGATGTACTGGGTCGCCAGTGTGATGAATCGCTCGGTCGCCAGGGGGCTGCGCCCCTCGAACAACTGCACCACCAGGTCGCCGATCGGGTCGCCGTTGTCGTCGTCGAAGTGCAACACCGCGTAGCGGTTGTTCGAGGTCCAATCGTATACCGTCGCCGACACTTCCCCGGCCCCGGCCCCGAAGTCGACGCCGAGGGTCAGCACGTCGTCGGCGTCGGCGTCGAACCCATCGATGCCGAGGGTCAGTCCGCCGTTGCTGTCGAGGACGTAGAAATCCGACAGCTCGGTCCCGAACACCGGAACCGCGTCCAGCAGGAGCCGGTTCTCCAGCGACTCGAATTGCGGGGCCTCGACCGGACCTTGGTGACGGCGCGTGGGGACGTAGCTTCTGTTCGCGTAGTGATTCAAGGCAATACTCCACTGGGTAGGCATGGGCCAATCAAGCCTCAATTGTACCACGCTCCTTCCCCCGCGCGCAGGGATTTTTAGGCAGTGGCGGACAAACCTCGCTTCCCCCCGCACGCACAGGCTTTTCAAACTTTTCCCGTTTTAAAGCCCCAAGGGCGATCGGATGCAAGTGCAAGGTCAATCGCCCTTTGAAAATGCCATTCAGATTACCCACCTTACGTAGTTTGCCTCCGCCGCTTGCGGATTCTACGGTTTCTATTGCCGGCCCGCTGTATGCGGACTGAATTGTTGCCGGCGACGTTCGCTCGGGACGAGGCCGTCCGCTAGCGCCGGGCCGAAGATGTGAGGTATGTAAATGAGTTGTAACAAATGTGTGCAAAATGGATTAGAGTCGCTTGAGCCCCGCTTGATGCTCAGTGTCGCCGATAACCTCGCGGCGTTTGAGACGGCCGCCCCCCTTGAAGTTGGACCCACCGAAACGATCATCTGCTCCGGCGACATCGAGGAAGTCCAAGGCAAGTCTTGGTATAGTTTTACCGCCGCGGCTACCGGTCGGATCGTCATCCGTATGGCTGGCGAACCGGACGAACTCGACTCGATCCTGAAGGTGTTCAACACTCGCGGTCGACGCGTTCGGCGGAACAACAACGTTTCCCGCGGCGTGCAGGACAGCCGCATCGGTATGCGCGTGAGAGCCGGCCGAACCTATTACATCAGCGCCGGCGGCTTCGCAGGAACCACCGGGTCCTACGAATTGTCGGTCACCTCCATCGCTCGCGATGACATCGGTTTGGCCCCCGACAGCGCTCGCAACGTGCGTCTGGGCCGCCGAGGCCAAGGCCGTCGCGGCGGGCGGATCAATTACGGCGGGGACGTCGATCTGTTCAAGGTCGTCGCCAAGAAGACCGGGCAGATGCAGGTCATCGCCGAGGGCCGCGGCTTCCAACGGATCGACACCTGCACGCTGATGCTGGTCGACCAAGCCGGTGAAGAGGTCTCGATGGAAGGGCCGGCCGCCTCGGCCGTGGTGTTCAGCGCCGTCGCCGGGGACGTCTACTACCTTCGCGCTCGCGGCAACGGTCTGGCCAAGGGAACCTACCGCATCAACGTCAAGAACATCGAAGATGTCAACGACGCCCCGATCGCCAGCGATGACGTCGCCGTGACGGCTGAGGACGTCGCCGTGACGACAGTGAATGTTCTGGCCAATGATCTTGACCCCGACGGCGACGATCTTGACCCCGACGCCCTCACCGTCAGCGCCTTCACCCAGGCGGCCAACGGCGTTGTGGTCGACAACGGCGACGGCACGTTCACCTACACCCCCGACGCCGACTTCAACGGCGTCGACAGCTTCACCTACACGGTTTCCGACGTCGCCGGCGATGTCGCCACCGCTACGGTGATCGTGACCGTCGATGCAGTCGCCGACGCCCCCGTCGCTGGCGATGACGTCGTCGCAGTCGTCGAGGACGACGTGGTCACGATGGCCGACCTCCTGGCCAACGACCTGGACGTCGACGGCGACGCCCTGGTGGTCAGCGCCTTCACCGAGACCGCCCACGGCGCGCTGACCCACCACGGCGACGGCCGGTTCACTTACACCCCCGTCGCCGACTACCACGGCGCCGACAGCTTCACCTACACCGTCACCGACGGCCAGGGCGGCTTCGCCACCGCGACGGTGACCCTGACGATCAACGCGGCCAACGATGCTCCGGTCGCCGGCGACGACCTCGCCGTCACGGCCGAAGACGCCGCGGTGACCACCGTTGACGTTCTGGCCAACGACCTCGACGCCGACGGCGACGCTCTCACCGTCAGCGCGTTCACCCAACCGGCTCACGGCGCGGTCGTCTACAACGACGACGGTACGTTCACCTACACCCCCGCCGCCAACTACCACGGCGCCGACAGCTTCACCTACACCGTCGCCGACGGTCATGGCGGCTCGGCGACCGCTACGGTCGCGGTGACGATCGATTCGGTCAACGATGCTCCGGTCGCCGATGGCGACATCGCCGTAACGGCCGAAGACATCGCCGTGACGACAGTCGACGTTCTGGCTAACGATGTCGACGCCGACGGCGACGCCCTCACCGTCGCCAGTTTCACGCAAGCGGCCAATGGAACCGTGACCTACAACGGCGACGGCTCGTTCACCTACACCCCGGCCGCCGACTACCACGGCGCCGACAGCTTCACCTACACCGTCACCGACGGCCACG
>CBDVCA010000009.1:0-41524 GCA_965372365.1 uncultured bacterium
CCGTCCCATAGCGCCCAAGCCCCGATAGGGGCGACACCCCGTGGCCATACGGTCTCTGTGTCGCCCCTGCCGGGGCTTGTATCGGGGGGTGCATCACGGTTCCCGGCCCTTACGGACCGGGCTATAAATCTGTCGCCCCTGACGGGGCTGGCCCGCCATGGTGTGAAACACGCCGCCAAGCATTCCACCCTAATGGGAGGAGAACCGAGAACAACTGTGAACGCTTTCGATATGCGATGGGTTCACACGTCATAGGATAGCTTCACACGTCTCTTGACCCCCTGCAGTGCAGGGGGCTAGTACCCTGTCCCAGCAATACTGTGGTGTTCTGACTTGCGGCGATGATGCGTCTGCTGCGTCAGAAAAGCTCGGCATATCAACCAATATGCCGTCACTTTTCTTCCTTACATCCACATCACCGGCGCGGCGTCATAACACCACATTATCCCTGGGACAGAGTACTAGTAACGGCAGACGCTCGTCAGACCCACTCCCCGATAGTCCGTCATGAACCTAACATGATTTCGGATTTCGAATTGAACAGCGGCTCACGCCCGGATCGTTACGATCGGGCATGAGCCGCTGTTGCTGTTCAATTCGCAATCCGCAATTCGCAATCTACAATCGTCAAAATCCGTAGAAGACGGCCATTTCGCGGAGGCTCTTGGTGGGGATCTTCGAAGCGTTGCCGGCCTGGCCGAAGGCTTCCATGCGGGCCTTGCAGACGTCCTTCATGGCGGCGCGGGCGGGCTTGAGGTAGTCGCGAGGATCGAACTTCTCGGGCGTTTCGGCGAAGACCTTGCGGATCGCGCCGGTGATCGCCAGGCGGTTGTCGGTGTCGACGTTGATCTTGACGACGCCGTTCTTGATGCCGCGTTGGATCTCTTCGACGGGGACGCCGTAGGTCTGCCGGATCTCGCCGCCGTACTTGTTGATAATGTCCTGCAGTTCCTGGGGAACGCTGGAGGAGCCGTGCATCACCAGGTGGGTGTTAGGGAGCCTCTTGTGGATCTCTTCGATGCGGGTCATCACCAACACTTCGCCGGTGGGCTTCTTGGTGAACTTGTAGGCGCCGTGACTGGTGCCGATGGCGACGGCGAGGGCGTCGAGACCGGTTTCGGCGACGAAGCGTTCGGCCTCCTCGGGGTCGGTGAGGTGGTTGAGGGCTTCTTCGCCGCTCATGCCGGCGCCGTGGCCGTCTTCGATACCGCCGAGGCAGCCGATTTCACCTTCGACCGTCACGCCCATCGCGTGGGAGACGTCGACGACCTTCTTGGTTACTTCGGAGTTGTACTCGAACGTACTGGGCGTCTTGCCGTCGGCGGACAGCGAACCGTCCATCATCACCGACGTGAAACCCTGGGCGATGGCGCTGAAGCACGTCGCGGCGGAGTTGCCGTGGTCGAGGTGCATCGCAATCGGCAGTTCCGGGTACAGTTCGGCCGCGGCCAGCATCAGGTGTCGCAGGAAGTTATCGTCGGAGTAGGCCCGGGCGCCGCGGCTGGCCTGGACGATCACGGGGCTCTCGGTCTCGCGACCGGCCTCCATGATGGCCTGGATCTGCTCCATATCATTGACATTTAGCGCTGCGATGCCGTAGCCGTTCTCGGCGGCGTGGTCGAGCATTACTCGCATGGGTACCAAAGGCATGATTATTTCCTTTCTCTATAGGAGTGTCGAACAAAGCTGCTATGCAAAGCCGCGTTATTCTAGGGGCTGGGCTCGTCGGACGCAACACCGTCAGGGGCGTCGAGTTAAAGAATTGCTTCGGCGGCGGAGTTGAGGCCGGACAATCCTCACTTGGATTCCGACGGCGCCGAAGTCGCGGCTTGCTCTCCGGCGGAGGGCGTCGGGGCGAGCACCTGGTTGACGATCACTTCGATCCGGGTGAGCCGCCCCATCGGCGGCGGCGGGACCGGCGGCGCCTCGGCCAGTTGCATGACCGGTGGCGGCGTCGGCCGCGTCGCGGGTCGAGACGCCGGTCGAGACGCCGGTCGAGACGCCGGTCGAGACGCCGGACGCGAGGCGAGTTGTGACGTCGACTCGCCGCCGAAGGCGAACTGATAGCCGTCGTAGGGAACGGGGGCCGATACGACATCCGCCTCCTGCCGCCGAACGAGCGGCGGCGCGACCGGTTCGGCCCCGAAGGCCTTCTTCGCGTCACCCCCACAGCCAGCGGTCGTCCCGACGCCGCGGAGCAGGAGTTTGTCCAGAATACGCGTCACGAACGTCGCCTGATCGTCCTTGGCTGCGACGGCGGCAGCGACCCGGCGACCGCATTGGGGGCGACCGATGGCGTTCAGGCCGGCCTCGATAGCGGGGGCTTGGGCCTCATCGACGTACAGGACAATCCGATTGCTGAAGCTCGACACCTGGATGTTTGTGTAGGTGTTCGCTCGCGCGGGCATGCTCGTTCTTGTGTACACGTTCGCCCTCGATCTTGTGTACACGTTCGCCCTCGATCGCCCCCGATGTCCCCCACGGGCGTCGCCGCGATCGATCGGGATGATACTGTTGCTCAGGAGTAGCGCTTCGACTTCAGCGGTCGCGGCTTCGACGTCGGGGGCGTTCAACGTCACACGTCGCACCGAGGACATCCTCTGCCCCATCATGAAAGACCTATCGTCCAGAGACATGCCACCAGCCCCGCGGCCGCCCCTCCCCGGCGCAAGCGGCATGCCCATACCCAAACCCGTAGCGACGCCCGCCTCGCCGCCGTCGGGCGCGAGCCGGCGATGCGCCCCTAACGAAGGTGTCTCATGCGTCGCGCCCGGCGACAGAACGACCGTGGCGTCAGGTTCAGGCGGGGGCGACTGTGAGAGCCTCTGTTCCGTGTTTTCGGCGCGCGCCATCCTGTCGCCGTCCGCGCTGGCTTTGTCCATCATCGCCGGCGGCGAAGACTTGATTCGGCCCCTGGCCTGTCTTGGGTCAACCGACGGCGAGTCCTTGGCCTCCAACGCGGCGGCCATGCCCATACCGCCCAGACCTTCCGCCGGCGAGCTGGTGTTCGACGGCGACGCCGCTTCGGTGCGCGGAGATGCGGCCTTACCCAGAGGCGCCGCAGGAACGCCGCCGGTACGCCGCGACGACCTTTTCGCCAGCGCCGCCGCTTCAGTGGACCTCGTCGGCGAGGCTTCCCCGATCCGATCGACGGCGTCGGCCTCGGCTTCGGCGTCCGTGATATCCCGGGCGAGGCGGGGCCTGGAGGCCAGTTCCTGCTGCTCGACCCAGTCATTCTCGTTCAGTTGGGTGTGCAGGAAGATGCCCAGCCCCACCGTCAGCAGGATGATCGCCGCGGTCGCGAGGCGCCCCACCCACCGCAGCGGTCTCGATTCGTGTACTGGAGTCGCGGCGTGCAAGAGCCGGTTGCGCTCGACCTGCTCGATAATCGCATCGAGCATCCCGTCGGGCGCCGATTCCCGCGGCAGACCCTTGAGCAGGTTCCGCGTGGCCTCCAGGCTCGCTACTTCGGCGCGCAATTCGGGGTCGGTCTCCATGGCCGCCGCTAGCCGCTCGGCGTCGGCCGGCGGCAACTGCCCGTCCAGGAAGGCGGACAACTCGGATCGATCGGGTCCGTTCTCTACGCTCATGATTCCACAGGGCCGACAAGGTCGGCCAGTCTCTCTCTCAGCATGCACCGCCCCCTGTGCAACCGGCTCTTCACCGTACCAACCGGCACAGCCAGGACCGCGGCGATCTGCTCGTAATCCATATCCTCAATATCGCGCAGTACGACGACCACGCGGTACTCATCGGCCAACGCGTCGATGGCGGCCAGCACGCGACGGTGCGATTCGGCGGCCGAGGCCAAATGCGACGGATCGCCGTCCCGCTTGCCCTTGGACGCGGCGATCAGACCATTGGCCTGGCTATCGCCCAGTTCCGGGTCGGGGGACAGCGAACTGACGCGGACCCGCCCGGTCTTGCGACGATGGCTGATCGCCAGATTCATCGCGATCCGGTACAGCCACGTATAGAACTGACTCTGCCGGCGGAACGTGGAGATCTTCTCCAACGCCCGCATAAACGCCTCCTGACACAGCTCGGCCGCGTCGTCGTGGTTGCCGCACACCCGTAGGACGGTGTTGAACAACCGGTCCTGATGCTTGGCGACCAGCGACCCGAACGCCTGCATCTGCCCGTTCTGGCACGCCGCGACCAATGCGGCGTCGTCGAAGGCGATAGGCTCGCCTTCGGCCTGCGGTCGGGATGTGCCAGTTGTCGGATTCACAGTATTGGACGCAACTCCAGTCGTCGAGTTCCCGGCTGTACGCAAAATATCGTCAGGGCGCCGCCGGCGCCAACGCCGACGTCCGGAAAACGACTGGCCCCAACCCAAGCTACTGAATATAACGTCCGCGACAGTGGTGAACAATGACGCAGTGGGATTGACGATTGACAATTGTCGATTGTCGATTGAACGGCGAACGGCAACGGCGAGCGACAACGGCGAGGGGACTGGCTCGGAAGTCTCGCTGTGGCGAGACGAACGTGCCTGTACCCGGTCAACGGAGGACGCACCTTCACTGTCGCCGCGACGCCGCCCGGGGTGTGTGTGAGGGTTGGTGGCCGCAGGGATGCTTCGGGTACAGGCACGTACGCTTCGGGCTTCGCCCTGCGCTGCCGAGCCAGTCCCCTGCGCTGCCGAGCCGGTCGCCTGCGCTGCCGAGCCGGTCGCCTGCGCTGCTGCGCTGCCGCATCTACGCAAGACGGAATTCCGAATGATGAAGCGGGCGGGGGTTGGCCGTTACTTCAACATTCGAAATTCCGTATTGGATATTCGCTATTCGCCGTTCTACTTGCCTTCGGTAATCTCGGCGACTTCGGCGACGGGTTCTTCGGCGGCCTCTTCGGCGCTATTGCCGGCCTCGAAGAACAGATGGCGGGTTTCCTTGTCGTCTTCGTCGTCCATACGGCACGAGACGGTGATGGTGTCGAAGCCGTCGTAGCTGCCGCGGAGGATTTCCTCGCTGAGCGTGTCCTCGATATTGTGCTCGATGGCGCGGCGCAGGGGCCGGGCGCCGAAATCGGGGTTGTAGCCCTTGTCGATGAGGAATTCCTTGGCGTCGTCGGTCAGTTCGAGCTTGAGGCCGTGCTCGCCGAGGCGATCGCGGACTTTGCGGAGTTCGAACTCGACGATCGTGTACAGGTCGTCCCGGTTAAGGCTCCTGAATACGATGATATCGTCGAGGCGGTTGATGAACTCCGGCCGGAAGTAGCGTTCCACTTCCTTGTGGAGCATGTCCTTCATCTTCTCGTAGTCGGCATCTTCGCTTCGCTTGCCGAAGCCGAACCCGCCCTTGTTGCGGATCAGGTCGGCTCCGATATTGGTCGTCATAATCACGACGGTATTGCGGAAATCGACGCGTCGGCCGAACGAATCGGTTAACTGGCCTTCTTCCATAATCTGCAGCAGCATATTGAACACGTCGGGGTGGGCCTTCTCGATTTCATCGAGCAGCACCACGCTGTAGGGCCTTCGGCGGATCTGTTCGGTGAGCTGACCGCCCTCTTCATAGCCGACGTACCCCGGAGGGGCGCCGACGAGGCGGCTGACGTTGTGCTTCTCCATGAACTCGCTCATGTCCACCTGGATCAGCGAGTCTTCGTCGCCGAACATGAACTCGGCCAGGGCCTTGGAAAGCAGCGTCTTGCCGACGCCGGAGGGGCCGGCGAAAATGAAGCTGCCCATCGGACGGCGCGGGTCTTTGAGCCCGCTGCGGGCTCGGCGGATGCTCTTGGATACAACGTTGATCGCCTCGTCCTGGCTCACCACACGCTTGTGCAGTTCCTTCTCCAGTTCCAGCAGGCGCTGGGCTTCTTCCTTCTCCAGGCGCGTCAGCGGCACGCCGGTCATGTTCGAGACGATCTCGGCGACCACCTCGCCGTCGACTTCGCCGTCCAGTTCCTTCAGGCTGTTGCGCCATTCTCGCTGGAGCTCTTCCTTCTTGGTGCGAAGGGTTTCGGCGGTGTCGCGCAGCTCGGCGGCCCGTTCGTAATCGGCGTTGCGGACGGCCTCGTCCTTCTCGATGGCGAGTTTCTCGGCCTTATCTTCCATCTCCGAAAGGTCCGGAGGCTTGACCATGGTCTTGAGCCGGACGCGGGCGCCGGCTTCGTCGATCACGTCGATGGCCTTATCCGGCTGCACGCGACCGGTGATGTACCGGGCCGACAGCTCGACGGCCTGCACCAGCGCTTCATCGGTGATGCGGACCCGGTGATGGGCCTCGTAGCGGTCGCGAAGACCCTTGAGGATGGCCAGGGTTTCGTCCTTGTTGGGCGGATCGACGATAATGGTCTGGAATCGGCGCTCCAGGGCGCCGTCCTTCTCGATGTACTTGCGATACTCGTCCATCGTCGTGGCGCCGATGCACTGGATCTCGCCGCGTGACAGCGACGGCTTCATCACGTTGGCCGCGTCGATGGCGCCTTCGGCCCCGCCGGCGCCGACGAGGGTGTGCAGTTCGTCGATGAACAGCACTACGTTCTTGGCCCGGCGAACTTCGTTCATCACGGCCTTGATCCGCTCTTCGAACTGCCCGCGGTACTTGGTGCCGGCGACCATCATCGCCAGGTCCAGGGCCACGATGCGGCGGTTGGCGAGAATCTCGGGGATGTTGTTGGAAACGATCATCGTCGCCAGCCCCTCGACGATGGCTGTCTTGCCAACGCCGGCCTCACCGAGCAGTACGGGGTTGTTCTTGGTCCGTCGGCACAGCACCTGGATGACCCGCTCGATTTCCTTGTCGCGGCCGATGACCGGATCCAGCGCGCCTTCGCGGGCCATAGCCGTCAGATCGCGGCCGAAACTGTCCAGCGCCGGGGTTTTGCTCTTGCCCTTGTGACCGCCTTCGCCATGCAGGGCGGGCATCGGAGCTTCGTCCTGCTCGATGCCGGCGCCGAGAAGGTTGAGAACCTCCTCGCGAACGTCGTCGAGCTTGAGACCCAGATTCATCAGCACTTGGGCGGCCACGCCGTCCTGCTCGCGAAGCAGACCCAGCAGCAGATGCTCGGTACCGACATAATTGTGGTTGAGCGCCCGGGCCTCTTCGATGGCGAATTCGATAACTTTCTTCGCACGGGGAGTTTGCGGCAACTTTCCCATCGTGACCATGTCGGGGCCGCTCTTGACGAGTTTTTCGACCTCCATACGGACTTTGTGCAAATCCACTTCGAGGTTCTTCAGCACATTGGCGCCGACGCCGGATCCTTCCTTCACCAATCCCAGAAGAATATGCTCGGTGCCGATGAACTCGTGGTTGAACCGTTGCGCTTCCTGGTTGGCCAGGGCCATCACTTTGCGAGCGCGGTCGGTAAATCGTTCGAACATCCTCAGTTGCTCCTCATCGCCGGCGGGTGTACGCATCAAACCGACCGAATGGCAATGGGTTTCGGTCGGCCAGTCCACTCTTGGGTCCGTCAATCCATTCTACCGTCCGTCTGCAACCCAATTCAAGCGAATGGTGTGCCACAGACACACTATACGTATCGGCAGCAGACAGCGTTCGGTTCACGCATATCTATCAAATTGCACAATCACCAGTTAAGGCGTTTGTGGGAATTCGCTTTTCTCATGCCCTCGACACAGGTTGGATCGCCCGATTCGCACCAATCGGCAGGATTCATCCCTCATGGGCGGCTTCTGGCAGGCCGTTACGCCCCTCGACGGGCGTCATTGCCCCCCCGCCGCCCACATGGCCATCTGTGCCGCGACCATCGCGGCGGGGTTGCCCATATCCAGCGAACGTCCGACGATTTCCACGGCAAACGTCTCGCCGTCGCCGGCAAGCAGACGCTGCTGGGCGGTCGTCAGTTGGATCTCGCCGACGGCATCGGAGGACCGTTCGCCCACCATCCGGTGCAGAACGGCGAATATCTCTTCGGAGAACGCATACACACCGGCGTGTGTAAGGTAGTTACCTTCCGCTACGGTCGGCGTCGTCAGTCGCGTGCGAGCCGTGGAGGGGTCGGGTTTCTCGATAATCTCATGCACGCGGAATAGCCCGGCCACCGGCGCCGATTCCACCGGGGCGCCGCCGACGGCGCCGTGCAGATGCAGTTCTGCGGCCGGTCTAGCCGTAACGCCAATCACAGACACGGGTTGCATCTCAGCGAATGCCTTGGCCACTTGGACGGTCGCCGGCGGCGCGTCGTGGTCGGGCAGGTACAGATGGTCGCCGAGCATCACGAGGACCGGCTGGTGGGCGGCGAATTCGGCGGCGCACCACACGGCATGGCCAAACCCCGCCGGCTCCGGCTGGGTGATATAGGTGATTCGCCCGGCAAGATCGGCCAACTCGGCCAGTTCGGCGTCCATGCCCGCAACCGACGCCAGCCGCGGGTTCTGGCGGTGATCGCGGAAATACGCCCGCATCCGCTCATCGCCCCCGGGGGCCACGACGATGCCGATGCGTTCGATACCGGCGGCGAGGGCTTCACGCGCGATAATGTGAATTACCGGCCGGACGCGGCCGTCGCTTTGGGCGATCGGGAACATCGCCTTGGGCGCAGCGAGACTGGCCGGCATCAGTCGCGTGTCGAGACCCGCCGCCGGAATAATCGCAGTGGTAATCGCCCGTCGTGCAGACATCCGTACTCCCAACCGCCGCGGCCACCCGGCGAAGCGACGCGGCCAAGTCATCGAGGCTCATCGTACCCCGACCCGGCCGCCGACGCCACGGCCGAGCCGATCGAGTGGTGGATATTCTCTAACCGTGGGAATATACTTCGATCATGCTGTCATACCTGGAACAGACTCGACGGGGAGGCGAGCGGTGACGGCTCAGCGACGAACCGTGACATTTTCCGGAAATGTCCAGGGCGTGGGTTTCCGATATACCGCCTGTAGAGCGGCGATGGAGTACCCGATTACAGGATACGTTCGTAATTTGCCCGATGGCTCCGTCGAGATGGTCGCCGAGGGCGACCCCCGGGAGATCGACGGGTTTGTGGCCGATCTGAAATCGCGCATGCGCGGTTGCGTTCGCCATATGCACCAACAGACGGCGGCCGCCGACGGCCGGTACCCCGATTTCAGCGTGCGGTCTTGACCGGCCGATAGCCGAGTACGGTATGTGATTGTGACCAAAAGATTCTCACATCTTCAGACGATCCCCACGTACCGCAGAATCTTTCTGAGTCCGATCGGCGTCACGCTTTTGGGGCTGGTCGTCAACGTCCTACTCAGCTTGCTGAAGATCGCCGCGGGCCTCTTGATGCGTAGCGGCACGCTGGTCGCCGACGGCATCCATTCGGCCGGCGACTTGGTCAGCGACGTGGTGGTCCTGGTGAGTTTGGACGCGTCGTACAAGAAACCTGACGAACAGCATCCCTACGGCCATCGCCGCATTCAGACGCTCGCTTCGATGCTGATCGGCATGCTGGTGATCGGCGCGGCGGTGTCGATCGGCGTTGCGGCCGCGACCCATTGGCGCAGCGGCGTTTCGACCGCCTACGGCTGGGGTCCGTTTTGCATCGCTATGGCCTCGGTCGTGGCCAAGGAACTGCTGTACCGGCTGACCAATACCGTCGGCCGCCGCACGGGCGACGCCGCCTTGCTGGCCAACGCCTGGCACCATCGCTCCGACGCCTTCACCTCGCTGGCCGCGGCCGCCGGGATGGCCGGGGTGGCCGTCGGCGGCGCCGATTGGGGGTTTCTCGACCACATCACCGCCATCGCCCTTTCGGGAGTGCTGCTGGCGATGGGCCTGAAGTTGTGCTTCAGCGCCGGGCAGGAACTGATCGACCGGGCGCCGGCCAAGGCCACGAGGGCCAGTATCGCCGCGATCATCGCCGACACCGAGGGCGTTCACACCTACCACGCATTCCGCATGCGTCAATCGGCGGGAAAATTGGAGATGGACGTTCACATCCAGGTCAAGCCGACCCTGACGGTCGCCGCCGGTCACGACATCGCCACCGAGGTCCGCGCGAGAATCCTCGACGCCGACGCCAACGTCACGTCCGTGATCATCCACGTGGAGCCGCTGCTGACCGATGACGCCTAGCGGATCCGCTTGCTGTTGGCCATGCACAATCCCCGGTTATAGGGCGGCTCGGCTTGGCGGACCCTTCGAACGAATTGCGTGAACAACATGGCCGGCTCGCCCCACTCGGTGTGAGCGTCCATTTCGGCGGTAATGTCGGCGCTGGACTTCCCGGATCGGTACAGCAGGCGGTAGGCTTCGGCGATCTGCTTGGCGTCGTCGCTGCTGATGTGCGCGGCGCGACGAAGGCCGACTCGGTTGAGCCCGAATACTTGGTTGGTTCTGCCCACCACGCAATACGGCGGCACGTGCTGGCCCGCTGCGCAGTTGCCGCGGATCATGGCCATGGCGCCGATCCAGCAGTGCTGGTGGAGGATCGCGTGCGCCGACAGGATGACCCTGTCGCCGAGTTCGGCATACCCGCCGATGGCGCTGCCGTTGGTCATGATGCATCGCGCGCCGACCGTGACGTTGTGCCCGATGTGGGCGGCCGTCATGAACAGGTTATCGTCGCCGATGACGGTGACGTTGTCCTCGCCGGTGGCTCGACTGGCCGTGAAGCCTTCACGGAAGACGTTGCGGTCGCCGATCCTCAGGTACGACGGCAAGGAGGATTCGAACCCGAAATCCTGGGGATCGCCCCCCAGAACGGCGTACGCGTCAACGACGTTATCGACGCCAAGCGTGGTGTATCGCCGCACAATGGCGCCGGGACCCAGTCGGCAGCGATCGCCGAGGATCGCGCCGGCCTCGATGATTGCATGGGGACCGACGACAACGTCCGCGCCCAATTCGGCGCCGCTGTCGACGATCGCTGTGGGATGGATGGACAACGCCATGATGAACTCCGCCTTCTCCTTGAAAGTCTGTTCCGTTCGAACGGCGAACTATACTCGGTTCCGATTCGAAATTCCCGTACAAACCTCGCAAACGCAGGGAACTGGCTCGGCAGCGCAGTGGGTAGCGCAGGGAACTGGCTCGGCAGCGTAGGGGGTAGCGTAGGGGACTGGCTCGGCAGCGTAGGGGGTAGCGTAGGGGACTGGCTCGGCAGCGTAGGGCGAAGCCCGAAGCGTACGTGCCTGTACCCGAAGCGTTCCCGTGGCCCCCAGCCTTCGCCCCGCCCCCGGCGCCGTCGCGTCGCCGGTGAAGGTTTGTCTTCCGTTGACCGGGTACAGGCACGTTCGTCCCGGAACGCCGAGACTTCCGAGCCAGTCCCCTTGGACGGGCTCTCAAGCGTAGGGGACTGGCTCGGCAGCGTAGGGCGAAGCCCGAAGCGAACGTGCCTGTACCCGAAGCCCTCCTGCCCCCCCCCAAGAACCCATCCTCCCATTCCCCAACAACCCCTCCCGCCACTCCCCATCACCATGATTTCCTTTCCACTGGCTAAGGACGCGGCCTATAATCCCTCCAGCGGCTGATTCAGCGCCCACCTCGGGCGGCTGGAGCCGCCGCAAGTTGGTTCGCTGTCGGCCGCAAGAGTTTGGGCGACGGCGGCTTGTGATGATGGTTTGTTTGAATCGCCCTGTGATGAGGGTCCTGGCGCCGCCATGAGTGCTTCGCAGACGACAACCGAGATCACCGCGACGCTGGCCGACTTGGCCGGGCGGGTCGAAACCGCCATGGAGCAATGGGTCGCCAGCCCCGGCGTTCCGACCGAGTTGGCGGAGGCGATGCGATACGCCGTCCTCGGCGGCGGCAAGCGTCTGCGCCCGGCGTTGGTGCTGCTTTCGGCGAAGGCCGTCTGCGAGGGCGCCCCGCCGGCCACCGACCCGATGCCCGCGGCCGTCGCGCTGGAACTCGTCCACACCTATAGCTTGGTCCACGACGACCTGCCGGCAATGGACGACGACGCCCTCCGACGCGGCCGGCCCACCGTCCATGTGAAATGCGGCGAGGCGATGGCCATCCTCGTCGGCGACGCCCTGCTGACCCGGGCGTTTGCGATTCTCGCCGAGATGATCGACGATCCCAAGACGGCCGTCGCGCTGACCGCCGAACTGGCCCGTGCGGCCGGCCCGTCGGGGATGATCGCCGGGCAGGTGGCCGACATGGCGTTGTGCACGTTCCCTGAAGGAGCCGCGGGACTGGAGTATATTCACCAGCGAAAGACGGCCGCGATGTTCGCCGCCGCCTGTAGTATGGGCGCCATCTGCGGCGGCGCCGACGCGCCGACCCGCAGTACGTTGGCGGCTTTCGGCTCCGACCTGGGCTTGGCGTTCCAAATTACCGACGACCTGCTGGACACCACCGCCACCAGCGAGCAACTGGGCAAGACCGCCGGCAAAGACGCCGCCGCCGGCAAACGCACGTACCCGGCGCTGCTGGGGCCGGCCGAGTCGGCTCTGGCGGCCGAGCAGGCCAGCGGCAGAGCGACGGGGCGATTGGACACACTTGGCTCGGCCGCAGACTCTCTGCGGTCGATCGTCGAGATGCTTCTGGCTAGAAAGAACTGAGTGGGCGAACTGCTGAACACAATCAACTCGCCGGACGACATCAAAGACTTCTCCGGGGCCAAGCTGACCCAACTGGCCGAGGAACTGCGGGAGGTGATTATCGACGTCGTCAGCCGTCGCGGCGGACACCTCGCCAGCAACCTCGGGGTCACCGAGCTTACCGTCGCTCTGCACAAGGTGTTCGATTTCACGTACGACAGACTGCTGTGGGACGTGGGTCATCAATGCTACGCCCACAAGTTGCTCACCGGCCGCAAGGAGCAGTTCGAGCAGCTTCGCCAGGCCGACGGCCTCAGCGGCTTCCCCGATCCCGCCGAAAGCCCCTACGACTTGTTCAAGGTCGGCCACGCCGGCACCGCCATCTCCACCGCCATGGGCATGGCGACCGCCGATGCGACGCTGGACCCGGGGCGTAAGGTGGTGGCCGTGGTCGGCGACGCCAGCATCGTCAACGGGCTGTCGCTGGAGGGGATCAACAACGCCGCGTTGATGAATCGCCAGCTGCTGGTCGTGCTCAACGACAACTCCATGGCCATCGACGTGACCACCGGCGCCATGGCCCGGGCGCTCGATTCGGTCCGCCTGACGAAGATGTACCGCGATTTCCGCCATGTAACCGAAAGCATGCTCAAACGCCTGCCGATGGGCCAGAACATCGGCGACGCCCTGCGACACCTTCGCGAAGGTTTGCAAACCGCCGTCCATGGCCAGCAGGCGTTCGAGGCGCTGGGGTTCAGCTACTTCGGCCCCATCGACGGGCACAATATGGGCGAACTGGTTCGCATGCTCCAAAAGGTCTCGACCCTCGACCGCCCGGTGCTGTTGCACGTGCATACCGTCAAGGGGCAGGGGTACGAGTACGCCGTCGAAGATCCCAAGACGTTCCACAGCCCGGCCAGTTGGACCATCGAATCGGGCAAGGCCGTGTTCGCCAGCCCCGAGCGGCCCAGTTGGACGGCTCGATTTGCCGAGGCGCTGCTGGCGGCCGCCGAGGCCGACGACAAGGTCTGCGCCATCACGGCGGCGATGCCCGACGGGGTCGGTTTGGCCGAGTTTAAGAGCCGCTTCCCGGATCGGTATTACGACGTGGGGATTTGCGAATCGCACGCCGTGGCGATGGCGGCGGGATTGGCCAAGGCCGGTATGAAACCGGTGGTGGCGATTTACTCGACCTTCCTTCAACGCGGGCTCGACCAGGTATTCCAGGAGGCGTCGCTACAGGGTCTGCCGATCGTATTCTGCATGGATCGCGCCGGTCTGGTCGGCAGCGACGGAGCCGTTCATCACGGTTTCCTCGACATCGCCCTGCTCCGCGGGTTGCCCGGCATGACGCTGATGGCCCCCGCCGACGGCGACGATCTGGCCGCGGCTTTGCGGTGTGCGCTGTCGCTGCCCGGCCCTTCGGCGATTCGCTACCCTCGCGACCAAGCCCCGGCGGCCTTAACCGATCCGGCGACGGCCTTCCAACCCGGTCGCGCCAGAACGCTACGCTCCGGCGACGACGGCGCCTTCCTGTGCTACGGCCCCCTCGCCGAGACCGCCCTGACCGCCGCGGCCACATTGGCCGACGAGGGGTGGTCGATGGGCGTCATCGACGGCCGATTCGCCAAACCCCTGGACGCCGAGACCATCGGGAACGTGCTGATCGCCGGGGAAGCCATGATCCTCTGCGAAGACCACGTCTGCGCCGGAGGCTTCGGCTCGGCCGTGTTGGAACTGGCGTGCCGGCGGCAATGGCCGACCGGGCGAATCGCCTTGGCGTGCCTTCCCGACCGGTTCATCGCCCACGCCGGCCGGGACCGGCAACTTCGCCAAGCCGGCCTTGACGCCGAAGGCCTCACCGAAACGGCCCGCCGATTGTTGGGCGCGCCGACGATCAAGGGCGCCTCCGTCGGCGCCGGCGAGTAGGCTGGACATGGGCAGAGACATGACAATGGCATCCAAACGCATATTGGTTCTATGCGGCCGCCCCACAGCGGCCTCTCCCGCTCAAGCGGAATCGTTCGTCGAACGTCTGCGAGCGATGGCCGACGTCGTCGACGTCGTACACATCGATGGCGACGACCCGATCGACCCCGTCTCGACCGACATGGCCATCGTCCTCGGCGGCGACGGCACCTTTCTGGGCGCCGCGAGGCGGTTGGCCGGAACCGATATCCCCATCGTCGGGGTCAACATGGGCCGGCTGGGTTTTCTGACCGAGTTCAGCACCGACGAGTTCGCCACCCATGCCGAGGCCATTCTCTCCGGCTCGGTGGAAGCCATGCCCCGGATGATGCTTCAAGTGCACATCCGACGCGGCGGCGACTTGGTCTTCAGCAGCCCGGCGATGAACGAGGTGAGCATCCTGGCCGGCGAACCGTTCCGAATGGTTGAACTGAGCCTGACCCACAGCGGCGTCGACGTCGGCGCGTTCTTCGGCGACGGGCTCATCCTCGCCACACCCACCGGCTCGACCGGGTACACGCTCTCCGCCGGCGGCCCCATCCTCATGCCCGGCATGCGAGCCATCGCCATGACCCCGGTCGCCGCCCACAGCCTGTCGATCCGCCCCGTCGTCGCCACCGCCGACCAACCGATCGTCGTCCGCCCTCTGCGGATCAACCCCGGCACCACCGTCAGTATCGACGGGCAGGTCCAGTACCCCCTCGTCATCGGGGACGCCGTCGAAGTCCGCGCCGCCGAACACGATCTCTGGGTTGTCCAGAATCCCGACCGCCCCTTCTTCCGCACACTGAGGACCAAGCTCCAATGGGGACGAAGCCCCCATCACAGCGAATAGGCGTGGCTGCGTGTAATGCATTATCTGGTAATCCGTTAACAAGGGGAGCTGGTTCGTCTCCGGGGGGGCGACAGCAAGGCTCCCGCCCCACCGTCACGCATGGGGGCCGAAAATTGCACTTCATTGGCCCTCGACGGCGCAGTAGAATACCCAACCGGAATTCATATGCATCCCCGCCCGGGGCGGCCGGCCCACCGTGGTCGACGGCGGCTCCGGCTGTATCGACGGAGCGAGAAGCCATTGGCTGGTATGAGAGTTGATCCGCGATTCCTCGCCGACGAAGGTCTCCAGATCTTCACCGGGAATGAATTGCTTCTGAAAGGCGCCCTGGAAGTCGACGGAGGGGTCCACCTGCTGGGGGGGTATCCTGGCAGCCCGATCGCCGGGTTCTTCGACTCGATCTTCCAGATTCAGGACCTGCTGAAGGCCAAGGGCGTCCGCGCCGTCATCAACAACAACGAAGCGCTGGCCGCGGCGATGCTCAACGGATCCCAAGTCGCCGGCCTTCGGGGCCTGATCTGCATGAAATCCGTCGGCGTTCACGTCGCCGCCGACGCCCTCGCCCTCGGCGCCCAGGTCGGCGCCCACCGCGAAGGGGGAGCCGTCGTCGTCTACGGCGACGACCCATGGTCCGATTCGACCCAGGTTCCCGCCGACAGTCGATACATCTCCAAGCATCTGTTCATTCCGGTCATCGAGCCGTCGAATCCGCAGGAGATCAAAGACTACGTCGACCTGGCGTTCAAGGTGTCGCGACGGTCGGAAGTGTACTGCGGGTTCATCCTCCCCAACAACCTCGCCGACGGCGGCGGCACCGTCCAGTGCAAGCCCAACCAGTTCCCCAAGGTCAACACGCGGAATCTCAAGACGCTCGATACCGCCGCGATCGACACCGACAAGTTCGTCTTGCTGCCGCCCAAGACGTGGTGGCGGGAAGAGACCATCGCCCCCCGGTTCGCCAAGGCCGTCGCCGTCGCCGGCGAGATCGGCCTCAACCGGATTGACTTCCCCTGCGCCGACGGCCGCAAGCCGGTCGGGTTCGTCACCAGCGGGCTCGCCTACGGGTACCTCCGCCAGGCGTTGGGAGAACTGGGGGTCGACGGCGAATTCCCCATCCTCAAGTACGGGATGAGCTACCCCATCGACACCGACATGCTCGGCGACCTCGCCGGCCAGTGCGAGCGGATCATCGTGGTCGAAGAACGACGCGGGTTCCTCCAAGAGCAAGTCAGCGAATGGATTCTCGCCAATCGCCAAAGCGGCCGCCTCTCCCAACCGGTCGAGGTGTGGGGCAAGCACATGCCCGACGGGCTCGCCGGCTTCCCGGTCACTCGCGGCCTGCATCCGTCGATCGTCATCGCCGTGCTGGCGCCGCTGTTCAAGAGTATCGGCGCCGCGGCGCCGGGCGCTGCGGCCGGGGCCGTCGAGACGCTTGACCGGGAGATGCACACCATCGCCGCGACCGCCGAAGCCGACGTCGCGCCTCTGCCGACGAGACTGGCGACCTTCTGCCCGGGATGCCCGCACCGCGACTCCGCCGACGTGTGCCTGGAGATCAAGAAACAATTCATGGACCCCGGGTACATGCGGCGCATGTTCGATTGCGACCCGGTCGACCTGCTGTTCCACGGCGACACCGGCTGCTACACCATGCTGATGTACCCGCCGAACAGCTCGCTGATGCACGACTACTCCGGCATGGGCCTCGGCGGCGGCGCCGGCAGCGGAACCGACCCGTTCATCACCAACAAGCAGGTGGTGTTCATGGGCGATTCAACCTTCTTCCACTCCGGCCAAATCGCCATCAGCCACGCACTGAAGCTCAACCAAGACATCACCTTCATCATCCTGGACAACCACATCACCGCCATGACCGGCCACCAGCCCACGCCGGGGGTCGACTGGAACGTCGTCGGCGATCAGACGCCCGTCCAGGATATCGAAGACATCGTCGGCGGCATCGCCGGCGAAACCGACGTGCCCGTCACGCGAACCGATCCGGCCGACCGCCGAGCGTATCGAAATCTGCTGGAGGCCACTTTCCTCACCGACGGCGTCAAGATCATCATCGCCGACAAGGAATGCGGCATCACCCACACGCGTCGGCGACGGCGCGAGGAACGAGCCGAGATCCGCGAGCAGGGGTACGTGGGTTCGGTCGAGCGGATGAACATCAACCAGGAGGTGTGCCGGTTCTGCCTCGCCTGCGCCGAGATGACGGGCTGTCCGGGCCTCAAGCATGTTCAAACCGACTACGGCCGCAAGATGGACACCGACTTGACCAATTGCGTCAACGACGGCGCCTGCGAGCGAATCGGAGCGTGCTGGAGTTTCGAGCGGGTCACCATCAAGCGATCTCAGCCCCAGCGAACGCGCGTGCCGGAACTGGGGCTCGACGATATCTCCGAACCCCGCAAACGTCCCCACGGCGACATGTGGCGATGCTACCTCGCCGGCGTCGGCGGCATGGGCATCGGCCTGGCCACGCAAATCCTCGTACGGGCCGGACACGCCGAGGGCTACCACGTCGCCTTCGTCGATAAAAAGGGACTAGCCATTCGCAACGGCGGGGTCAACAGCCAGGTGGCTTTCATGTCCAAGCCGCGGCCGTCGACGGGGCTGATCCCCTACGGCAAGGCCGACCTGATCATTGGCGTCGACGTGCTCGAAGCCGCCAAGGCCATCGATCCCGCCGGTCGCACGCGAGTGGCCTCGGCCGAGCGAACCGCCGCGGTGATCAACACCGAGAAGATCGCCACGATTCGCGGGATTATGGGGCAGGAAGATTTCGACGTCGACCAGCTCGAAGAGATCGTCCGCACACACACCCGGGCCGACGATTACATGGCTCGCAATATCTCGCGAATCTGCGAGACGTACCTCGGCTCGAAGATTTACGCTAACATCATGATGCTCGGGTTCGCCTTCCAGAAAGGGCTCATCCCCGTCTCGATGCACTCGATCGCCTGGGCCATCAAGGACACGATCAAGGCTGATTTCCGAAAAAACCTCTACGCGTTCAATATGGGCCGCAAGCTGGTGGAAGACCCCAATCTTTTCCAAGGCCCGCCCGTACGGACCGGGTGGAAGGAAACGCTCGAAGAACGCTGCCGGTTCACGATCCGCCGCTACTGGGGCGGGCAAGCCAAGGCCGACCGCCTTCGCGAGATGGGAACCGAGACCGTCGAAGCCGTCGAATCGCTGGGCGACCAAGCGAAGCGCGACCTCATCGTCCGCATGTACGACTGCATGCGTTGGGGCGGCCTGCCCTACGCCCGGCGATACGTCGACCCCATCCAACGCGTCTACGCCGGCGACGACGCGGCCGCCGGATACCCGGCCACGATCGGGGTGATTCACAATCTCGCCAAGGCGATGCTGATCAAGGATTCGGTCTTCATCGCCGAACTGTCGACCAGCCCGGAGAAATACGCCAGGGACCGAAAAAAGTACAACATCTCCCCCGCCAACGGCGACAAGATCATCTATCGCCACCTGCTGCCGACCCGGCTGCGACTGGGCAAGTTGGAGTTCCCCGTCGAGTTTACCGCCTACAAGTGGATGTTCAAAATCCTCAAGCGGATGACGCTTCTTCGGGCGCTGCTGCCCACCTGGCATCGAACCGAACGGGAGTATCTGCGTCAATACGAGCAGCGGCTCGAAGCGTTCGTCGCGACCACCGGCGACAGCGAGCAGGCCCTGACGCAGTTGAACTCGGCCCGGTGCCTGGACTGCATGAACCCGACGTGCCGCGATACCGGCTGCCCGTTGGAAAACGAGATTCCCACGTGGATCGAGCACGCGTACCTGCAGCAGTGGTCGGAGGCGAACGAGACGCTGCACGCGACGAACAATTTCCCCGAGTTCACCGCCGCGATCTGCCCCGCGCCGTGCCAGTCAGCGTGCAAAGAAGGGTTCAACGCCTACCCCGTGCAGATCCGCCGGATCGAGCGCGATATCGTCGAGTACGCCGTCGAAACCGGGCTGCTGCGACCGCAACCGGCCCGGGTCAAGACCCACAAACGCGTCGCGATTATCGGATCCGGCCCCGCCGGGCTGACCGCCGCTCAGCAATTGGTGCGGATGGGCCACGACGTGACCGTCTTGGAGAAGGACCGCGCTCCCGGCGGACTGCTCCGTCGCGGCGTGCCGGACTTCCGCCTCGATAAACGCCTGATCGATCGTCGAATGGTGCAACTGGAGGCCGAGGGCGTACTGTTCCGCACCGGCGTCGAGGTCGGCGTCGACGTGGCGGCCAACACGCTCATGGACGAATTCGACGCCGTGTGCATCGCCTCCGGAGCCGCCGAGCCGCGAGATTTGACCGTCGAGGGGCGCGACTTGAGGGGCGTGCATTTTGCTCTGGACTTCCTCCGTCAGCAGAACGATCGGGTCGCCGACGTTCCGGTCGCCGCCGCCGGAGCCATCAGCGCCAAGGGCAAGGTCGTCGTCGTCCTCGGCGGCGGCGAAACCGGCAACGATTGCGTCGAAACCGCCCTCGCCCAAGGCGCGCTCGACGTGCACCAGTGGGAATTGCTGCCCGCCGACGAAGTGACCGCCGACGCCACGCACACGCGATCCGACGGCGTTCAGCGGCGATGGTCGGTCGCCACCCGGTCGATCGCGACCGGCGGCGCCGGCGGCGGGTCGGCCCTGACGCTGACGGCCGCGAATGTGCGATGGGTGCACTCGGCCAACGGGCTTCGGATGATCGAGGGCGCCGATGGCGAGTTCTCTCAGGGCGCCGATTTGGTGCTGCTGGCGTTGGGATACAAAGCCACGGCCCCGGCGGCGATTGTCGAGGCGTTGGAGTTGGAAACCGACGACGACGGCCGCCTGGTCCTTCGCGACGGCGCCGCCGGCCGGGCGGGCGTGTTCGCCGCCGGCGACCTGGCGTCGGGCGCATCGCTGGTGGTCAACGCGATGATGAGCGGGCGGAAGATCGCCCGTACGATTAACGACTATCTCATGGCCTGACGCGAAAGGGAGTGAACGCACATGCCGCGAGAGTCGCTCAAAGCCCGAACCGAACGAACCGCCGCGATCGTCGCCCTGCTGGGCGAGGCGTATCCCGACGCCCACTGCGCGTTGAACCATCGCAACCCCCTCCAGCTTCTGGTCGCGACGATCCTGTCGGCCCAATGCACCGACGTGCGTGTCAACATCGTGACCCGGGGCTTGTTCGCCCGGTACAAGACGGCCGCCGATTTCGCCGCCGCGTCGCAGGAGCAGTTGGAAGGGGACATCCGCTCGACGGGATTTTTCCGCAACAAGGCCAAGAGCATCCGCGGCGCCGCGGCCAGGATCGAGTCGGAATTCGGCGGCCGCGTCCCCGAGACCATGGACGAGTTGCTCACGCTCCCCGGCGTGGCGCGTAAGACGGCCAACGTCGTCCTCGGGACCGCCTTCGGTATAAACGAAGGCGTCGTCGTCGACACCCACGTATCGCGGCTCTCCCAGCGACTCGGCCTCTCCAAGCAGACCGACCCCAAGAAGATCGAGCCGGACCTGATGAAGCTGGTCCCCCAGGACCAATGGGGCCGTTTCAGCCACCTCTTGATTTTCCACGGCCGCCGCTGCTGCACCGCCCGCAAACCGAAATGCGCCGACTGCCCGGTCAGCGACCTGTGCCCGTCGGCGTTTACGTTCGACGTACAGAAGAAGCCGTCATAGGCTCGGAATCACTATCGGCTTGAGTTTCCTCCGGATCGGCTTGACCTCAAGGCTGTCTCGCACGATCTTGAACTGCGGCTCAAGTTGGGCGCCGACCAGTCCGAACTCGGCGACCATCAACGACCTACCGTCCGGCAGCGAACAACAGAACACGCGTCCATTGAACTCCTGTCCATCTATGAATATCTCATAAGAGATGCCGTGTCCGCTGTGCTTTCCCCAATGAGAGAAACGGTCGAGTTCTTTGGCCCCACTTGGGAACTTGGCGACAATGGTTTGCATCGCCAATTGCGCCGTTCCTTCAAGATCAACTGGTTCACTTTCTGAGCTTGCGATCGCCACAGAGAAATAGCCCGCGTCGGGAATCTGGAAAAAGACGCCATCGACGGATTCAGGGACATTCACAAGCTTCCAGTTCGCCGGCCTATTCATCGAAATGCAGGGATTCTCAATGGGAACGCTCATCGCTGCGCGAATCGGTTGCATTCGCTTCCTTAGGAACGATCCCGCGATAGCCCCGCCGTAGAGCAGCCCGGGGACCAATACGAATAGGACTATGGACCGTCTTCGGCTCGCGTGGAATGCGGTGCGAGCTCCCCGGTAGCTAACATATAGGGACCAGAACAGCGTCGCAGACATGGAAACAATCGTAATACTGAGGATGGATCGATCCTGGACGACCCACCAGATCGCCATTCCCACGGCGCATGGCAGCGCATAAATCAGTTCGGCGAATATGAACGTTCGTCTCGCAAGCTTCCATGACATGCGGGGGGTCCTGCAGAAGAGCCACAACCTCAACCCATACCAGGAGCCTGCCGCAAAGTACCATATCGCGCCAAAGAATGTGCCGCTCAGAAGAGCGTATACGATAACGGCCACCCCACGCGTGGCGGCATCGTCCGAGAATGCCGCGGTTTTCTCGGGCTTCAGTGAATCAGTCAGGACCCAAGCAATACCAAACACATACGCAACCAACGCCACAGTCCAACGAGAGGCAGAAGCGGCATGCTCCTCGAAGAACTTCTTCGGGCGGAAGTAAAGACACAAGAGCCGGCTGACGGCGCCTGCCTTGCGTGTATCTTTGCTTTCGAAGGGTTCTTCAGTCTTCTCCTGCCCCAACTCCGATAACGCTACGTCTGTCGCGTCTGGTTCGATGTTCTGATCGTCTTGCACTTACGCTTCCCCGCACAAAGATGGCGACTGCGATCCCCCATAAGGATCAGCAGCGATGCACTGTCGACACAATCATACCGAAAACGCCCCGTATGTCATCTGGCATTTGATGCGAATTCAGCGACGTCTTCCGTTCGTCTCTCGGCTCGGCTATGATGATCGTCGGAACGCGTCTTCTTTTTTGGGGTTCTTCTGTGGAATCGTTGCGTGAAAGACCTCGAGCGCCGGCGCCGTTGGTTCCGGCGGCGCTGCTGCTGATCGCCGGGATCTTCTGCGGGCGGTATGCATCGCTGCCGGCGGGATTGTGGCTGATGCTGACAGCCGCGGCGCTGGTGGTTGCGGTTTTCGCCTGTTTGCAGGATCACCTGAAGGCGCCCGCGCGGATCTCGCTGGCCGCGGGCATTCTGTTCGCCGGCGCGGCGACCGCGACGGTGGCGTTTGAGCATATTCCGGTCAATCATATCGTGGCTTTCACCGGGAACGGGGGATGGCGCCTGGCCACACTCACCGGGCGAGTGACGACGTCTCCGACGATGGAGGCGACCGCCGCCGGGAACGAACTCAGCGCGTATCGCCCCCCGGCGCGAACGCGGTTCCTCTTGGCCGCAGAGACGGTTTCGACCGCTGAGGGGCCGACCGACTGCTCCGGCCTGGTGGCCGTGGCGGTCGATGGCGTTCTGTGGGACTTGGCCCCCGGCGATCGCGTCGCCGTCGCCGGTCGCCTCACTCGCATCGGTCCCTCAGCCAATCCGGGCGGTCCCGACTGGCCGGCCGCCGCACGGCGCGACGGCGTGATGACCCGGCTCACGGTGGGCGCGGCCGAGTTGGTCGCCGTGCGGAAGACCCGCCCCATGTGGCCGCGACGGATGCTTTGGCGGCTTCGCGCGTGGGCGGCCGGGCGCCTTCAGGCCGGCGACGCCGGAGCCAGTCCCCTGCTGCTTCGAGCGATGATCCTCGGCCGCCGAAGCGGCTCCCTCGGCGCGATCCAGCAGTCCATGGTCCGCGCCGGCGTCGCCCACCTTCTCAGTATCAGCGGCTTTCACCTCGGCATTCTACTGGGATTCGCCTACTTGGTGATGCGAACCGGCCGGGCCTCCCCGCGAGCGGCGGCCATTGCGGTGCTGGTCCTCTTGGCCGCGTACCTGCTGGTCGTCGAACCACGCACGCCGGTTCTCCGCGGCGCCATCATGGCCGCGGCTTTCTGCATGGCGGTTATCCTCGGCCGATCGGCCACCACGGGCAATCTGCTGGCCGCCGCGGCGATGATCCTGTTGGCCGCCGACCCGGCCGAACTGTTCCGCCCGGGCTTCCAACTGAGCTTCGGCATCGTCGCCGGCATCATCGTCTTGCTTAGGCCGGTGCGAAATCTGCTGTTCGGGCGGTGGCTGAACATCCGCGGGCTGCTGGTCTTCACCGAAACCCAAACGCTCCGCCGATGGTGGTGGCGAACCGGCCTGGACTGGGTGGCGAATCTCGTCAGCGTGTCGGTGGCCGCCTACTTGGCCGCGGCGCCCTTGGTCGCCTATCACTTCGGTATCTTCACGCCCCTGGCGCCGATCGCCTCGCTGCTGCTGCTGCCCCTGACGGCGCTGCTGCTGGTATTGGGCTACTTCCAACTGCTGCTGGGCTGGTGGACCCCGAACCTCGCCGACTCGCTCGCCGGGCTACTGGAACCGATCGCCGACGCCCTGATCTGGCTGGCCACATGGCTCGGACGGCTCCCGATTTCGTTCCAATTGCAACCGGTTCCAGCCTGGGCGGCCGTGCTGATGACCTGCGTCATTGTAGCGGCGGCTTACCATCGTCGGCTGCGGCTATCGCGGGCGTGGACGACGGTGGCGGTCGCGGCCGCCTGTGGGGTGTTCATCGTCGCTACGCAATCGCCTCTGCCGCCGACCGGCTACGGCGAGTTGGCCCTTCTGGACGTTCGCAACGGACAGTGCGGCGTGTTCCGCGCCCCGTCGGGGGCGACCTTCGTTTTCGACGCCGGCAGCCGCAGTCTCCCCGACGCCGGACGGTCGGTTCTGCAGCCGTTCATGGCCCATCGCCGATGGCCGCGACCGATCGCGGCGTTCATCAGCCACGGGGAGGTGGACCACTACAACGCCCTGCCGGCCGTCCTCGACCCAAGCAGCCCCGCCACGGTGTTCGTCAACGACGCCTTCGGAGGCGACGCCGACGCCCGCGAGCCGGTTACCCGCCTGCTGAACACACTCGACGCCGCGGCCGTCGATGTACGCCGCCTCCATCGCGGCCGCCGCGTCATCCTCGACGACCGCACGTCGATAACGGTGCTGTGGCCCCCGGCGCCGGGCGCCGGCTACGATACGCTCTCGCTGAACGACTCGTCGCTGGTGCTCCGCCTCCAGTGCGACGACATCACCATTCTGTTGCCCGGCGACATTCAGCACCTCGCCCAGCAACTGCTGCTGGAATTGCCGCCGGCCGAACTGGCCGCCGACGTGCTCGTGCTGCCCCACCACGGTTCATACACGCCGGCCTTGGCCGCGTTCATCGACGCGGTCGATCCCAAGATTGTCCTTCGCTCCTCCGGCTACCGCGCCAGCGGCGCGACCCGGCAGATCGAAGCCCTCACCGTCCACAGGGAATTCTACTCCACCAGCACCTCCGGAGCCTTGACGATCGCCATCGGCGACAACGGCCCGACCGTAGGTGAATTCCGGTTCAGAGCCGTTCACGATTGACTTGCGGGTCCAAACTGGCTGCGGCATCGCCTGGCATTGTCCGTTTCCATCACCATGGCGTTGCTATGACTGCTTCAACGCCCGCGCCACTCGAAAAAATATTCATAACGGATTATCGATGATCGGGGAGTGGGCCTGACGAGCGCCTGCCGTTACTAGCCCCCCGCAGTGCGGGGGGTCAAGAGGCGTGTAAAACGATCATATGACGTGTGAACCCATCACATATAGATAGAACTCCCCCTTCCCTCCGATCGACATCGAGTACACAGCAGGAGCACCATCGGTCCAGCGACCCCCTGCACTGCAGGGGGCTAGTAACGGCAGGTCGTTGGCCGTGAGAACTCCCCTCCCATTCGTCATGAACCCGAAAAGCCCCCCGCCTACAGAACGACCATATTGTCCCGATGCACGACGACGTCGTAGGGTTTGTCGCCGAGGACTTTTGAGATCTGGCTGGTCTTGAGACCTTTGATCTGATCGATCTGTTCGGCGCTGTAGTTGCTCAGCCCTCGGGCGACGGTTCGGCCGCGACGATCGACCACCGCCACCGTATCGCCGGCGACGAATACGCCTGATACCGCCGTGATCCCGCTGGGCAGCAGGCTCTTGCCGTTGGCCCGGAGCGCCTCGGCGGCTCCGTCGTCGACGAAAACGCGTCCGGCGGCTCGCGACGCCTGGCCGATCCATCGCCGGCGCGAATTCATCTTGTTCGCCGCCGGGGTGCACAGCGTCCCCAGCCGGTCGCCGGCCAGCAGACGCGGCAGAATATCGGCGGTTCGCGCGTTGGCGATAATCGCCACCTCGCCGGCGGAGGTGACCATGTGGGCCGCTTCCAACTTGGCGCCCATGCCGCCGGATCCCAGCCGGCTGCTTTCGCCGGTCGGCAATACCGCGGCTCCAGCCTCGGCGTCTTCGATGATATCCAGAACCTCCGAGCCCTTCATTACGCCGTCGACGACCGACAGCAGAACCAGCAGATCGGCCCGGAGCATGTTCGTCACGTGGGCGGCGATCACGTCGTTATCGCCGAATCGAAGCTCATCAACGGCTACCGAGTCGTTCTCGTTGATAATCGCCACCGCACCGAGGTCCCCAAGCGCCGTGATCGTATTGCGGATGTTCAGGTAGCGTTTGCGGTTCTCGAAATCGCCGCGAGTGACCAGAATCTGGGCGACCTTGATCCCGAGGCGGCCGAAGACGTCGTGAAAACGCCGCATCAACTCGCCCTGACCGACCGCGGCGGTCGCCTGCAGCATCGGCAATGTCCGGGGCCGCTGGTCAAGGTCCAACTCGGCCATCCCCGCGCCCACGGCCCCGCTGGCGACCAGGGTAACGGCCACGCCTTGGTCAATCGCGGCGGCCATCTGGCGGGCGAGATCTTCCAAGAAGGCCGCGTCCAGGCGGCCGTGATCGTCGGTGAGCGCCGAGGTGCCGACCTTGACGACGATTCGGCGGGCCTTACGGACGACGTCGTTTCTCCATTGCGTACTGGGCACGGGGGGGGGATCCTTACTCAGGTGGAGAGTTCAGTGTAACGGTCTCTGCGTCATGGGGCTGCTCGACAGGCTCACGATCCGGGAGCTTCACGCTGGCGACGCCGCCGGGGCGCTGGGCGGGGGTGCGGCCCAGGAGATCGCAAATAATGGCCGCGTTCCGGCGTGTTGCGCCTTGCTGGGTGACGATGAACTTCTGAGCCTTGGCCCCTAGCGCCCCGGCGGCTTGGGGGTCGGCCAGCCAGCCGGCCAGGACGCGGCGGAGTTCGTCCGCATCGGCTACCTCGCGTGCGACGCCGGCGCTGGTGAGCAACCGGGCTTGGGGAAAATTGAACACGTGCGGCCCGAACGCCACCGGCTTGGCCAACGCCGCCGCTTCGATCATATCGCTGCCGCCGGCCGGGACCAGCGACCGCCCGACGAACACCGCAGCGGCCAGGCTGTAAAACTTCTGCAGTTCGCCCATCGTATCGCCGAGAATCACCTCCGCGGCCGGCGCCGGGGCGTCGATCCCGTCAGGCCGCAGGCTGCGACGAATATAGCTGAAGCCCGCCTGCTCGATCGTCCGGGCGACTTCGTCGAACCGCTCGGGCTTGCGGGGCACGATCACCAGCCGCGTATCGGCGCCAATATCGCCGTCGGCCCGCATCGCGGCGAACATCGCCAGCAGCAGCGCCTCTTCACCAACGCCGGTGCCGCCGGCGACGATGAGGGAGTCGTCAGGACCGACGCCCACCGCCCGGGCCAGCGCGTCGGCGCCGTCGATGGTCGAGGCCACCATGGCGGTGTCGAATTTCATCGTCCCGGTCACGGTAACCCGTTCAGGATCGGTCCCCAACGAGATGAACCGCTCGGCGTAGACTTCCTCCTGCACAGCCAGCACCGCCAAGCGATTGAACAGCCGCTTGGCGAAGGGTTTGATCATCCTATACCGGGGGTAACCCTTGTTCTCGCTCATCCGCCCGTTGACCACCACCACCGGCACGTCGCGGGCGTTGGCCTCGGCGAGGAAGTTGGGCCAGATCTCCCCTTCCATCAGCACCACCAAGTCCGGCCGAAGACGACTGAAAGCTCGCCGCACCGACCATGAGAAATCCAGCGGGAATTGGAACACCTTCATCGCCGGCGCATAAAGCTTTCGCGCCCCGGTCATGCCGGTGTCGGTGGTCGAAGAGATAACGATCTCGAAATCGGGCAGTTGCGAAGCCAACTCATCGACGAGCGTGCGGATGCCGTTGACCTCGCCAAGGCTGACCGCGTGGATCCAGATCACCGGCTGGAGCCCGTGGCGAACCGGAGCGTTGCCGCACCGCTGGCGCCAGCCCGTCCGGTATCGCTGATGGCGGGCCATCCGCCACAGCCAGATGGGACTGGTCAACGCCAAGCCCAGCACGTACGCCATGTCGATGAGTATCGCGGCCATGTAAGCAAGTATCGCGCGCCTCGGGCGCAGTGTCAATTGCGGTGGGCGGTCGAATCGCATGTTGGAGGTGGGTGGCGCGGTTCATTCGGACTGCGACGAAAACGCGTGGAGGTCCGTTGGGAAATGGGTTCGGTCGCGAGATCGAGCTCCATTGCCGAGCATCAAGGAAGAAAACGCAGGCAATGCCGTAGCATTGTCGAGTATTTCTGACGCGGACGCACAGGTCATGGAGCCGATCGCAGCAGGAACAGCTTTTTCAACGGGCTGGTAGGGATGTGGGGGGCTGGCTCGGCAGCATTTTAGGCAGACATGGCGCTATGCCGCGTGGCGAGGGGAGCGAGCCGTCACTTGACCGGGTACAGGCACCTTGGAGAATGGGCTCCGTAGGAGCCCGTTCTCCTGCGGAGCCAGTCCCCTGCGCTACTCGGGGTCGGCTTCGGTGGCGTCGCGGAGTTCGGCGAGCTTTTTGAGGGGGCGTTCGAGCACGTTGGTTCGGGTGGAGCGGAGCTGCTGGTAGTGCTTGGCGGCGTTGTCGAGCTTGTCGCCGAGCTTGTCCATTTCCCTCTTGAAGATGTCCCACTGCTTGGCGAACGTCGCGATCTGGACGAGGGCTTCGTCGGTCTGGCGCGATAAATTCGCCGATTCGGCCGCCTGGCGAGCGATGGCCAGCACGGCCAGCAGGCTCAGCGGGCCCACCAGCAGCACCTTGCGGGTGGCGGCTTCGGTGAGCAGAGCCCGGTCCATCTGCTGAATAAACGTAAACACCTGCTCGTTGGGGATGAACATCAGGGCGAAATCGGCCGTTCCGGCGGTCGGGTCGATGTACTCGCGAGTGGCGATGGCCCGAACCTGCGTGCGAACATCGGTGAGAAAACCGGTCGCGGCGGCCGGGTCGTCATCGCCGTCGGATTCGAGGTGCTTGAGATAGTTGTCCAGCGGGAACTTCACGTCCATGTTCAATTTGACGCCGTTGGGGAGGTTGAACGTGAAGTCGGGCCGGCGGCCGCTTCCGGCCATGGTCTCCTGCTTGGTGTAGTTGACCCCCTCGATCATGCCGGCCATCTGGAGGATATCGTCGGCCATTCGCTCGCCCCACGCCCCTCGCTGCTGGGGATGCGCCAACGCCGCGCGAAGTTGGTCGGTCGTCTGACGGAGTTCGGCCACCTGCTTGAGCGATTCGGTGAGCCGCTGGCCGAGTTTGCCGTAGTCTTCCTTGCGAGCGGCCTCCACCTTGCCGGTCATCTGCCGCACCCCTTCGAGTTTCTCGGCCACCTGCTGGATTGACTTATCGATCAGAATGCGGCGTTTGTCCAGTTCGGCGGCCCCGGCGGTCGACTGGGTCGAGAGAGATTCCTTCGCCAGAGTGAGGAACCGCTCGCTGTTGGTCGCCAGAGCCTCCGAGGAGAGGCTGGCGAAGGCGTCTCGGAACTGCTGCTCCATCGCCTGCCGCGTGGTTCGCCCGTGCACATACGCGGCCACCAGGGCCACCACCGCCCCGATCGCCACGCCGCCTGTAAACGCAAGAATAATGTCCATGTTTCTCCCTGCCCGCCCGCGCCGGTCGACGCGGGTCTTGGCCGGCGACGATTCTACCAGCCCCGCCGTCGCGACGCCAGAGTTGCCGAACCCTTGCGCAGGGCTTACGCATCCAAATTTCTATTGGGCATAACAGACTTCATGTAAGAGGGTTATAATCGTCATGCAAGATCGAGGCAAAAAAGGATTCCGTCATTTCTATGTTCGCCTCGGCGGACGAAATGCTTGGTTCTCGGGCACTCTTGCCTGTTGTTCCGAAGGAATACGGATTTAGATGCGTAGGTCCTGACGATGTCCCCCCGCAGGTGCGGCAGGGATACCACAATCCTACCGCTTTGGCGCTACGCTCCTGGTATGCTCCGGAGGCCAACGACGTTATTGAGAAAACCCAAGGTTCCTCGCGATGCTCTGGGGTGGAGAATTGACGTAAGTGTTCGCCGGATTGCACAGAAAAAGGCAAAATCTGTATAGTAAAATCGGCGTAAGCCTCTTCCAGGGAAAGGCCTGCCAGTGTTGCACCCATGCGGCGTGTGGCGTGTGACGTTGACTTATGACGATTCCTGGCGACCGGGGATCTCGCCCTCCCCAATGAGAGCCCCTACGCAGGGCCTTCTGGGCAACATCATGGCCTGGAAACGATCAGGTACCCCCTCAGCCCCGAGCACAAAGAATGCTTACTGATCTCGCGATCGGCGATAGAACCGTCAGGGAGCCCGATGGCGATCGTCGGCCGAACGCCATCGGGGAAATCCCAGTCAATTCATTCGGTGGACAGAATACTCGCGGTCAAACTGCCCGGCGACGCCGAACCAGCATCAGTCCGCCCAGAACCAACAGGCTCAGCGTGGCTGGTTCGGGGATACCGAACGCCAGGACTTGATCATCGGTGGCCATTCCGGTGTCGTCCAACTGGGCGAGGAGGGTGAACGTGTCGGCGCCGACCATGTTCGGCAACGTGTCCTTCAGGAAGGCGATTTCCAGGCCGCTGTCGATCACTGCCTCGTAATCGGCGGCGTCGAGCAGCATGCCATCCACATAGGCATACACGTTGTCAACCGTAATGACTACCGACAGCTCATGCAGCACGGAGCTGCCGTCGCCGAGGAACAGGCAGTCCAGCACGGTCCTGCCAAGGAAGCTGGTCGGGCCGCCCGTCCGCGAGATGTCGGGGTCGTTGACGGTCAGGCCGAGATAGTACCGGTCCGCCGGGCCGTTTCCGGGGTCGTCGGAAAGGAGAAGCCGATCGATATCGAGGTGAAGGGCAAGATCGGGTTCGTTCGCCTCGTCCCTTACGACGATGTCGTAGTCCGCCTCCGCCGGATTGCCCGTGAGCATCACCGGAGCCGAGAAACCCGTCGAGACAACAAGCCCCACCACCGCCAGAGAAATCAGAACCCTTGAGAAACCCATAGCTACCTCCAATCGCCAATCGCCATTCGCCACGATGGGATACGCCCCCCACTGGGGATCTCCCTCGAGACATCCGAGCACGTCAACTTGAACACGTACTCCTGATCCACAACTCGCCAGTATACCCCAGATCCGGAAACTGGCAAGGGGGAAACCTCAGGAATCCAGGGTTTACGCATCTAAATCCGTATTCCTTCGGAACAACAGGCAAGAATGCCCGAGAACCAAGCATTTCGTCCGCCGAGGGGAACATGGAAATGACGGCATCCTTTTTTGCCTCTATCTTGCATGACTATTATAACCCTCTTACATGAAGTCTGTTATGCCCAATGTAAATTTAGAGACGTAAGCCCTGAGCCCTTGCGTTGAGCGAAGGATATGATAGGGTGATTCCGACGCCATTGGGAGAAACACATGTCCGACCAAGCGATTCGAGCGTACGTGGACGACAATCGGGACGACCATCTGGACCTGTTGATCGAGTTCCTTCGATTCCAGAGCATTTCGGCCCAGTCGTATCATCACCAGGACTGCCGCGACTGCGCCGAATGGCTGGCGCGTCAGTTCGCGCTGTTGGAGATGGACGCCCACGTGGAGTCGTCGCTTGGCAAGCCGGCCGTCGTGGCCGCCGGCGACCAGCGACCGGACCGCCCGACGCTGCTGGTGTACGGTCATTACGACGTGCAACCGCCCGAGCCGCTGGAACTGTGGCGAACGCCGCCGTTCGAGCCGACCGTTCGCGACGGCGATCTGATCGCCCGGGGCGCCAGCGACGACAAAGGCCCCCTGCTCACCTGGCTGCTGGCCGCCGAGGCGTATCGGGCTACGGGCGAGGAACTGCCGGTGAACTTGAAGTTCCTGATCGAAGGCGAAGAGGAGACCGGTTCGGATTCCCTGGGCGCCTTCATCCAAAGCAACGCCGACCGCCTCGCCTGCGACTACGCGGCCATCAGCGACACATCCTTCTACGCCGACGGCGTCCCCAGCGTTACCTACGGCCTCCGGGGCGTTACCTACCTGCAAGTGACGCTGACCGGCCCTTCCCACGACCTGCACAGCGGGCTCTACGGCGGGATCGTGGTCAATCCGCTGTCGGCGATGGCGAAGTTGATCGCCGGCCTGCACGATGCGAGCGGGCGGGTGGCGGTCGACGGCTTCTACGACGATGTACTGCCCCCCACCGACGGCGAGCGGGCCATCTGGGCCGAACTGAACGTCGACGAGAAAACCTGGATGACCGAAATGGGTGTCGACGCCCTCGGCGGAATCAAAGACATCGCGGCTCTTGACCGGCTATGGGCGATGCCGGCGCTGGATTGCCACGGGATCTGGGGCGGCTATACCGGCGAAGGCGTCAAGACGGTCATCCCCGCCTGGGCGAAGGCCAAGCTTTCGGTTCGAACCGTCCGCAATCAGAGTCCTCAGAACATCAGCGGCATGTTAACCGAGTACTTCCGGAGCCATTGCCCCGCCGGGACACGTGTGGAAGTCGAGGTCTTCTGCCAGGACGAGCCCTGGCTGATCGACCCGGAGTCGCCGGCCTTGGCCGCGGCCAGGGAGGCGATGGCCGAGGCGTTCGCCCAGCCCTGTGCATTGATCCGCTGCGGCGCCAGCGTCCCGGTGACGGTGGATATCCACAACCACCTCGGCGTCGACGCCCTGATGATGGGCTACGCCCTCCCCGACGACCGGGTCCACAGCCCCAACGAAAAGTTCCGGATCGATCATCTTCACAAAGGAATCGTCGCCGGAGCCGCCCTGATGAGGAAACTGGGGCAGGGATAGAGACGAATATCGAACATTCAACACGGAATTTCCAATATCCAAGTGAACGGCCAACAGCAAACCGAAACGGCCAACAGCAAACCGAAACGACCAACCGCGGCGGCCAGCCAGCCGGCGGCGCGCCCTTGCCGTTGCTGTAGGCCGTTGCCGTTCGCCGTTCACTTGGATATTGGAAATTCCGTGTTGAATATTCAATATTCGCCTTCCCCAACCCTTGACATGTCCATGGGATCGGGCATAATGGCCGGTCTTATCGTTTGCGCCCGCTGGCCGCGCCCGTGTGGGGCGAGGTCGACGACGGACGGCAAGCACAGAGGACGACAGCATGTACGCGATTATAGAAGACAGTGGGCAACAGTTTAAGGTATCCGCCGGCGACGTTATTCGCGTGGACACCCGGGAACTGGCCGAAGACGCCAAGCAGATCACGTTTGACCGGGTTCTTCTGGTCAGCGACGACAGCGATGCGAAAATTGGCGCCCCCCTGGTTGACGGCGCCAAGGTCGTCGCCGATATCCAGAAGGCTCTGGTCAAAGGCGAGAAGATCGATGTGATTAAGTTCCGTCGGCGAAAGGGATACCGCCGCAAGCAAGGCCACCGCCAAAAGTACATCGAAGTGAAGATCGCCGAGATCGTCGCCTAGAGCGACGTCCAACGCCGAATCAGCACATAACCAAGAGGGCCGTCGCCTGCCGCCTGCGACGGCCCTTCTTGCTGCGCATTTGGGGAATCCCGGCCGGAGCGCCTTATCGCCCCCCCTGCTCTACCCCGAAATCATCACCGCCCCGAGACGTTCCATCTCTTGGATGAAGTGCGGGAAGGTCTTCTTCACGCAGGTGACATCGTTGATGATCGTCTCACCCGACGAGGCCAGCGCCGCCGTCGCGATGGTCATCACCATACGATGATCGGCGTGGCTGTCGATGATGGCGCCGCTGAGCGGTCGTTTGCGAATGACCAGCCCGTCGGGACGCTGCTCCACGTCGGCGCCCATCAGCTTGAGAGCGTTGTACATCTCGGTGATCCGGTCGCACTCCTTGTGCCGGCAGATCTCCGCGTTGGTCAGCACCGTTTCGCCCTCGGCGAAGCAGCCCACCACCGCCAGCAGCATGAACTGATCGATGAAATCGTTGCAGTCAATCACGCGGCCGGTGAGCGTGGACGACCGGGCGATCACGCCAGTGTCGGTCACTTCGATATCGGCGCCCATGTCGCGAAGGACGTTCACCATCAGCCGATCGCCCTGGCTGTCGTTAAAGTCCATCCCGGGCAGGTGCACTTCGCTGCCTCGGGTGATGATCGCCGCGACGATGGGGTACATGGCCGCCGACCAATCGAGGGGGATGTCGACCTCGAACCCGCTCCATCGCTGGCGGCCGCGAATACGATAGAGGCTGTGGTCTTCGTTGCTGACATCGACCCCACAGCGTCTGAGCCAGTGCAGGGTGAGGTCGATCCAGGGCTTTTCGCCGGGATGGGTTACGGTCAGTTCGGTAGGGGCGTTGGCCATCGCACAGGCGATCAGCAGGGCCGAAACCGGCTGGCTGTCGGCGCCGTCGAGAGTGGCTCGCCCCCCCAGCAGCGGCCCTCGGATCACGACCGGGCCATGCCCGTCGCCTTTGGTGCTGACGGCGAAAGCGCCCAGTTGCCCCATAGCGTTGAGCAACTCGCCCACCGGGCGGATGTGGCGGATGGAATGGTCGCCGGTCAGGACGGTATACCCTTCGCATCCGCCGGCCAGAGCCGAGAAGAAGCGGAAGATGATGCCGCTGTTGCCGCAGTCGATGATATCCTCGGGGGGCTTCAGCTTGCCGCCGACGCCGGTGACAATCCACGAATCGCCGGCCTCGGGGGTGACCGTGGCGCCGAACATCTCCATCGCCTCGGTGCCGCGCATCCAGTCCGACGAGGTCAGGGGGCTGTGAATATGACTGGTCCCCTCGGCCAACGCCGCCATGACCAGAGCGCGAAAGGAATGACTTTTGTTGGGCGGAATATGAACATCGCCGTGGAGATGCTCTGACCGACGTACACTCAAGTTCATGGCGCATATCCTGTTAGGGTGTAGCGACGGGCCGTCTCGCCCAATGGATATATTGTAGAGGCCCCGAGGACCGCTAGCTACGCAAAAAGAACGGCAGGCTTCGGACTCCTTCGGGAACCCCGGTCTCCCAAAATGCGCCACCTATGTCGTGGACCTGGCCCCCTGCGATATTACTCTGCCCGACCGATCATGTCGGGTGGCGCCTTAAAATGCGCGCACCGAACTTGTGGGTGTATTGCCGACGATATACCCGAACAGAGCAACCCCGGCATCGCCACCCACAAGCTTCACTTCCGCCTGCGGCGTTCGTGTCGCTTGAAGGCGCCACCCGCCATTATCCCTCGGACAGAATGTTAGTACTTTCCGTCTTGGGTCTCGAAATGGGTGGGCTTGCCGGAGCTTTCCCCGCCGATGGCGGTCCAGTGGGCGATCCATTTGAGAATCTGACCGAGGGGGACCGAAGGGTTGCCGAAGAGCCTATTGGCCTTGGTGGCGTTGGACAGATAGCCGCGGCAGTTCTCTTCGCCGGTGAAGGTTACGTCCTTGCCCATCAGCTTGCCGAATTCGCCGGCCGCGTAGCGGATGGAGAAGGTCTCCGGGCCGGTGACGTTCAGAACGGTCGCCGGGCTGGAGGCCAGGGCGAGGCTGCGTAAGGTCTGATCGCAGGCGTCGCCCTGCCAGAGGACGTTGGCGTAGCCGGTGGTGAGGTCGACCGGTTCGCCGGCGAAGACCTTGTTGGCGACGTCGCACAGCACGCCGTACCGCAATTCGACCGAGTAATTCAGTCGGAACTGCACCACCCGCTCGCCGGCGGTCTCGGCGTAGAAGTCGAACATCCGCTCGCGGCCGAGGCAACTCTGAGCGTATTCGCCGATCGGATCGGTCGGGGTGTCTTCGGTGGCGCCGCCGGAGCCGAGGTCCATTACCGGATAGACGCAGCCGGTGGAGAAGGCGACGACCCGCGAGCCGGTGAACGCACGGGCGACGTGGTACGGCACGATCACGTTGATCGCCCAGGTCATATGCTCCGAACCCGTGGAGCCGAACTTGCGGCCGACCATGTAGATGATGTTCTCGACCTTGGGCAGCTTCTCGACGGCGTCGATATCCAGCATGTCGCAGGTGAGGGTCTCGATGCCGGCGGCGGCGAGGTGGGGCAACTCGACCACGTCGACGGCGATGATCTTCTTGGCGACACCGGCGGCGTCGACGGCGCGTTTGGCCATCAGGGCCATCGTCGGGCCGATCTTCCCGCCGGCGCCGAGGATCATCAGATCGCCGTCGAGGTCGGCCATGAACTGCACCAGGGCCTCGGAGGGTTGCGAGAGAATCTCTTCCAGTTCCTCAACGGTATGGATCACATCCGGCAGATTCTGCATGCTCTTGACTCCTGGTTATCGCGTACGTGCATCTCAGTTGTGAAGGTCGGAGCCGTTACCAGCCCCCCGCAGTGCGGGGGGTCGAACGTTCGCTGACCATCGGCGGAAACACCCCCTGCACTGCACTGTAGTGCGGCGGGGGTCGAACGTCCGCTGATCGTCGGCGGAAACACCCCCTGCACTGCAGGGGGCTAGTAACAGCACATCGGTCGGCTAGCCTACCCGGCCTCGCGGCCGAACTGTCGTATCATCTCAGCGTACACCTTCGCGGCCGTCACCACCTGCTCAATCTCGACGAATTCCTCGCCCGTATGAGCCTGAGCGATCGATCCGGGGCCGAACAGCACCGACGGGATCCCCGCTTCGGTGAAGACGCCGGTGTTGGCCGACCACGGGGCGCCGCGAAAGACGACCGCGCCAAGGACGGCTTCGGCGGCCCGCCCGGCCATCCGGGCGACGTCGCAATCCGGATCAACGGCGAACGGCGGGTACCCATGCGTCGACGTACATTTGAACTCCATATCGGGGTCGGCGTCCCGTAGCGCAGTCATCACCGCGATGATTTCGTCGGCGGCCTCGGCAGCCGTCTCGCCCGGGATCAGCCTCCGGTCGACCATCATGCGGCAATAGTCGGGAACGATATTCACCTGCCGACCGCCGGCGATGACGCCAACGCTGACGGTGGGCGAACCCAGCACGTCGTGCCGCTTGGCCGTCAACTGCGGGGCGACGATCCGGTCGATAGCGGTGACGATACGGGCCATCTTGCAGATGGCGTTGACGCCGTCGTCGGGGGCGCTGCTGTGGGCGGCGCGGCCGAACGTTTCGATCCGGAGGCGAACCGAGCCTTTCGACGCGTGAACGATCTCCAGGTCGGTCGGCTCCCCGACGATGGCGGCGTCGGGCCTGAAGTCACCGGCCACCAGGGCCTTGGGGCCGGAGGCTCCGATTTCCTCATCGCACGTCGAGACGAAATACACCGTCGTCGGCAACGCCCCGTCGGTAGCCAGCACCTCGCCAATCCCCAGCAGCATCGCGGTAATCGAGGCCTTCGTATCGCAGGAGCCGCGGCCGTACAACTTGCCGTCTCGCACCTCGGCTCCGAAGGGGTCAACCGTCATTCCATCGGCGGCCACCGTATCGCAGTGGGCCTCCAGCATCAGCGACCGAGAAGAATCGCGTCCCTCGAACCGCCCCACCATGTTCCCCCGATCGCCTTGGACCAGCCGCACCTCCGCCTCACCGCCCAACGCCCGAACCTTGCCGGCGAGCAATTCGACGATCCGGGCCTCGCCAAACGGAGCGCCCAGCACCGGCGCGCCCACCGGATTCACGCTCGGACAGCGGACCAACTCGCTCAGCAGTTCGACCGCGGCGGTCGTGGTAATGCTCTCACTCATGGCCGCATTGTAGCGATTGAGCCGCGGCCGTCCAGCGGCGTTGGTATCTTCTTAGTTGCGAAGCTCGAATCGATGCGCCACCGAGTCATACCGCAGGACCTCAGTCGTATCGACGTCGTCGTCGGTCAGGCCGATCAGGGCGAGGGGGTTGTCGAACCCGACGCGACGCATGTCGTCGAGGCCCAGCAGATCCAGGCTCGCCAGGTGGTTCATGCAGTCGAGCATGGTGGCCGAGGAGCCGACCATGCAGCCCTTCTCGGGGTTGCGGAGCAGGCCGGACTCCTCCAGCACGACCGGATTGCCGAGGGTGTGGTAAGCGCCGGGGGGGAAGCCGGCCACCGGGGAGGCGTCGGAGACGACGACGGTCCGCTCGACGCCGGCGCTCCGAAGGTAGATCTTCAGCACCGACGGCGGCAGATGGTGACCGTCGGCGATCATCATCACCGTCAGGTCGTCGGCGGCGAGGCCTTCCCATATGGGGTTGTGGTGTCGCTGGATCAGGTCGGGCAGGCCGTTGCCCAGATGCGTCAACGCTGCTGCGCCCGCGGCCACCAGCCGTTGCATGTCGCCTTGGCCGGCCATCTGGTGACCCAGCGAAACACACACGCCGGCGTCGGTCGCGTGGCGGGCGAGCGTCTCGGCTCCGGGGACCTCTGCGGCAATCGTGAGCAGGCGGATCTTCCCGCAGGCCCACTCCTGCATCCGGTCGAACAGTTCAACGCTCGGACGCCGGATCCAATCGGGGTTGTGGGCCCCCACCGCACCCGGCGTGGCCGACAGGAACGGCCCCTCCAGATGAATGCCGAGCAGTTTGCCTTGGAACTCCGGCTCGTCGATCGCCGCGGCGATCATCGCCAGGTTGCGTTGGAACGTATCGAGAGGCGACGTGATCAGCGTCGGCAGAAACGCCGCGGTCCCGCGAGCCGGCAACTGCCGGCAGGCGTCGCGGAGACTCTCGGGCGTCAGCGATAAATCGGAAAAATCAATCCCCACGAATCCGTTGACCTGCAAATCAACAAATCCCGGCAGCGTCTTGGTTCGACCGTCGGCGTCCATACCTGCTCTCCCAGCGTGTCCATGCGTGAAGTACTACCCGTACGGTGCGAGTCGCCCGAGTATACCCGCCGGCATGGCGCACGCCAAGGCCCACGCGGCGTCATTGCGGCGCCGGCGTATTGACAAGCCGTACCGCATGGCGATGATGTGTGGACAGACGCTCGCCGCGGGGACCGATCCTTGATGGCAACTCACGGCGCGCGGCAGACTTGAATGAGAGGAACAGAACGTGTCCCATGCTCCACAAGTGACGATTGTCGGCGGTGGAATGATTACCCAGGTCCAACTGCTGCCCACCATGTACCACCTGCAACGCGAAGGCATCATCGGCGATATCCACATCATCGCCCTGGACGCCCCCCCGCTAAAAGCCCTGCAAGATGACCCGACGCTCACCGGGGGCTTCCCCGGCCAGACGTTCACCCCCCACCCCGATCCGGCGAAGGTCGATAACAGCGAGAAGTTCCCCGATCTGTACAAGGAAGTCCTGGCCGCGGCTCCGGCGGGGTCGATCGCGATGATCGCGGTTCCCGACCAGTTGCATTACCCGATCCTCAGAGAGGCCATCGCGCAGGATCTGCACGTGTGCATCGTCAAACCCCTGGTGCTGGAGCACGCCCAGGCCGAGGAAATCGCCCAACTGGCCCACCAGCGAGGGCTCGTGGTCGGCGTCGAGTATCACAAGCGGTTCGATTACCGCAATCTCATGGCCCGACGCAATTACCGCGACGGCCGGCTCGGCGAGTTCCGCCTGGCCCAGGCTCAGATGATCGAGCCGTACTACTACCGCGACAGCAACTTCCAAAACTGGTGCACCTGCGAGAACTCGGACATGTTCACGTACGTCGGCTGCCATTACGTCGACCTCGTCGCCTTCATCACCGGGCTTAAGCCCGTGTCGGTCAGCGTGTACGGCATCGTCGACAGCTACCCCAACGGCCGCGATGGGTTCCTGTGGACCGACGGGCGGGTCATCTGGGAGAACGGAGCCTCGCTCAGCATCGTCGACGCCATCGGCTACCCCGACCGCGCCGCCGGGGGCAACGCCCAGGGCCTGGCGATGTGGTGCCAGGGAACCGAAGACGCCACACTGCTGGTCCACTCCGACCAGTACCGCGGCGTCAAGTGCAGCTACGACCAGGCCGGGACCGACCCCGGCGATACCGTCTACGCCGAACCCAACCCCGACTACTACCAGATCATCCACCAAGGCGGCGAGGGCCTCGTCCCCGTTGGCTACGGCCATCGAAGCGTCGAGTACATCATCCGCCAGTGCTGCAAAGCCGGCGCGATGGACAATCTTGCCGATCGGCAGAAGTTGATCGAGCAATTGGACGCCGACGGGATTATGGCCACACCGGCCAACAGTTCGTATAACGAGTTGGTCGTCGAAGCGGCCCGGATGAGCATCCTCGCCGGCGGCCGCGAAGTTGAGATCGATTACGAGAGCGAACCGAACGTCGCCTTCCGCCAGTACGAATAGCCCGTCGCCCGTGTGCGAATGGTCTGTGCCGTTACTAGCCCCCTGTAGTGCAGGGGGTGTTTCCGCTGAACATCGCCGGACATTCACCCTCTCCCGCATTGCGGGGAGGTGCTGGTAACATCGACAACCGCTGCAATCGAGACATACACTCACTGTACCCAGGAGAATAGGAAACCGACATGGCAGGTAAAGAGTATCCCCTGATTCCCGAAACCGTCGACGCCGTCGAGACGAAGTATCGCAAGATCTGCACGCAGATCCCCGTTCCCGAATCGATCGCCAAGCTCGAGCGTCTTCACGCCCTCGAGCCCAAGAGCATGGCCGGCCAGCCCCCGGTCATCTGGGCCGGCGGCGACGACGTGACCGTTCGCGACCCCTACGGCAACCAGTGGCTCGATTTCTCCGCCGGCGTCCTGGTGACCGCCGTCGGCCACGGCCGCCGGGAAGTGGTCGAGGCGATCCGCAAGACGGCCGCCGAGGGTCTGTACCACGCGTACGCCTTCCCCACCGAGATCCGCCTGGCGCTGGTCGAGGAACTGACCAGTCTGCTCCCCGAACCCCTCAGCCGCGTGTTCCTGCTGACGACCGGCTCCGAGGCCGTCGAGTGCTGCATCAAACTGGCCAGAACCAAGGGCATGCAAGTCGGCGGCAAGGCCAAGAACATCTTGGTCAGCTTCGAAAACGCCTTCCACGGCCGCACGCTGGGCTCGCAGTTGGCCGGGGGCATCCCGGGCCTGAAGACGTGGATCGGCGACCTGGACCCGGCGTTTGTGCAGGTTCCATTCCCCGACGGCTTCCGCCAGGCGGATGAATCGTTCGACGTATTCGAGAAGGCCCTCGCCGACCAGGGCGTCGACCCGGCCAACGTCTGCGGCGTAATCAGCGAAACCTACCAAGGCGTCAACGCCAAGCTCATGCCCGTCGAGTACGCCCGGAAGCTGCGCGCCTGGTGCGACAAGCACGAAGCCGTGATGATTTTCGACGAGGTCCAGGCCGGCTTCGGCCGCACGGGCAAGGCGTTCGGCTTCATGCATTACGGCGTCGTCCCCGATCTGGCCGCTTGCGGAAAGGGCGTCTCCGGCGGCATGCCGCTGTCGGCGGTGGTCGGAACCGAGGAACTGATGAGCATGTACGGGCCCGGCGAAATGACCTCGACCCACTCGGCCAACCCCGTATGCTCGGCGGCGGCTCTGGCCAATATCCAGGTCATCAAGGCCGAAGGGCTTATCGAAAACGCCGCCCGTCTGGAACCGATTCTCCGCCAAGGCTGCGAAAAGATCGCCGCGGCCGCAGGCGGCAAGGTCGGCCGATGGGACGTCACCGGCCTGGTCGGAGCCCTGCAGTTCACCAAGAGCGGTACGACCGAACCGGCGTCGGAATTCGCATGGGAAATGGTTCGCAAAGCCATCCAACGCGGCGTGATGCTCTTCGCACCCGTCGGCATCGGCGGCTGCGCCATTAAGATCAACCCCCCGCTGGTCATCAGCGAAGAAGCCCTCCGAGAAGGACTGGCCGTGCTGGAAGAAATCGCCGCCGAGTTGTAACGGATGTTGCCTATTGGGCCGCCACCGGTACGCCTACTGGGCGCCACGGGTACGCTTGCGTACCCGTGCGACGTCGTAACCGTTCACAGTTGTTTTCGGTTCTCCTCTCACTATGGTGGTTTGCTTGGCCTCGTGTTTCAAGCTATGGCGGGCCAGCCCCGTTAGGGGCGAAAGATTTGTAGCTCGCCGCGGCGAG
>CBDVCA010000010.1:0-39621 GCA_965372365.1 uncultured bacterium
GTATACAGCGGGAGCACCATCGGTCCAACAACCCCCTGCACTGCAGGGGGCTAGTAACGGCAGATCGTTGGCCCCGGAACTCCCCACGAATCCGACATGAGCCTTGAACAGCGGGCGTGGCGCCGGTGCTATGGCCGCAGGTACGGCGGGTCAGTCAGCATTCGCCTGAGGCGGTCGGCCGGACGGGCGACCGGGGCGGTGAACGCCAAGCGGAACCCTACGTCGGTGGCGGCGCCGGCGCTGTTTCGCAAGTCGACCGGATAGGCCTTGTCGAACGGCTTGTCCCGACCGTCCCATAACTCCGGCGGCGACAGCGCCGACCCGCCGATGACCCCAAGACTGCTCGAATGCGAATGAAGGAACGCATCGGCCTGCGACGTTCGGATGGCGCCGTCTGCGCCCAAGTCCTCGTCCATCGCGCCGGGATCGTCGAAAACGAACTCGGCCACATTGCCGACCAGATGAAAGAAGCCCTCGCCGGCGCCGGCGACCGGGGCGAACCAGAGGAAGCCGTCGTTGTATTCCTTGTACTTGTCGCCGATCCTGGCCGCCTCGCCGACGGCCTTTCTCGCGGCGGTCACACCGGCCGGCCAGAAGATACCGGCGTCGGGCCACAGCCAGACTGACGCCATCCGCCCGCTGTTGCGCAGCTCGACCATGTGCCGGCGTTGCAGGTCCCACGTCTGATCGCGCAGGTTCGACATCCGCGGCGTATCGGCCGGCGTCCGTCGGCCGGCCGCTCGCCATTCGGCGGCGGTGGGGAAGCGGCAATTCAGCAGCCGGGCGACAACCAGCGCCGACGACGGGGGAATCCGCTGGACAGGGCAGTCGGCGGACGGGGCGGCCGGGGACAGGCCGTCAGGATAGACCAGCGACGGATGGTATCCGGGCGTATCCATCCACGAGGCCGCCACCAGCATTTGGCGGCGAAGGTTTCGCCACGTCGTGGGATGGCCGGCGGGGGCGTCGGCGTCGAGCATGCCGCTATCGAAGATATCCCGCTCTCCAACCGCCTTGTGCAGGTCGATCATCAGAGCGACCGATGTCTCGGTGGTGCACAGATACGCCGACCGGCCGTCGGCCTCGACCCGCAGGAACGTCAGCGTATGTTTGGAGGCGCCGGGGTCAGACGGGGCGGGCCAGGAGAACGTCACGCGGCTGTTATCGGCGGCCGCGACGCCTAGCCAGGGCTCGCCGAGGACCGACGATAAATCGCACACCTCCGTCGCGGCGAGCGATTCGAGATTGCTCAACTCCGTCAGGAACGCGTCCACCGCTTCGACGGCCGTCGCCGACGGCGCGTGTCGACGCACCTCGGCCAGGAATTGATCACGCTTGGCGAGCAGCCCTTCGGGGCCGGCCGCGGCCGCCATCTGCAAATTCGCCAGGAGGATGTTGTACCGTGACGTCTCGGGGAGATAGAAGAAGTCCGACTCGCGCCGATCCGTCGACACATCAACGCCCAAGGCGGTGCGCATCTTCAAAGCCGCGGCCACCGCCTCGCCGTCAGCGGCCTGCCGAAAGCATATTCGCCATCGACCCCTGCCCTCGGCCGACAACTCCGCCGTGAGACGCCGCCGGAGGGCTTGGTCGCCGAACGCCTCGTATACGGTTCGCAACTGCCCCTGGAGGACCGATTCGGTTTCCAACTGCTCGATCGTCGCCGGCCACGACAGCGCCCCCAACCGCCTCCACGCGGCTCGCCGAATCGCCGCAGGCAACCGGCCCGATCCGGCCTGCGCCGCCAGTCTCGCGGCGTCGGAAGAATCGGCGATTGTAATCATGTCGGCCATCGGCCGGGCGACGGTCTTGAGCGCGTCGTACACAACCGGCTCGGCGACCCATGCGTCGCCGGCCCAAGCGGCATGAATCTGGCGCATCGTTCGACCCGCGGCGTTGGCTTCGTCGAGCCCGCCGCAGGCGTCCAGCAAGTCGGCTACGACCGCGGCGTCCACGGCCAATCCCGCCAGCCCATCGAGCTTGGCGCGATAGCTCCGCACCGACGCGTCCCCGGCGTCGGCGCCGACGGTCAACTCGGCGCCCGTCCAGGACATCGCCGCCACGGCCCGCCCCACAACTCTCTCTCGCTCGGCGGTCGCCGCCAGCGTCAGGCCCGCCAGTACCTCAGCCGAGGCGACGCCGTCGACCTTGGCCGCGTCGAATCGACCGTCGACGGCAACGAGCGCTTTCTTGAGCGATTCGATCTTCTGCTGCAAACCCGTGAGACTCTTCTGCGATCGGCACAGTTGGTCGCGATACTTACGCCACAATTGATTGACGGCGCCGGAGCCGCTGATGATTTCGTGCGGAAGCCCGGCGATGTACATCTTCCTCGTATCGCCCATCGCGCTCTGGGCGATCGCGACTTTCTCGATCAGAGCGTCGCGATCGGCCTCAGCGGCCGCGAACCCGTCCAACACCGCCTGACGGTTCGGCTGGTCCCACCGCAACTCGCTAACGGGATCGGCGTTCCGTTTGATCGTGTCGAGCCAGGCGACAAAGCCGGCGATCGCCGCGGCGTCATAGCCGCCTCTGCTGAGCCGAGCGATATCGGTTCGTACGTCGGCGAACAGTTCGGCCAGGTCGCTCGGCCATACGCGGCGCGGATCCTGATCGGCGGCCAGCCTGCCGTATGGGCCGTTTCGCACCTCGTCCATCCACGCGCGATACCTGCGGTCGTTCAGTTCGCCGGCGACGACGGGGCCGGTGAGTTTGGGATCCTGCTGAACCAGAACCTGGTCGATGCGATCGGCCCAGTCGCCTTCAACGAAACCGACCAGTTCACCGCCGAGTGCGGCCAGTTCGCCCACTCTCGCCGTTAAGGCGCCCACGCCCGTCGGACCGACCTCGTTGGCCGCCAGACCGGCTTGCTCGCCGGCATAGGCCCCGAACGAACTGAGCAGTTCGACCCCGGCCGAATCGGCGACCATCCGGGCCGCTTCGATCCGCCGCCGGCGTTGTTCGATTTCGACCGCCGCGGCGTGGACCGTCATCGCTTTGTCGACCGCACGGACGAGGGTGCGATCCAGTTCAATGGGCGCAAGGCCGGATTCGGCGAACGCCGCGGCGCCGCTCCAGCGGCGATCGGTCCATGCGTTGTCAATGGCGACCAACTCCCCCAACGCCTTGGACCCGTCAGGGTGATCGGGCGACAGAGGCTTGATCTCGCTCTCGATCGCCGCGACGACGGCGGCCGCTCGGGCCACTCTGGCGGCGACGGCGGGTGAGGCCAACTCCGCGCTCAGATCCGCCGGCGCCCGGCCCGAGTCAATGATGTCGTTGATCGACCATCCGGTCGTCGCGACCAATTTTCGAGGAACCAACGCCACCCCGTCCGCCGCGGCCCGATCCAGCAACTCGACGATGTTGCGACCGATGTGCCCGGCGGATTGCTCTCGCCAGCGAGTGCGGACCTCCGGTGTGAGTGTGGCGTCGACGACGCCGAGCCAGTCGTAGTAGGCCCGGCAGAACCTGATCCAGTCTTCTTGATCGACCTGCAGCGTCTGCGGGGCCGGCGTAGTCGGCGGCGCCGGCTCAACCTTCGGCTCCGCCCCCGGGGTAGGAAGAATCGCCCAAATCGCCGGCAGAAGAATCAGGGCCGCCGCAACGCCGAGGCAGATCCATATGAGTTTCCTCGACTCGTGCTCGCTCACCATCCGCACCAGTCTCTGTGCGAACCCGCCGGCGGCGGCCGTCGCACGCACCGCCTTGGCTCCCACCGCCTTGGCCTGGCCGGATATCTCGCCGCCGGCGACAACGACGTCGGTCGTCACTCGCTCTTGGCCGCCGGCCGCCGAAGCGCCGATCGCGTCGTTCACTCGCTGGACGAATTCGGGAGGAATCGTGTACGGCACCTCCGTGGTCAGCGGCGCCACTTCGGGGGTCGCCCGCACGCAATGGAGGTGCTGGGCCGTCGGCTCGCCGACCAGAAGATCGATCCAGGGCTCGTTCAGCGGGGCGATCTGCATAATCGGCGCCGACCGATCCAGTTGACGGCGAAGAAGCCGCAGCCACGTCAGCGACCACGGGCCCGAGAGGGCCGGAGCCCTCATGAGGCTGGCCGGGCGCGTCGCGCCGTCAGCGACGGCGCCCACGTGGAAGGGCGCCATCTCGCGTTCGGTTTGGTACAACACTCGCATCAGCCCCAGGCGATCAGGCCCCAGCGCCGGGTCGTCGGCCACACGCGACAGCGGACCCGGCCCGGGCGCCTCGGCGGCGGCGGAGTCGGCGTCGACCCCAACGGCCGCGGCGCGAAGGCGCTCTCGCCATCGGTCCAGAATCGCGATCACGTCATCGGCCGATTCGGTCGCGACACATTGGGCCTCGATATCGGCGAGGGCGTCGGGAACGTGGTCGAGAACCCACTCGATCGGCAGGCCCGAACACTGAACGCAAACCACCATGGGATACTTGGCCCGGCCTTTGCCGTCGCGGGAAGACCACATCCGCCCGGCGATCAGATCGTCGCCGACGTCGTACAGAAGAACGTGTCCGAAGCCATCGAGGCGCTGGTCGTCCTGGAGATCGTCCCACGCCCCCGAATCGATATTCCCCCCGATCCCCTGCACGTACAGGAGCCGCTTGAGGGCGATCAGCCGGTCGGTCTCCAGCCCCAGATCATCCACATGGTCGTCCCAGCCCGGATGTTTCCCGAAAACGCCGAGAAACACCCGCTGGGTGTCCATGTTCCCATTGGCCGGCTTCGTCCTATCCGGGATTCTGCCCATCCGTGCTCCTGCTCAAGCGACAGCTATCGTCGGATACTCGCGTTGACCGCTTCGAAATTCGACTCGGTCGGCCAGTCGGTTATACGCGGCAACTCATCTTCAAATCGCACCTGCAGTACAATCGAACGCTCGGCGGCCCCGCCGCCGACAGCGAACGTCGCCTTCACCAGCCACGTCTTCTTGTCACGGTCGCGTTTGATCGTCTCCCACGTATGCCGCACCTCGTCGTCGCCTTCACCTTCGACGACTTCCCCCCGATGCAACAGCCGAATCGGAGCCCAGGGGCCTTGTAGCGTAATCGTGTGGGCGGGCTCATCGTCGCCGGGCTGGCGATAGACCTCCATCCGCAACCCTTCGGCCCCGGCGGCGTATTCGGCTTCGCAGAGCCGCTTGGGATCGTCGCCGATATTCCCCACGCGCGACCCCCGCGAACGGCTCTCTCGCAATACGCGAATGCCGCCGGCGTAGTAGTAGAAGAACTCGCCGTCGCCGTCCTGATCTTCGCGACCGGCAACACTGATCGTGCCGGCTTTGCGATCTTCCCCGCCGGCGGCGTTGGCGATCATCCGAACCACGTCGATCAGTTTCTGGCCTTGGTCGCTCAGGCGCAGGCCCCGAACATCGGGAAGCTGCTCGTCGATAGCGCCGAAGCCCGTTTCGCCGCCTTCACCAATGGTGAGCAGCCTGCCTTGTTCGGCGCGGGGGGCCGAACCGCCGATGCGATCGAGGATCACCGCGACCTCGGCCAGCTCCTTGCTGGTCAACTGCTCGCCCGACTCTTGGGGCCGCACGAAGGGAAAAGCGACGGCGTCGCGACGGAACTGCCGCCACGCGTCGTAGGCGGCGCTCTGCGACTCTTCGGCCAGCACGGCCAAGCCGCCCAGAACGATCCCCATCATGTAACGCTTGACGACCGGATCGTCCTCTTCGTTCACGAACGACATGTAATCGTTCACGAAATCGTCCACTTCAAGGCGCTGCAGCCGCCGGCGTGCTACGACCACGTCGTCGGTCAGCTTCCGCCAGGCGCGCAACACGCTCCGTGCGTCGGATCGCCAAGCCGAATCGCCCGCCCGACCGCCGGCCGCGGCCAGTTGCTTGGAGGCGTTCACGCACAGGGCGCGGTACTCGTCGTCGCCGTACGGCCCGACGGCGTCGAGCGCCTCACGCACTCGCTTGGACAACTCCTTCAAATCGCGGCACACCCGAAGATGCCGCATGACCACCTTCTTGAGTTCAGCCTGATAGCTGGACCAACTCTCGGGATCCGGCCTGAGATTCTCGCCGACGCCCTCGGTCCAATACGCATAGTAGTCGGCCACATAGTCCTGACACGCGGCCTCCCACCGCCCCATCCGCTTGAGAAGTTTGTCCCGCTCGATCACGTCTTCGGCGTCGCGAACGTAGCTACCGGCGGTTCGCCAGCCTTCCAGAACGCCCTTGGCGGCCTCGGGGGCGTACCGCCGGGGAACCGTCAGGGCGTCGGCGCCGGCGAACGCCGTCATCGGCAACTCCGGCAGCGGGTCGTCCTCGTCGCCGGCGGCCTCTTCCACCTGACCCTGCACCGTAGCCATGCGAGCGGAGCCGCCCAAGGATTCGGCCAGGAGAGTATACACGCGCCCTCGTTTGGCGCAACGCAGGGCGAACGACGTCAGCTTGTCGGCCTCGGCAAAGTAGGCGCCGGCGGCCGGCGAAACCGCCTTGCCGTGAGCGACCCACAGATTGCCGATATCGGCCGCCGCGCCGTCGATCTCATCCTCGATCGTCTTGATGGCTCCGGGAAGCGCCGCCGGTTCGACGGCTTCGTCGACGGCCGACAGTTGCTCATCGACCAGGGCGTACATCATCAAGCGAATCTGGTACGCCGACCACTCGTCCAGGTCGGCCAGTTGCGTCGACCACGGCTCGCCCAACCGGGCGGGGATGTCGCCAAGGGCCTTGTTGGCTGCGACCGATACGGACGGATAGAAATCGCCGCCAAGGGCCGTCAGTCGCGCTTCCAGAGGCTTGTTGACAATCGTAGCCGCCAACCGGCCTTTGGCCTCGGTAAGCTTCTCGGCCAACCGCTCCAGGAACTCCGCCTGCCGTTGATCGGGGGGGGTCCCCGAGGCGATCGCATCGAGCAGTCCCTCAAACGACCGTAGCGAACGATCCGCCAGAACCGACGACGCCAATCGATATCCCTGATCGACCCAGTTGCCGGCCGGCGCCGCCGGCGGGGCTGCGACGTCGTCCCCGGCGGCCGACTCGGCGACCGTCAGTCCCGTCTTCACCAGCGTCGACCCGGCCTCCAACAGCCCCTTCTTGGCCGGGGCTTCGGCCGGAGCCGCCGGGGCGGCGGGGGTGTGGTCGGCCAGGGCCGCCAGTTCGGTTTGAATGGCCGCCGCGTGCGACGTCAATTCGCCGGCCGCGGCCAACACGTTGGCGTGGGCCTCGCGCCACAATTCGACGGCCTCGTCCCGATCGGCCAAGGACGCCGGGGCCGTCGCCGCTTCGGTTCCGAACAAATCACCGGGCAGCGCCAGCAGCCTGGTTTCCAACCCGGTCGCCGCGGCCATATCGTCGGCCAGGGCCGGGAACAGCTCTTCGATCAGCTTCCGCAGCGCCGCATCGACGCCGCCGGCCTGGTCGTTCTCCACCGAGGCCCAATGGGCGATGAATCGATCGACGCCCTTGGCCGCCGCGTCCTGAGCCGACGACTCGGCGGCCGCCAGCGCCGGGCACAACCATCCCCAGCCGCGATCGGACGCGTCGAAGGCTTCGGAGGCGAAGCTGAAGTTCATAGCGCCGGCGAGAATCTTGGCGCCGGCGAGAGTCTCGTCGCCGCCGTCGGCGTAGCGTGCGTACTCGGTCTTGTCTCTCAACACGTACTCGAACAGCGGATCGAGCGAGGGGAGATCCTCCATCGACGCCCCGCCATACTGGGCCTCCAGGCGCAGCAGCGTCACCAGCGACTGGGTGGCCGGCAACGACCACGGGCTCGCCTCGTCGACGACGATCTTGTGACGGGCCGCCTCGACAAGCGGACGCATGGCGCTGGCGGTGAGAATCGCCCGGTGAGCCTCAATGCGCGCCGTGTCGATATCAGCGCCGAAACTCGCGGCCAGTCTGAACACGCGGGGGATCCGGATCTCCACTTCGGTCCGGCGAAGAAGCTCGTCGTAGAACTCCGGCAGCGTCATCGTAACGTCGTCGACCGAAACAGTAGTGCTGTCCCGGTATTCGTATGCGGGGCTGTTGCGGAACTCCCATTCGACGATCGGGCGATCGGACCAGGGGATCCGGGAAGCATCGACCCAGAAATCGCGATGCGTGCCGACACTTTGATCCATCGCCCGTGCGCCCAACCATGTGCAGGCCAGGATGAGCAGTGCGCTGAAGAAGCCGAACCCCAGAACGATGGCGCGACGAATCCGCCGCACGCGTCCGGCGTTGACCGCCCGTGTGACGAGCCCGCGCTCGCGGAAGGCTTTGGCCGTGAACACGTCGCGAAGGAAGAACGCACGCTCCTGCGCCCACACTTGCCCTTCGGGGAGCGATTCGACGGGCACGCCGACCATTTCGGCCAGGTCCTCATCGAGGGCCGATCCCTCCCGCATGGAGGAGGTGAAGTAGATGCCCCTGAGGAACAGGGGCTTGGCCGTCCACGATCCGGCGACAAACGCCATTTCGAGGTATCGTTTCAACCGGGGCATCAGCCGGTCGAGGCTGGCCGGGAACGCATACAGCGCATCCGCTCGGTCGGCCCGGCTTCGGGCCTCTTCCAAGTCGGGCGGATCCATCAGAATCCGCAGCCGGCGCCGTTTCAGACGAGCGGTTACCGTCTTGATGTGCTCATCGAGCAGCGAGGGATTGAATGGCTCGTCCAGCGAATCGGGGTTGGACCAGCCCAGGAGCTGATGTTGCAGTTCCGGGTCGTGGAGCCCGTCGAAGAACTCGCGGAACCCGGTGACCAGATCGCACTTGGTGACGATGACGAACACGGGGAATCGCACGCCCAATTCCCGCTGAATCTGATCCAACTGTTGGGCGATCAGCGTGCCCTTGCGTTCAATATCCTCGGCGCCGTCGGTGATCAGCGTGTCGGCCGGTATCGCCAGCAGCATGCCGTTGATGGGACAATTGCCGCGATGGGTGTGCAGCAGTTTGAGAAACTCGCGCCATTCGCCCGAGCCGCTCTCTTCGAACATCATCCGGCCGGCGGTGTCGAGCAGGACGGCGTCTTCGGCGAACCACCAGTGCATGTTGATGGTGCCGCCGGCGCCTTGGAGTTTGTCCTGCAAACCCGGCGGGAAGCCGATGGAACTGTGGCGGATGGCCTCGGTCTTGCCCGAGCCCGACTCGCCGACCATGACGTACCAGGGATGCTCGTAGAGGTTCTTGCCGGCGGCCTTGAACTTGGCCACGCCGTCGTCGAAGCTCCGGCGAAGGTCGTCCATACGGGCTCGCTCGGCCGGGGCGCCGGCCACCGCGCCGCCGGAGGCGTGCTCGGACATGCCCTTTTCCATCCGGGCGGCCTTGCGTTTGGCCGATCGCTTCAGCAGGACTCGATACAGAATCAGCAGCCCCGCCACCACGGCGATGCCGATCATCAGAATGAACAGCGCCCTGCCGTGCAGCAGCATGTACAACACGCCGACCAGCGACCCGCCGGCGGCCAGCATCAGTCCCGCCTGAAGCGGCCGGGGCAATGCGACAAATCGATTCATCATGAGCCGGCCCCTCCAACGATCTTTCGCAGCGCCTCGGTCAATTCGTCCGAGCCCCATACGAACATAAAGAAGTTGGTCACGAACACCGCGACAATCAAACCGACCAGAGCGATGCCGATGCCGACCAGTTTCTTGCCCGGCGGCTCGATCAGGTCGCCGGTATCGACGTTCTCGTAGGCCTCCGGGCACACGCGAACGGTGTCGTCGGCGTCCATGATCGATCGCATTCGATTGGAGCAATCGAGCATTTTCCCGCGGATATACTCCGGCTGATCGGCGTACCAGCCGGTGAAGCCGAGGCCCATGCACGTGTAGAACACCGCCAGCCGTTCGTCGGCGGCCTTGCCCGTCTCGGCGAGGGTCTCGTCCAGCATATCGAAGAATTTCTCATCGCCGGACAGTTCGTTCCGTTGGTCGGCCAAGCCTTGCCACTGGCCGGCGAAGTCGAGCCGACTCTGGCGGATCATTCCGTCGATGAAGAACATCAGGACGATTTCGATCTTGGCGAACTGTTCCCGCAAGTGCGGATCAGCCGCGGCCGTGTTGGTCATGTCGGCCAGCAGGGCGACGATCTCTCCGCGTACGCGAGGACCGTTGGCGCCGGAGTCCTTGCGAGCCGATCGGTTGAGCCGACAGAAGTGGAGGAACAGGGGCTCACACAGTTCCAAAAGGGTCATGGGGCGTCTCCCTGCGGAATCGTCATAAACAGCGTCAGTTCGAAGTCCGACAATTCCATATCCGGCCACCGCAGACCGATGGCCTTGTCACGCGCAACGCGTTCCCACATTCGCCCACTGGCGGCGCGATCGACGCGAAAATAAACCAATCCAACTTGCGACGGCAACTCCAGCGGAGGATGCCGCTCTTCGACCAGTTGGATGCCGTAAACGTTGCTGTGGACCATCGACTTGGCCATGAGCTTGAATTTGTCGCCGTTCTCGACCAGGGCCGCCACCGCCCGGGGGTCGTCGCCGGTCTTGACGCCGAGGAAGTACTCATTGGGCCGGGACAACTGCTCGTCCGCCAACGTCGCGACCATGTACTGGTCTTCTTTGACGAACGGGGCTTTGTCGTAGCTGGCGGTCACCGCGCCCTTGAGCAGGGGTCGGATATTATCGGCCAGGGCGCTGAAGGCAACGGCCGGGTTGTCGTGATCGTAGGGGGCGATCTCGAACGTACCCCGATCGGGATGCAGAGCGCCCAGTTCCCCCAGCAGTTCGCTCAGTTCCAGGTACATCTGGAACGGGCTGATCCCCGGAGCCGCGACCAGGTGCATCAACCTCGCGGCGTACCGACTCAAGGTTCGCAGGCGGAGAATCTGCTCAAGCTGACGGCCGCGGAGCGTCTCGATGCTGAACCCGGCCCGTGTAATCTGGACCTGCAACTCGGTTCGGCTGGCCGCCACCTGATGGGCGAGGTCGCGAGCGCACTCTCGCAGGGCCGGCGTGGCGCTCAGCAGCAGCGAGGCCGGGGCGAAGGACGGATCCAATCGCGGGGTTCCGACATTCTCACCCGCACCCATGACAATTCGCATCAGCGGCAACACTTCCATGTCCGCATGATCGTCGCTATCGAACAGGATCATGGCGTTGATTCGCCGCAGCGGCACCGTCTGGCTGTTCTCTCCGGTGTTCTCATCGACACGGTCGACGGGCTCGACCCGGTAGAGACGCTTGACGCCCCGGGAGTCCTCGTCGCCGCCTTCGATGGTGTTGCCGCGGGTCGGATACCACAGCGGTACGCCCAGGTACACGTTCAGGCCGCCGGCGGCCGATTCCAACTGATGTTTGAACTCGCGAGCCTGCAGCGACGCACTATCGGGGAAATCGACCTCGACGCCGCTGGGCATCACCACCCGGAGCCGGTCGAACTGGATCTGCATGTTCTCCAGCGCATCGGCCGACAATTTGGCCTCGACGACCCCGTAGGGATACGCCCACGCCAACGACCGCTCCGCAACGATGCGGTCCAGCAGGTTCTTCTGCATCGATTGCAGATGATGCGGCTGAAGAAAGAGCCCTTCGTGCCAGTGAACTTGTCCGCTGATGGCCATAGCTTGCTTCCCGCCGCGTTCAGCGGCTATTCATGAGCGTTTCTACGTGTTGGGCAATCGCCTCGCGGATTTCATTTTCGAGCCGGCCGCCGCTGCCGGCGTTCCACAACTGGAGGTACTTGCGCCACAACTTGATCTCCTTGCTCGTCAGCAGCCCCCGACCTTCGGCGTCGACGGCGCGTTCGATCTCGCCGGGGGAGAACTGCCCCAGACGCCGCTCGGCGACCAAGCCCGCCTGCTTGATTCCCGACGTCATCGCCGCCACCAGGACCCCCAGACTCGTCAGGGCGTCCCTGACCTGTTCGGGGGCGATGGTTGCGTCGGAGGCGAACAGCCCGCCCATCAACTCTCGAAGCGGTTGGGCCCTGCGGAACGCCGACCGGGGATGAATGGCCCGCCAGGCGTTCCACGCCAGCTGATCCAGTTGGGAGGCGAAATTCGACAGCATGCCCGCCAGCGCCAACGCCACGGCCGGGTCGAGGGGGACGTCGTCGGTGAGTTTGAGCGCCCGTCGCAACGACTCGTCGCCGGCCGCCGTCGAGGCCGTCGCCGGACTCGAGGACAGCCCGGCCTCGGACAGTCGCCGGCTCAGCCGCGCCCTGCCCGACTCGTCGGTTTCTTTGGCGGCCAGAATCAACTGCGTCACCAACTCGTCCGGATCCGTCGCAACGTCGGCGGATGGAGCCGAAGCATTCGTATTCCAACTGGGGAACTGCTCCATCAACGCGGCCAGGAAGGCCTCACGCCGGTCGGGCAACACCTCGGCCAGCGATCGCTCGATCTGCTCGCTGAGATAGTCGGCCCGCGCCTCCTCGCTCTCGTCGGCAAAGTCCACCTGCACCATCCGCAAGCGATTGGCCGTGGCGGCGACAAACTCCGACTTGTCGAAACTGTGTCCAGACACGATGGGTGACTCCACCTATGCAGAAGCGAAAGGCATGGAACGATCCAGGTTGCGATTATGATATCCCCATCCCACTCAAGCCGCAACGCTTTTCGATCCCATATACCCGATGGGCCTGAGGCGCCGACGTCAGCGGAAAATCTCGAAATCCCGGCACAATCCCGAAACACCTCTCATTTCCCTCCTCTCGCTATCTTGTGCATCTTAACTCGTTGCAATTGCAAACGTTGGGCGAGCACCGCCTGGGCGGATTCCCTGGAGAATCCGCCATATCTTCTGCACTACAAGGCAACTACAGACAGGTGTGATTGGGCTGGGGCGACCTGAATCGTATGTTTCCTTCGTGGCAACCGCGGCCCACGCATGGGTCGGGAAAAAAGGCCACATGTGTGAAGGATTTCGATTAACGGAGGCATTAAGGTGAATGCAAGTAAGTCAAGCAAGTGGTCGCTCCTGAAAGTGTCGGGCGTAGTGTTGGCGTTGGTGATCGTAGCGGGATGCTCCAGCAATTCGAGCATGGTGGACATGGCGCCGGTGAGCAGTATTTCGGCTCCGGCCGACGCTCCCCCCCAGCAGCAGCAGGCCGCGGGATTCTCCCTGGCGGCAGGTGACGCTCTGGGTCAGTCGCTGTTCATGAGCCCCAGCGGATCGGCCGCCGCCATCGCCCAGAACGACTAGATTCACCTATGCGACCGGATGCCCCGGCCTCAGGAGGCCTCGGCATCGCCTTCCCCCTGCCGCATCTGCACCTCGCCGACGCCGCGTGGTGGCTATCGGCGATACCAGTCGCGCTCGCGAAGCACTCGTCGAATCTTCAACCCCATCGGTTCACCGGGCGCGGTAAACGCCAGGCGGAACCCGACATCGCAATGGCCGAACTTCGCCTTCGACGCCGCCAGCGGCTCATCGAACGGCGTATCGGCTCCGTTCCACAATCGCCGAGACGACCAAGCGGATGCGCCCATGATCTTGATCGGACCAGCCGGCCCGTCGATCGCGGCGGGCGGCTCGGCTGAGTCGAGTACATACTCGGCCACGTTCCCGACGAGATGGTGGAACGTCGGCGCCTTGTCGGCGGCGATCTTGGCCAGATACAGGTATCCGTCATCGGCGGCGATAACGGGCGTGTCGTCATCGAGATCGACGGAGCCGTACACACCACGCATGGGCAAGCCGCCCTGCTTGGCGCCCGCCTTCTTAATGCCGCCGATGTAATCCCGCTGGATCCTCCACGAACGATCCCGCAGATTCACCCCCGCCGTCGCGCCGTCGGCCAGTTGCGACTCGATCCACGTCCGGTCCACCTCGTAGGCGGCCTTCCACTCGCCAACGGTGGGGAACCGGCAGTTCAGCTCCCGCGCCAAGCCCATCGCCGTATCGGCCGAGACGTAATGCATCGGATGATCGGCGTCGGGAACGTTGGCCGGCCGGGCCTTCAGCTCGGGGGCCAGCGGATCGACGTCTTTCCACATCGGGTTGGTGTTGAGTTTCCACCACCGCCGCTCCGTGATGATCCGCTTGCTGCCGGCGCTGCGCCAGCCGCTGAAACAGCGCCAATCTGCCTTCGGGTCGGGAATCATCCTGCGAAGGAACAACCGAATCGGGACCTCGGTGGTGCAGACATAGGCGCCTTTGCCGGCGGTGGCGGGCCAGACCAAGACGAATTCGAGTGTGATCTTCTTGGCGTTGGTGAACGTCGCCACCGCCCGGCCGCCGCGATTGCTTTGCCGGCCCGTCCATGAATCGCCCAATTGACTGCTCACGTCGCCGGCGCCTTCGCTGGGCGCCAACGCCTCGATCGTTTCAAGCAACTCGGCGACCGTCGACGACTGATCGCCTCGGGCCGATCGCAACGTGGCCACAAATGCGTCGCGGCCGGCCAAGGCCTCTTCGTCGGTCGCCCTGTTCCAGTCGACACTCAAGAACTGATGATAGAGATACAGGAAAGCGGCTCGTCCCGTCAAAGCGTCAAGTTCCACGCCGAGTTCATCGGCCAGCGATAGCGCGTCGGTGATATCCTCGCCGGTCTCCAGACGCTCGAACCCGGCCGTCCAGCGTCGCCGGGTCTCGGCGGCGATCTCATCCAACAGCGATGCGGTGCGCGCGTCGCTGCCGAAGCTTCTGATGATCGACGCGAGGCTCTTGCGAATATCGTTGTCGGTCCGCATCTGTTCGACCGTCCCGGGCCACGGAGCCGCGGCCTCACGACCCAACTGTCGCCACGCGGCCAAGCGAATGGAACGAACCTTCGACGAGCGAGCTTCGGCGAGAAGCTCATCCGCCATCGCCGATCCGGCCTCGATCTCGCCGAGGCGGATGACGTCCCGGCGAACGCTCAGGATCTCGGCGAACGGCGCCGCCACCCCTGGCCGGGTCCACTCGCCTCGGTCATCCACCCAGGGGCTGAACCGAGCTTCGATGCTCTCCCCGTCAGGGGCGGTCTCGTCCGATGCGTATGCTTTGGCGAGCAGGTCTTCGATCGCGGCGAAATCGGCCAGGAACACGGCCGCGGCGCCGGCAAACTGCTCGTACTGCCGCACGGCTTCGCCCCAGGCGTCCTCATCCACGACCAGCGATCGGTCACCGGTCGGCCCGTCAAACCCAATGGCCGCGCCCGCCTGGACAATCGCCTCGTCTCTTCGCTCGGCGGCGCCCTTGGGCAGCAAGGTTTCCAAACTGACGAGTCGCTGCTCCAATTGTTCGGCGCGACGTTTCAGCCGCTTCGGCGCCCGCCGCGAAACGCCCTCGATGAGCTTGGCGACCTTGTCCGTCCACAGGGCCTCGATCGTCTTGATCCGAGAGATGCTCTTACCGGAGAGGCTGCGAGCCACCTCGTCGAACCGCGTTTCGGCCGCCCGGGCCACATCATCGCCAAGCGTCGCCGCCGTCGCCCGATTGGCCGCGACACGGCCGGCGATGTTCTTCTCGTTGGCCACGGTCCACGGCAGACCCTTCGGGTCGTTCAACTCGGCTTGGTCGCTGGTAAGTCCGCTCAGTCGGCGCCGGTAGGCGTTACCGTCGTTGAGTTCATCGAGGAGCGACTTGATCTCATCGCGATCGGCCTCCCACGCCCACCCAAGCCGGGGGTCGGTCGCGTCGGGCTCGCCGGATAGCTTGTTGATCTTGGCGACCACGTCGTCGAGGTCCTGGCTCAAACGCCCGACTTCCTGCGTGATCCGGGCTCGCTCCCCGGCCAGATCAAGCCCGTCGAGTTGCTCAACCGAATCGGCCAACCCGGCCAGGGTGGCCTGGAGAGGGGCGAGCGACTTCGTCTCGGTAGACGTCCGGCCAAGTGTGGCCAGCGCCTCGACCGCCTGGGCGTGGCCGTCCCGCAATCGACGGCGAGGATCGGCGCTCCTGAGATCCTCTTCAATATCGGCCCGCAGGTCCGCCATGGCGGTCGACAAGGCCGCGACGCGGCTTTCGATCTCGCTCTTGTTGGCGAGAATCCAGGTCGCCGCCTCCGGTTCCAGATCCTCCAAATCGTCCAGGAGAGCGTCCAGGCTCTTCTCATGGCGCCTGGCGACGGCCTTGTCGAGTTGGCCGAGAAGATCGTCCAACTCCCCGATCTGCACGTCCGGATTCGGCGTCATCCGCCGGAGGGGATGGTCGTCGAGGTCGAGCTTGTTGCTCACAATCCGCTCGCCCACTTCGTCCACGACCGCCCAGACATCATCGGGCAGAGCTTGGGAGGCCTCGGTGATTCGATCCTTGTTGGTCTTGTTCCAGGCCGTCGCCTTCAACTGCTCCCGGCGGTCGGCCAGTTCCTTCCGCTCGGCCGAGAACCGCGCCACACCCGCGGCGTCGCTGAGCGCCTCAAGCTCGCTGAGCCCCGAATCCAATTCACCGAACGCTTCGTTCAAATCTTCGATCCAACGGTCGTTGGCATACGGAGGCGGCGTCGACATCTTCGTCGGCGCCTTGTACACCGCATCGCGCCACTGCGGGAACGTCGCCAGCGCTATCGGCTGGGAGGGGTTGAACCGCTTGGCGAACGCTTCGCGGTCCACCTCTTGCCGCCAATGCTCGGCAGCCGGTTTCAGGTCTCGGGCCTCATTGCGGACCGCCGTCATCTGCTCTTGGGTCAGATCGAGGATATCGGTCTCGTCGGCGTCGGCCGACAGAGCCGCGACCAGGTGCGATCGGGCCGCCGCATCGAAAGCCGCGAGCGTCTCTTCGTCGGCGTACACCGACAACTCACCGATCAGCGTGTTCATCTCGACGTACAGCACGTCGATGTCGGCGACCGTCGCCGTTGCTTCCAGGACGCGATCGATATGAAGCGAGAGCGTGTCCCTTCCGGTCGATGCGCCGTCAAGAAAATCACGCACCCCACCGGCGATCCCCTCGAGATGTTTCCCGGGCGTCGTCCATCCACGCTCGGCGTAGACGTCGGCGGTATTTTCGATTCCAGACACAAGGCCGACCGTCCCCGCAGCCGCGGCCGCCGGCGGCGCCAGGAGGTCACGGATATCGGACGCCGCCTTGTACTTGTGGCGAATGTCCCGGGCCTTGTCTTCAGACCTGCCCAGCGTACTCACAACCCTGCCGACGGCCGCCTTCTCAGCGGCGTCGGCCGGTAATTGACCGCTACGGATTCCATCCAGCGCCGCGAGGTCGCGCCCCACCTCTCTCAGCGCCGCCAAGCCGTCATCGGACAATTTCGGCGGCTTCAGGGTTCCGGCCTCGTCCATCAACGTCGAAATACGCTTCATCGCCGGATGCGCGTCCGTCCACCCGGCCCACACGCGCTTGCTTCTGGTCTTGACCGACTCCAATTCGTCGAGCCAGTCGTACCGCCACGCGGCCAACTGTACGTACTCGGCCGCGGCGTCATGGTCGGCCGGGGGGGCGACGATGATCTTGTCCCAGGCGAAATACCCGCCCGCTCCCATCGCCGCCAGCAGGACGACGATGGCGACGGCCTTGATCGGCGAGCCGCCGGTCTTGACGGCTCCGAGTTGCTCGACCTCTGCGGCCAAGTCGGTCAGCGTCAGCGTCGACTGGGTTCGTCCAGCGGCCAGAAGCCGCGTCGCCAAGTCGCGCCATCCGGGCAGTCGCGACCATTCGGGCGAGTCGGGCACGGCCATGCCGGAGACCGCGTCGGCGGAGCGATGCATCACCATCTCGAAGATGATCGCCCCCAAGGCCCGCTGATCGGCGGCCCATCCGTCGTTGGAATTCAACGACTCGGTCGCCACGGGATCGGCCAACACGACCGTCGCGGCGGCCATGTCCTCGGCGGCCGACGTCCACACGTTGGTCGGGTCGAGGTTGCCATGGGGACGATGGCACACGCTCTCCAATTCGCGAAGCCCCGCCGCCACCGCCGACACAATCGCCCCCAAGCTCGCCGGCGTGACCCGTACGCGACCTTGGATGAATTGCTGAAGATCGCCCCCGGGATACTCGCTGACCGTGTAGGCGCCTTCGTCGGTTTGTCCCGATTCGACGACCTTCGCCCAATGCGATCCGCCGGCCGCGGCTTGGGCCTGAATCTCCGCCGCTTCGAGGAATCGAGCCTTTCTGGCCTCGGCCGCCTCGGGGGTCAGGAACGATTCGGCCGAACTGAAACTCCGGAGAAGATAGGGCTCGCCCGACCCGCCGACCGCGCGCGCAGTGTGGGCGGCGGTATACCCCTTGTGGGGAAGTTCACGGACAGTTTCATACGTGCCAAATACGGCCATAGGTTGTCAGCTTTCCCTGATCGGCGCCGGTCTCAGATCATTCTTCGAAGGGGTTCGACGGCGTGTACGCCTGCTCGCAGACCAAACCGCTGGAACGAATAACGATGGGAATCTCGCCGCCGGACCAGGAGTTCCACTTCAACGGCAGAATCAGCCGGCGCGGGTCGGCATTGCCCCCCATGTCGTCGCTGGGCGGGAACGACGCGATAACGACCAACTGCTTCGGGCCGTTCCACTTGCCCCATATCGGGTCCTTGGGGGTCAGCGTCTGGGGGTTCTCAAGCCCCTCGCCAAACTTCATAACGAAAACCTTCTCGTCTCGGCGCCCCGCCGCCCAATCGTAATTTGAAATCGCCGCATCGTGCAGCCGGCTGGATTCTCCGGCCGTGCTCACGCCGATAAGATGCACTTCCACCGTCGGCATCGCGTCGCGCGAATCCATCGCGTCCAGCGTCACGGTGATATTGGGCTTGCCGCAGCCGCCGAGGCCGAATGCCCAGGCCGCAAGCATGATTCCACATACGCATCGATGGGTTGTCTTCATCGCAGATTCCTTTCGCGTCCAACGTCTCCGGCGGTAACGGTCAAACCGCCGCCAAGGGCAAAACCGCCCCGCGCCACAACCTCGGTCAGGCTATGACGCCCCGGCCAGATGCTTGCGAATCGCCGCATGCACCTGCCGATTGTGTCGCCAGTCAATCAGTATCAGGCTGCGGGTTCTCACCAGCAGCGCATCCAACTCCGCCGAAGCCCGATCGAACACCGACTGCAACGGCCCGCCTCCGGTATCGGCGAAGTCCGAGCACTCGCTGTCAGCTCCGACGCCGACGAACATGCCCACCAGCGCCGCCAAGGCCTGATACCACAGCTCGGCCGGGATCATCGCGAACGCCGCGGCCGGGTCGATCTCCTCGGCCACGAGCCGGCGCGGGCCGATCGATTCGGACCAGCGAGGATCGCCGGCGAAGATCTCGCCAATCCGATCGGCCAGCGGAGTCGAGGTGTCGTCGCCCTCGGCCAACTGGCGAGCCAGACTCAGTATTTCGTCCAAGGCGATCGGCAGCGACGTCTTGGCGTTGACCAGCAACGTGCGAACGCCGAGCACGCCAAGGGAGTACAGGTCGCACGGGCTGGACATCTGCGGGACCACGTCGAACATCGCGTCGCTCAGCGGCACCCCTTCGGCCGACCGCAACGCCGCGACGGTTGGGGCGTCGAACCGCTGGCGGATCGACCGGAATCGCCACTCCCCCGTCGCCAGGGCCGACTCCTGCTCCAGATGAACGTACGCGTCCACGCGCCCGGCGCCGACCTGTAGACGAATCCAGACCAGATCGTTGCCGGTGACCTCCATCCGCTCCTGCGTGCCAAATGTTCCTTCCAACACCACCGCGCCGGCGGCCTCGTCCATCACCTGCCGAATCCGCACAGCCGCGGCGCCCCGAAGGGCCTGACCGGTGGCCGAGGCGGAGCGGTAAATCGACATCCCGGCGCCGGAGCCGGGGAGGAAATAGCGTTCGTCGCTGCCGGCGATTTTCAGTTCGACCGCGTCTCCGGGATCGGCCAGCACCGCCCGCGCCGTCCACAGCAGCGGCAACCCTTGGCCGACGGGCCCCACGTGAACCTGGAAACTGTCGGCGGTCACGGACAGGATCGGTCGCCGAAGTTCGGCGACCGCCGAGCGGGTCTGCGCCACGGCGTCGGCGAACAGCCGCAACTTCAGGTGCAGGGCTTCGGCCATGCGGCCGGCCTTTCCCTGCGGACCCAGGAACCCCAGCCCATCGGCCCCGGCCGCGGCCGTGTCGCGACTGACGGCGTTGATCGCCTCCTCCAACACCAGCGGCGACCTTCCGTGCAACGGCCCCTCCCAGTCGGCGCCGCCCAGCAGGTCGGCGTAGGTCGCGTAGCCGACGGGGCTGTGCGTGCGAACCATCATCAGCCCGCCAAGAGCGTTGAACGGGACGCGACCGTCGAGCACCTCCGACAGCAACCGGCTCGCCTCGGTCGTCGGCGAATCCTCGTCGGCGGCTGCGAAGGGAGAATCCGGCCCCAACTGGGGCAGATAGAGATATCGGTGAAGCGATCCGCTGTAGGCGGGCAACCCTCGCCCGGCCAGAACGGCGTCGTCGGTGCATAGCGTCCAGGCGTCGCGAGTCTCGGCGTCGACCGGATGGACCGGCTTGGCCGAAGCTGCGTCGATGAGTGTCGGGCGGGGATGATCGGTCTCCCAGCCGGTGCGAATCAGGCCGGCGGCGTCCAATTTTCCCACGGCCGCCGCCCGGCGGCTCCATCGCTCGTCCAGCGACGCATTCGTCAGCGCCTCGCGGCACACGACCGACGTCGCGGCCAGTCCCGAAAGATCCTGAATCCACAACTCCAACCACCGATGCACCGCCCCGCCGGCGTCAACCAGACACCCCAGCACGACCCGGGCGTCCATCGTATTGCGCAGCACGACCAGATGCCCGCCGGCCGACTCGGCCTCGGGGCGAACCACCGCACAGATACGGATCGGCACAGCCAACTGCGCCTCGTCGACCGGCACAGCGACATAGCCGTCGGGTAGTGTTCTGGTGTTGTCGTTCATCTTCGCAGAAGACATGGCGCCTCAGTCTACCTTGCCCCGAATTCAACCGGTCCAAACCGACGATGCGATCGGCCGCGGGCGTCGCCGACGAGACAGACCCCGCCTCAAGATGAGTTTACCCCAAGTGTTGCCGATGTCAATGCCCATAGCGCCGGCGACCGGCGAGCTATCCGCCGATCAGCACCGTCGGGCATCCAACGACAATCGACCCGCCATGGGCGGTCGTATCGCCCATTCTCGCGGCCGGTTTGCCGCCGATCAGCACCGTCGCCGATCCCTTCACGATCGCGTCCGGCGGCCCAACACACGTGCACATATCCCCCAACCCCACCGCGGGCACGCCGCCGATCAGCACCGTCGGGCACCCAGGGCCGGTAATCGGTCCGCCCACGTGCGGAACCGGCGGAACCCCGGGAGTGACCATCGGGCACACGTGCATATCACCAATTCGAGCTGCCGGCAGCATTGAAGTGCGTCCTTTCTACGGGATCGGTACCCGCGTTGCCTATGCCTTCTCCCAGGCGGCCTGGTCAAGGTCAGGGAACGAGATCTTGCACGTTCCCGCCTCGATCCCTTCCACCCGGGCCAGACCCTTTTCGTCAAGCGTTCCGGAGGCGACGGTCTCGTCGGCGAGCGTGATCTCATAAGCCTCGCCGGGGACCGGAGCGTCGTCCATATCGACCATTTCAATCTCGATCCAACTGGTCGTTTCCTCCTTGGCCACCTCCTCGGCGGCCGACTCTGCCGACGTCGCGGCTGCGGGGGCCTCCTCCGGAACCGGCTTGAACGGCTTGGCCGGGGTCGAACCGTACTTGCCGGCCTTGGTCTTGGCCTGGGCGGCCTTGATCGCCGCCACCAACCCGGGATCGGCCTCGTCGGCCGATTCGGCGGCGGCGGGGGCGGCCGGGGACACCGGCGTCAGAGAGGAACCTTTCTTCGGTTTCACCGCAATCGTTCCTTTCGATCAGTTGATCTTCACCAGGGCGCCCTGGATCTTGACCATGGCGGTTCCGGCGATATCGGTCATCGCCGTCGACTCGACCTTCGCCCCGGCGGTTCCCTTGAGCGTGGCGTTGACCGTGGCCTCCAGATTGAGATTGGCCATGGCCTTCAAGGCGATATCGGCCATCGCGTTAGCGGTGATCCCGCCCTTGGCGTCCAGTGTGATGTCGCTCATCGCGTTGGCGGTGACGCCGCCCTTGGAGTCCAGTTTGATATCGCCGTCGGAGCCGATGGTAATTCCGCTCTTGTCGATGGCGATGTAGGAGCCGCCAACGTTGATCGTGACGTTGGTCGTCCCTTCGATCACGATATTGTCGGCCTTGAGATAGTAGTCCTTCGTCACAGTCTCGTTGTGGTTCTTCTTGAACACCTCGATCACGTCGCCGCCGACGGTAAACGAATGGCTGGCGCCGACCTTCTTGGCTTCCTTGCCCTTGACGGCCAGATGACGGTCCTTGCCGATCTTCTCCTTGTGGTCGGCGTCGACCTCTTCGGATCGGTTGTTCTCGACGTGCTCGAACCGATCGTTCTTGACCACCACGTGGCGGTCGTGGCCGATCTCCTCGAAGCAGTCGTTCTTCACGCGAGTATCCTGGTTCTTCTGGGCGTGGATGAAGATTTGCTCGGAGTCCTTTTTGTCCTCGAAGCGGATCTCGTTGAAGCCGCCGCCATCGGGGGAACTGTTGGACTTCAGCGTCGATATCGTCTTATTGTCGGGCAACTCGTGCGGCGGCAAGGTCACGCCGTTGTACACGCGCCCGGTGACGATCGGGCGGTCCGGGTCGCCTTCGAGGAATTCGACGATCACTTCGTGGCCGATGCGAGGGAGGTACATCGCCCCCCACTTCTTGCCCGCCCACACCTGGGCGACGCGGACCCAGCAGGAACTGTTCTCGTCGGCCTCGCCGTACCGATCCCAATGGAACTGCACCTTCACGCGGCCGTATTCGTCGGTGTGAATCTCCTCCCCCGACGGACCGACCACCATGGCCGTCTGCGGTCCGCGAATCAGCGGCTTGGGCGTCGTACGCGACGGACGAAACGCCTCGGCGGTCGACAGCGCCGTAAACGAGCACTCGAAAACCGGCCCCCGACCGGCGGCTTGGCCGGAACCGTCGAAGGCGTCGGACTCGAGGTGGTACTCGGCTGACAAGAGCAGGTGGATGTCACACTGGTCGGCCCTGGGGAAGTCGATCAGTTCGAACAGAAACCCCGGCGAGATTCCTCGGGCGTTGGAGCGGCCGCAAACGCGTGCGTACTGCGATTGCAGTTCCTCGATTCGCCTGCGAGCGTACTCCTCGCCGTCGGAGCGCTCGGTGTATTCGCCGGGATAATCGTAGATCTCGAAGGCCGCGTTCTGGTGATCCCGATCGATCGTGGAGTCGGTCAGCAGCGACTTGCCCGGAACGGTGAAATCGAAATCGTTGATCGCGTACGCGCCCGAGCAAATGGTCTGCTCATTGACCCAGTCGGAGATGTACTCCTCATCGGTCACGGCGTCGCCGACCTCCTTGAAGGGAATCGTCTCGTATCCGGAGACCGCCTCGTGAGAGTTCAAGCCGTCGGCGGTAACCAGGATGTGCTTGCCGTCTTCATGCTCGAAGAAGTAGTACATCCCTTCCTGCTCCATGAGCCGACTGATGAAGTTGAACGCCGTCTCCCGATACTGAACGCAATAGTCCCGCATGCGGTACTCGCCGCTGGTGTTCCGCTTGAAATCGGTGAAACCATGGTCGCCGAACACTTGTTCGATGATGTCCGGGACGGTCATATTCTGGAAGATGCGGCAGTCCGACGTTCGTGTGAGAAACCACAGCCACGGGACCATGGTCGCACGGTACTTCACCAGGCGGCCAAGCGTTCCGCTCTGGACGAAGCGGCTCACCACGCCGTTGAAGTAGCGCGTGTCGCCGCCGACCGTCTCGACGCGAACGGTAATGTTCTGACCGAGGATATCGGCGAAGTTGATTTCGGCGTCCTCGCTCAGAAGCTCCAGGTCGTACGAGAACAGCCGCCCCACTTCCTCGTTGCCGGACATGCTTCGCAGCAGCAAAACGTCCGGCCCCAGCGGGGTCGTCACCGCAATCTCTCGGGTCTCTTGTGATCTAGCCATGCGTCACCATCCACTCTCACTGTCGATCGCCGCGGCGGCGCATCGCCGACGGCGCAGCCATTCAGGAACCCACACACACATCGGCCGCCTCCGACACCACACGCGGCGGCCGGCGGCGAACCGTACGCCCCAACCCAGGGGACCAGTATACACCACAAACGCCCCATGGGGCGGCGCCGTTTGCACCAACTCGACGCCGACGACCGGATCAGCCGCCGAACGTATACTCGAAATCTTCATCCTTGACGCCGATATTCACCGACGACACCGCATCGCCGGCGACCAATCGCGTCAGGAACTCGCGGCTGATTTCCGGCAGCAGTGTGTGGGTGAGGATCGCATCGACCATTCGGGCGCCGCTTTCCACTTCCGTACACCGGCTGGAGATCAACGCCACCACCTTCTCGTCGTAGGTGAAGGGGATTTTGTGATTCTCCCGCAGACGCGATTCGATCCGCCCCAGTTGCAGGCGGATGATGATCTGCAGCACCTCGTCGCTGATGGGATAGAACGGGACGACCACCAGCCGACCCAGAAGAGCCGCGGGGAACACCTTCAGCAGCGGTTCCCGCATCGCCTTGGCGATGCCGTCGGGTTGGGGGAGCAGCTCGGGGTCTTTGCACATGTTCATAATCAAATCGCTGCCGACGTTGCTGGTCAGCAGGATGATCGTGTTCTTGAAATCGATGACCCGGCCCTCGCCGTCTTCCATCCGGCCCTTGTCGAACACCTGGAAGAAGATCTCGTGTACATCGGGGTGGGCCTTCTCCACTTCATCGAGCAGCACCACGCTGTACGGCCTGCGACGGACAGCCTCGGTGAGGATGCCGCCTTCGCCGTAGCCGACGTACCCGGGAGGCGCGCCTTTGAGCGTGGAGACGGTATGGGCCTCCTGGAACTCGCTCATGTTGATCGTGATGATGTTGTCCTCGCCCCCGTAGAGAGCCTCCGACAGCGCCAGGGCGCTTTCGGTTTTGCCCACGCCGGAGGGACCGGCCAGCAGGAACACGCCGATGGGACGGTTGGGATTGTCGATTCCGGCGCGCGAGGTCTGAATCCGCTTGGCAAGGGCGTCGAGGGCGTGCCGCTGACCGGCGACGCGCTTCTCGAGCGTGTCGGCAAGGGTCAACACGTTGGCCAACTCGTCCTTGACCATCCGCCCGACGGGAATGCCCGTCCAGTCGCCGACCACCGACCCGACGGCAATGCCGTCGACGCTGGGCAGAATCAGCGGGTCGTCGCCCTGCAATTCGGCAAGTATCTCCTGCTTCTGACGCAACTCGGCCAACAGGGCGTCGCGATCGACTTCGACCGTTTCAGCGTCGTCGGCCGCGGGCGTCTCGGTCGCTTCGGCGTCGCCTTCGGCGGGCGCGTCGGCGTCGGCGGGTTCGGGTTCATCAAGGGCGCCGTCGCCGGTGGATCGCAACGAGGCGCGAAGATCGAGAATGCCGGTGACCAGTTCCTTCTCCCGGGCCCATCGCTCATCCAGTTCGGCGAGCCTCTGACGCTCGGCGGCCAATTCGTCGGCCAACTCGCCCTGCCGCTCGTCATGGTCCAGCCCCACGTCGCTCTCGCGATCGAGGATCGACTTCTCCACTTCCATCGCCTCGATCCGCCGTCGGCAATCTTCCACCCGGGCCGGAACCGCATGCTGGCTCACCGCAACGCGGGCGCATGCGGTGTCGAGCAGGCTGACGGCCTTGTCGGGCAACTGGCGGGCCGGAATATAGCGGTGCGACAGGCGGACGGCCGTTTCGAGGGCGTCGTCCTGCACGAGCACCTGGTGATGCTTCTCCAGCCGCGAGGCCAGTCCACGGACCATCTGCAGGGCCTTGGCTTCGGAGGGTTCGTCCACCTTGATTACCTGGAACCGTCGGGTCAGGGCGGGATCTTTCTCGAAGTACTTTTTGTACTCGGCCCACGTGGTGGCCGCGATCGTTCTCAGCGTGCCGCGAGCGAGGGCGGGTTTGAGCAGGTTGGCCGCGTCGCCTTGGCCGGCCGAGCCGCCGGCGCCGACGAGCATATGGGCTTCGTCGATGAACAGGATGATCGGCTTGGGGGAACTCTGCACTTCTTCGATCACTTGGCGAAGGCGGTTCTCAAACTCGCCTTTCATGCTGGCCCCGGCCTGCAGCAAGCCGAGATCGAGCGTCATCAGCGACACCTCCTTCAGCGCCGGCGGCACGTCGCCGGCGACGATCCGCTGGGCGAACCCCTCGACCACGGCGGTCTTGCCCACGCCGGCCTCGCCGGTGAGGATGGGGTTGTTCTGCCGGCGCCGCATCAGCACATCGACGATCTGGCGAATCTCCTCGTCGCGCCCAACGATGGGATCCATCTCCCCGGCCCGCGCCTGGGCGGTCAGGTCGACGGCGAAACGGCTCAGCGCCTCCTGGCGACCCATCTCGGCCGGAGCCATCGCGCCGCTGGCCTCACCGGGGGTCGCGCCGCCGCCGATCGGGGCTCCCGAACCATCCTGGGCGGTCATGGCGTCCTCGGGCGACCCGGCGACGATCTTGGCGAAATCGTCGGTCAATTCCTCAACCTTGATCGCGTCGAACTGCTTGGAGATGCTCCCGAGCACATTCTTGAGGTTGGGGGTCTTCAGCGCCCCGACAATCAGATAGCCGGTGCGGATCTGGTACTCCTTGTACAACAGCGTACCGTACACCCACGCCCGCTCGGCCGTCTCTTCGAGGTGGGCCGACAGGTCGCTGATCGACGTGGCGCCTCTGGGAAGTTTGTCCAGCGCCGCGGTCAAATCGGCGGCGAGACGCGACGGGTCGATCTCAAAATGCCGGATGATCCGGTGAATGTCGGTGTCTTGCAATTTGATCAGTTGGTGCAGCCAGTGAACGAGTTCCACGTAGGGATTGCCTCGCAACTTGCAGAACACCGTGGCGCTCTCGATGGCTTTGTAGCCGACTTCGTTCAATTTCCCGAACATTGCAACGCGACTGATTTCAGCCATGGCGGTAAACCCATCCTATCTATATCTATGAAACGACTTCGTCAACGGCGAAAGGTCTGAGCAGCAGATCCTTCGCATCCTGTTTCGGCAGCCCCGCGTGCAGCCACGTAGACCACCCCAGTCGGCCCGCTTGTCCCAGCCGGGCGGCGGGGATGTCCTCTTTTCGAAGAATCAGTTGTACGTCCCACTCCAATTCGTCGCCGGCGTAGTTGCGAACCCAGTCGACCAGTCGGCCGAGGCTGTCGCCGCCGGGGAGCATTCGCTCGTAGTCGTCCAGGCCCATAGGACCCAACACGATACGAAACTTCATCTGACACTCCCACATTCGCCGGCCGACGATCGTCGTCTTCCCGAGCAGCCCCGTGTCGGCCGACACGCCCAGGCGGCAGCGATACTCGGGGGGGAACTCGACCCATTGGCCGACGAACTCCTCCACCCGGGCGTCGAGCCCGAAGTAATCGGACACAATCGCCGCCAACCCCTCGGGGTGCTTGGTCTGGCAGGCCAGGCGGCCGGCGAAATGCAGTTTGGCGATGTCGGGCGTCCGGTCTCGCCGGCGGAACGCGTCGGTTCCGGCTCCGAAGAGGCTCCCCACATACGCGGCGAACCGGTCGCCTTCGGCGCCGCGGTCGTAGTTCACCGTCTGACGACCGACCGACCAGGCTCGGTAGAACAGCGACACCAGGCGATGATGGAACATGTCCAGGAAGGACGACAGCGTCGAATCGTGCGCCATTTCCCGCAAGATGGCGTACTGGGTATCGTGCAGCGGTAATGGCCCGTTGGGACCGAGCAGGCCCATGAAGTTCACGAGCAACTTGGCGGCGTGGTCGGCCGACGCCGGTCGAAACCCGCCCACCGCCGAGGCGGCGAACCCCAACGAGACGGTCTGGCCGAAGCGAATCGGATCGTCGGCGGGCTTGTACGACGTCCCGACAGGCGGCATCTCGGTGTGCGCGCACTGGAGGCGCCGCACGGCCTGAAAGAAGTCGAACGCGTAGGGTTCGGCCTCCAACGCCGCCATCAAATCGTATGCCGTTGTCCCAGATTCACCGGCCATCGCATAATCTCGCCCCGAGCCTCGGTCCGCACGACCGTCTCGGTGAAAGAGTTGATCGACACGTACTTGGCGAAGAATCGTTCCAGCACGCCTCCCAGCAGGAAGGCTCCGGTCCCTTCAAACGCCGCCTCGTCAAACGTTACAGTAATCTCCCGCCCACGCACAAACGCAATGCGGCCGTCGCGAACCAGCCGCCGCACTCGCGGCTGACTGGCGATCGATACGACCCCTTCGATCTGGTGACGAATCGCCGGCTCGGCGGCCTCCCCGTATAGCGCCAGCAGCGACCGCAGCGCCGAGGCCCCCTGCTTGGCGTCGTCGGTCAGCGACAGGTAATTCAGCGTCAAGTGGCTGATCGTCCGCCACGCGGCCTCGCCGTGGGCATGAGAGGGTTTCGGGTCGGTCTTGTCGAGGCAGTACACCGCCTGGACGGGTGCGTTGGTGTCCAGTTCGAAATCGCTGCCCCCCAGCCCATGGGGCATGCGGATGGGCAAATCGCGATTGGTGCACAGCGTCGCCATGCCCAGTTGGCGCAGGTCGGGGTGGTAGGGAGCCGCGTCGGCGTCGACGAGGGAGAGAAACACCTCGCCGCCGACATAGCCGGCGCTTCGGGCGCCGTACTGCCGATCGGAGCTCGATGGCTTTCGGGGCTGGCGATGAATGGCGTAGTACGCTTCGCCGCCGCGATCGTCGGCGTCCAGATCACTGGCCGCGTAGAACGGCTTGAAGATTCGCTCCAGGTCGCTGCCGGTTGTGTACCCGATCACCTCTTGCAGTTGATAGACTTCGAAGTCCTCCGGCCGCGTCCGGTCGGGCACGACGTGGTACTCCGATTCGCGATCGGACACCTGGATCCGGTCGGTCCGCTTGGGGAACAGGTTGATCGCCGGCGTGCAATGGGTGACGAAGTTGGTCGCCGACAGCACGTTCTCCAGTTCGGTGTCGACCTTATCCAACAGGATCAGCACATCCACTTCGTCGGCCTCGCATCGGGCGAGCCCCTTCCGCAAGCCGGTCAACTCCACGAACATGAACCGCTGCGGAAAGCTGAAATACTCGTGCAGCAGCCGATATCCCTGGAAGGATCGTGCGTCAAAGGGCAGCAGCCTCTGGTCGTCGTCGAATCCGTGCCGCTGCACCCCGCCGCAGGCGACCCGCCACGTCACCGGGCGATCGGCCGACTGGATCAGCAGTCCGGTCGCGTGGGCCAGGAGGTGCTCGTACAGGCGCATTTCCTGCCGGCCGGTTCCCCGAAGATACAGGGGCAAGTCGTCCAGTTGAATCTCGTTGAAGGCCACCCCCCCCGTCGTCTGCAAGCGAAGCCTCACCGCCGCCCGGACGTTCAATTCCGGCGGAACCGAAAGAGCCGCCAACTCCCGCGTGCAATACTGGGCCTCGGCCACCTTCACCGGCCACAGCGTCACGTCATGGGCCGTCCGGTACGTGCACCGGGTTCGATCATGCTTGCCCTTGAGCCCCCGCAAAACCGTATCTCGCGGCAGTCCGATCTCCCCGGTCGCCAAATCGCTTTCGGCGGGGTCCGGTTCGAACTGCACCATCACCATCGACGGGGTCGGGGCGAGGTAGTGCGGGTACAGCGTCTCGAGGATCGACTGGGTGAACCGGGGGAACTCGGCCTCCAGTTTCAACTGCGTTCTGGCGGTCAGGAAGGCGAAGCCCTCCAGCAGCCGCTCGACGTAGGGGTCTTCGCAGTGGAACTCGTCCAGCGAAAGCCGCCCGGCGATCTTGGGATAGGCCTTGGCGAATTCACCGGCCATCTTGCGGATATGGCCCAATTCGCGGTCGTACAGCGAGAGGAAGCGTTCATCCATGGGTCCGATCCTTGATCTGGAACTGACCGCTCTCCAGGTCGACCTCGGTTCGGTAATATAAGGGATCGGGCATGGGCGAGGCCCACAGCTCGCCGGTAATCTCCATCGTCAGCGAATGGCGCCCGCCGTTGGGAGTCGTGGACGAGGCGAGGTGAACCTTCAGCGTCCGGGCGATGATGCGAGGCTCATAACGTATCATCGCCTGGCGGATCCGCCGCTCGAGGTCCCCCAGTCCCAGCCCCGAGAGCATCTGCCCGCACAGGTCCGGGACGCCGAAATTCAATACCGACGTCCGCACGTTCTCGTATTGGTCGAACTCGTCGCCAACCGGACGGCAACTGGCGTTGAGAAGATTCTCCAGATCGCGACGGACCCCCTGGCGATACGAACCCATCGATATCGTCCGCCGGTCGGCGGATTCCTTGGCCGCTTCGGGTTGGTCATCACTCAGACGATCCAGCAGACACGGTAGCAGGCGATGGACCGCTGCATCAGCCATTACTCGCCTCCTTCGCCCCCACTGGCGGCGGCCTCGCCGGCGGCGAAGTCGATGCGGCGGATCGCCAGTAAAGGATACTCCCGGCTGTCGGTGGCCAGCATCCGCTGACCCAGGCCCATGTACAGATCACCGGGCTGGGCGATCCAATCGGTCTTGCGTCCCAGTTGCACCGCCGCGTCGGGAGACTGCTCCGAGCCGGGGTATCGCGAGGGGATCAGGCCGACAACCTCGCCGCCGTTGGTCCAGGTGAACCGAGCCGGGATCCAGACCATGTCCCGCAGATCCGCCGGCGGCTCAATCTCGATGCTCGATATCGCCGTGAACGGAACCCAGTAGTATCGGCCCTCGAAGACGGCCTCCAGAATCGGCCCCAAGCGAGAATCGGCGTCTGCGATCCACTCGAACGACTCCCCGTCAATGCGTCCGGCCGTCGCCGGCGCCGCCTCCAACGCGCGGCCCCGCAGGTCGGCCGAGGCCTCGTACTTGCCCGTCGCGGCGGCCTGGGCGGCTTGCACCATCCACCCGACCCACTCGTCGGGGGCGCCGAACAGCAGCGGCGACCGATTGCCGGCGAAGACCTCGGCGCGGAACGCCTCGCAATTGAGCGCCGCCCGGCACACCTGGGCCATCAGCAGGTTCGCCGCGTCCATCTCGGCGGCGACGTTCAATTGCGTAATCGCCCGGTCCCACTGTCCCAGGACGCACAGCAGTTGGAACAAGCATACCCGCAACTTGGCGTCGGCGGGATTATCGCGAACCTGCTCGGTAAGGGCTCCGAGGGCCTCGTCGAGCCGGCCGTCCTGCAACAGTTGTTCCACCTGCATGGTTCTTCCTCAAGGGCGCACAGCCCAACCGCACGGACAACACAAAAGAGAAGGCGGGCCGTCGCGCGACGGGCCGCCCCACGGTTGGGGCCCCCGGAACTGGTGTTATTCAAAAACGGGCGACACCCCGCATGGATGGCGCCGCCGGTCTTACCGCCGCCGGTGATATCGGTGGGCGTATACTCCCAGTCGATCTGGCCGTACCGGATTCCCAGTTCTTCCAGCGGGATCGGGTCGGACGAATCGGCCGAGCCGGCCGGCGAAACGCTGCTGACGATGCAGTCTTTGAACGTGACGACCATGAACGTCGTCTTGTTGTCCATGGCCCGGCACAACTCGAAGCGAATATTCGGGATGTGCTTGCCGGTGCATACGTGCAGAGCAAGGATCGGCGAGGAACTGTCAATCCTCTTGGTCAGCATGAAGTCCGCATGGTCCGCCCGGCCGCCGGTGTGGACGCCCTGAGCGCTGACGGCGCCGCCCATCGGCTGGGAGATGCTGTGCGCGAACCCTTGGATCTCAATCCACTTCTTGTGACCTTCGTCGGCGGAATCGCCTTTGATCCCGTCCATCTCTAGAAACATGTCAAAAGGCATCGTATCGCCTCCTCAATTTGCCGGCCGCGCCGGCGCCACATTCAAGATCATCAGAACACCCCGGACCGCCGCCATGCGTTCGGCCGGCGAAATCTCGGGCTCTCTGAACCCTATACATTACATACTACTCTTTAACGCTCGGCAACTTCGAAACCAGTCGCAGCGAAGCCGAAAGGCCTTCCAACTGGTAATGCGGCCTCAGGTAGAACTTGGCCGCGTAGTAACCGGGGTTGCCTTCCACCTCGGCCACCGTCACTTCGGCCTGGGCCAACGGTCGCCGGGCTTTTTCGTCCTGGCTGGCGTTGTCCGGATCGCCGACGACGTAGTTCATAATCCAGTTGTTCAGGTACTTCTCCATGTCCGCCCGCTCGGCGAACGAGCCGATCTTGTCGCGGACGATGCACTTGAGGAAGTGTGCGAACCGGCACGTGCTGAACAGGTACGGAAGCCTCGAAGCGAGGCTGGCGTTGGCCGTGGCGTCCGGATCGTCGTACTCGGCCGGCTTCTGCAGCGACTGGGCGCCGACGAAGCAGGCGTAGTCGGTGTTCTTCCAATGCGACAGCGGCATGAACCCGTTCTTGGCCAGTTCCGCTTCACGCCGGTCGGTAATGGCGATCTCGGTCGGGCACTTCATATCGACCCCGCCGTCGTCGGTGGGGAAGGTATGGCACGGCAGGCCTTCGACCATCCCGCCGCTCTCGACGCCGCGGATCTGGGAGCACCAGCCGAACGTCTTGAACGCGCGGTTGATGTTGGTTCCCATCGCGTAGGCCGCGTTGGACCACGTGTAACGGCTGTGATCGCCGCCGGCGGTGTCTTCTTCGAAGTCGAACTCGTCGACCGGCTCGGTCTTGGCGCCGTACGGCAGGCGCGACAGGAACCGAGGCATCGCCAGGCCGATGTAGCGAGAATCTTCCGATTCCCGCAGCGACCGCCAGGGGGCGTATTCGGCCGTCTGGAAGATCTTGGTCAGGTCGCGAGGGTTGCTCAACTCTTGCCACGAGTCCATGTTCATCAAGGTCGGATTCGCCGCCGAAATAAACGGCGCGTGAGCCGCCGCGGCGATCTGCGCCATCCCCGACAGCAGTTCAACGTCCGGCGGGCTGTGATCGACATAGTAATCGCCGATCAGGCACCCGTAGGGCTCGCCGCCGGGCATGCCGAATTCGTCTTCGTACATCTTGCGGAACAGCGGGCTCTGGTCCCAGGCTGTGCCCTTGAATTTCTTGAGCGTCTTGCCCAAGTCCTTCTTGGAGATGTTGAGAACGCGAATCTTCAACGTCTCGTCGGTCTCGGTGTTGTTCACGAGGTAGTGCAGGCCGCGCCACGAGCCTTCGAGCTTCTGGAAGTCGGCGTGGTGAAGAATCGTGTTCACCTGACCGGTGAGCTTCTCATCGATCGCCGCGATCATCGCTTCGATCGACTTGATCGCGTCCCCCGAAACGATCGCCGTTTCGGCCAGGGCCTGCTCGGCCAAGGTCTGCACGGCCATCTTGATCGTCTCTTGAGCACGATCGGTCTTCGGCTTGAATTCCTTCTGGAGCAGCGACTCGAACTCGCCAATCTCCATCGCCTCTGCCGCCTGGGCGGCGTCTTGTGCTTGATTCGGGTCAGCCATCGCTCTGCTCCTGTTCACTGGCGCCGTCCGCCGGCTTCGCCTCTGCCGTCAGAGCCTGCAGCAACGCGGGGTCCTTTAGCGCCTTGGCGATCAAATCCTCGGCCCCACTCTTGCCGTCCATGTACGACAGCAAGTTCGACAACTCGGTCCGAGCCGTCAGCAGTTTATTGAGCGAATCGACCTTGCGAGCGACCGCGGCCGGCGAGAAATCGTCCATGCTCTCGAACGTCAAATCGACCGACATGGTCCCCTCGCCCGTCAACGTATTGGGAACCTGGAACGCCACGCGAGGCTTGGCGGCCTTCATCCGGTCGTCGAAGTTGTCGACATCGATCTCCAAATACTGGCGATCGGCGACCGGTTCGAGCGATTCGGCGGGGTTGCCCGACAAGTCGGCCATCACCCCCATCACAAACGGCAGGTTGACCATCTTCTCGGCGCCGTACAGTTCAAGATCGTACTCGATCTGCACACGAGGGGCCCGGTTGCGGGCGATGAACTTCTGGCTGCTCTGCTTGGCCATGGCTGGCTCCTTCTCATCCACGTGTCAGAAAATGGACGACCGCACGTGCATCGTCCGCTCCTGCGAGCCAGACGGCCGCCCCGATCTGCAATATATCCAAGACGCTACGACCGATAGTCTACGCGCCATACGCGTTATTGTCAATGCCGCCCAATCGATGCATCTGGTCAAGAATCTCAGGCGACAGATCCTGCACGATCTCCAGGAAACTCTTGGAAACCAAGTTCTGAGCCCGGCGAATCAGCAGCGGCACCGGGCTGGAGGGCTCGTGCCGTTCGTAGTACTGAATAATCTTCCCCAGTGCGGTCAGAACATCCTGTGGACTATGCACTTCCCCACTCAACGCCGCCGGGACCGCCGGAGCGCCGGGGGCCGCCGAGGCCACCTCACCCTCGCCGGCCGGCGCATCGCCCACGCCTCGACGGGCGAGGTGCTCCTGCACAATGGCCTGGGCCTTGGCGAGACATTCGTTGCGGAATCCGCTGAGATCGGGGGCCTGCCCCGCTCCGACGCATTCGGTCACCACAGCGTCGATCGCGTCGACGGTCTCGATGGCTTCGTCGATCGCGGCCGCCACTTCCATCAGATCGTCGGTGGAGCTATCCTGGAACGCCGCGTCAATCAACCCGGCGTCGGGGGCTCCTTCGGCGCCGGCGGCCGCCGCGTCGATATCGGCCATGCCAAACCGACCCACCTGCACCGACCGGGTCAGCGGAGCCATCGCCACACGCTTGCGGAACATCAACGGATCCTGGAACGCCCCGGGGGGGGTGGCCAAGGCGCTGAGAATGTTCATTCGTTCCAGCGGGTCGTTCCCGTCGTCAGGATCCAACTGAGGCCACACGTGGTCCCAGTATCGTTCCAGCAAGCCCCGAAGAACGACCAAGCCGTCGCGAAGACCGCCGAACCCGTCCTCCATCAGCAGGGCCACCGTCAAATCCATACAGACCCGCAGATCCTTCGTGCGACCGAACAGCTCCACGCACTGGCTTCGCACCTCCCGCCAGTTCGGCCCGTCATCGGCTGCATCTTCGCCGTCGTCGACCATGCCGGCTTGGGACAGCCCCGCCGCCAGCATCGTTTCGATCGCCATGTAGGCGGGATCGTACGAAACATCCTCGCCACATGGGGCCTCGGCGGAAATCTCCGCCAACAAGCCTTCGACGTCAACTACAGCCATTACTCACTCTCCCGCCGGCACAGCGGCGATCTGCCGGACATTCAAGCCCGACTGCACGCCCCATACGTTGAACAATTGTTCCAACTCCTCGGTGCTGATCGCCTCGCCGTCATAGGTAAGGCCTTCGAACGAGCTGAGCAGGATCATGTTCACATTGGACAGTTCCTTGTGGCTCAGACCCAGCAGCCGAATCACGCCGTACAGCTCTTCAATCTGGGCTACGTACGTCTGGGCCGTTCCGTCGGAAGCTTCGGTCAGGTAGGCCCGGAAGGCCTCAACCGTGAACGCCTCGGCTACGGCCGCCGCCTTGAACGCATCCAACCCGGCCTGGATGCTCGCTCGCATCACCGGCGCCTGATCCACACGCTCTTCGCCCAGGAAGAACACCTCGCGGTACAGCGCCAACGCCTTGATCGCCAGCGAACCGCTCAGACGCGGCACCGACACCGTGTAGTCTTCCCGCTTGGCTTCCTGCTTGGTCGGCTGATCGTTGAAGATGAAGACCGTCTCGATCCGCTGGCGGCGTTCGTCCACCGTCAGATCCTTGGCCGGAATGCCCAAGCTCCACAGGTCCTGCAACACCGCGTTGTCGGTAATGGCGTCGGCGTCGGTATTCACGTCACGCCACACCCTCGGCACCGCACCGGCCAACGCCGTCGCCGGGTTCGCTTCGAACGGCGTACTGGGCAAATCCAGCGTCACGCTCACAGGGCCGCTGCCGCCGTCGCCATCCATGTCGATCATCGTGGTGAAGCCCATCTCCAGCACAGGACTCTTGAGAACATTCCACTTCTCGTCGTCCACACCGCCCTGGGGCACTTCGCCGCCGATCTTCATCACGAAGAGCATTGCGGACGAATACACCGTCACCGAATGCGGGCCGGTGAAATCAATCGAACCGTCACGGGCCACAAAGTCAACGACCGGATCCTTGTACACCGAACCGTTGCTGGAAATGACACCCTTGGTGATCGTGTCGGCGGGATTGTCATCCGGTCGCACAGCCCTACGCAACTGAACCGGACCGCTTTGAGCGATGACGTTGATATTCGTCTTGGCCGACACATCGCCAAGGGTAACCATACCGACCGACACGGTGCTGTCGACGCCGGTCGACGGCCGCCCGATGAAGGTGACGCTGCCGTCGGTGACGGTCAGTTTCTCGCCGCGTCCCATGGTGATGATATTGCCACTGATGGTGAGGTTGTCGACCGCCGTGATCGTCGCGACCCCCGGCGTAAGCGTTCGGCCCGCCGGAGCCAGTCTGACCTCTTCACCGCTGACGGTAGCGCCATCGGCGAAGATCAGCAGGCCGTCGGGACGGTACAGATTAAACTCCTTGCCGACCACGTTGGTAATCGCGAACGCGGCCCCGCCCTCATCCGGTTGCAGCGAAATCACGCCGCCGGCCGAGTAGTTGACGCCATCGCCATGCATCCCGCCCAATGCGGTCAAATCGCCGTTAATCATTACGTTGCCGCCCGTGCCGGCCCAAGCGTCGCCCGTGGCCGCCACGGCGATATCGCCGCCAACACCGCCAGCGAAGGCTCCGCCGCCGACGCCGCCGCTGGTGATGATATCATCCACATCAACCTGACCGGTGTTAGCCGTCATCGTCACGGCTCCGCCGGCGCCGCCATCTGCCGCCGCGCCGGCTCCGCCGACCGTGCTGACAGCCGCTTGAGCATCAACATCACCGGTATTGGACTCCAGATCAACAGTTCCGCCAGCCCCACCGTTCACAGCGCCGGCGCCGCCATCGGTCGTGATGGCTACAGCGGTAAGGCCACCGGTGTTCGCCGTCATCGTCACGGCTCCGCCGGCTCCGCCATCTGCCGCCGCGCCGGCTCCGCCGGTCGTAGTGATCGCCGCCTGGGCGTCGACATTGCCGGTATTGGACTCCAGTTCCACGGCCCCGCCGGCTCCGCCCGCGGCGGCTCCGGCCCCACCGTCGGTGGTGATGTCCACAACGGTAACGTTACCGTTGTTGGCGACGACTTCGACGTCGCCGCTGGCGTTTCCGCCAAGCGTCGCATGGGCGGAGCCGGTCGTATCGATCGGGGCTCCCAAGTTCACGTGGCCGATCCCGGCGACCTCAATCGTCACCGTACCGGAGGCCTGCACCGTATCGGCGTCAGCCGTCGTCGTGATCGGCTGATCGCTGGTAATCTGGTCTGCGTTGGGCAGGGCGAGTAAACCATCCGACAGCAACGTCACGTCGCCGCCCTTGGTCGTAATACCCACCACATCGACGCCCGGCAGGCTCTCGATGGTCGTAACATGGAGGTCGTCGACATCGTGATACATAAACGCCCCGCCGGCGACAGGGATCGCCGCGGCCAGATGGTCCACATCGTTGTCGCCGTCCAGAACCGCACTGTCGGTAATCACCACCAGGTTATCGACCGCCAAGCCGCCCGTTCCCGTATCCGTCAAGGCGCCGCCGTCAATGGTCAGCGTGGGAACGTTTACCAGAGTCACCGGAGCGTCTATCGTTACCGGGCCGGCCAACGGCGTGCCGACCAGCATCATGTCGGCCGTCACGCTCTGTAGTTCGTTGGAGCTGAGCCCCAGCGCCGGGGCGCCCGAGCCCAGGTTGATGGGCTGACCGGCGTCACGGTTCAACAGCTTCACAACGCCGAACCCGTCGACGCCGCCGCTGGTGATAATCGTCTGCCCGTCAAAGTCGATATCCTGGCCCGTCACCGTTACGTCGCCGGCCCACACGTTGCCGCCCAGCGTAACCAGTTCGCCGGTCACGTCGAGGAAGAGCAGTTCGTTGGTCGCTCCGACCGTGTCGCGGAGCGTCACGTCGCCGGTCCCGGCCGTAATGGTCAGGGTCCGCAGGTTCGTGTCATCCTCGATGGTCCCGTAAATGTCCACGCTGCCGGGGCCGGTGGTGGTGTCGATCAGAGCGTCAACTCTGACCACAACGCTGTCGCTAATCGTAACGTCGGCGCCATCGGTCGTGATATCGGCGTCCAGGTACGTCGTCGCGCCTGGGCCGTCGAGGGTAATCGAAGCGTCGTCAGTTCCGGTGATGCCGACGACTCCAGCAACCTCCCTGCCGACCGTGATCTGTCCGACTCCCACCGGAGCCTGGATCGTCACCGGGTCGCGGAACGCGGCCGACTGGATGTCGATCGCGTGGGCTCCGTCAGCTCGCCCGATCGTGATCGAGGCGAACCCGTCGGCCAACGCCGCCAGTTCGGCGTCGGTCAGTTCCAACGAGCCGCCCGCCTCTGTCGGGAATCCGAGCTTGATAGCCGTACTTGTGGCCATCGGCTGCAGGACCACCACGGCCGGAGCCGAGCCGGTCTGCATCGAATCGACGCCGCCGTCAAGGTCGATCTCTTCGGCCGTCACCGACAGGCCGCCGAGGTTGGTCGCGCCGACGGTGAACGTCGCCACCGAGGCGCTGGTCACAGTCACTTGGTTGTCGGCTGCATCCACAAGCCCGGTGAACGTCGCCAGGCCGGTCCCGGCGGTGACGGTGATGTCGTCGCCGAGATCAAGCGTATTGTTGAACAGCACGTCGCCCGCTCCGGCGGCGCCCGTACTCACGGTCACTGGCCCGGTGTCGGTCGACGCGGCTCCGTCGAAGGTGATATCGCCGCCGACGGTCGTAACATCCACGCCGCTGACGATCGCCTTATCCAATTCGACCGTCCCGGCGCCGGCCAGCGTAATGGCCCCATCGACGTCGGTCCGCGTCGTCGCGGTCACGTCGATCACCGCCGTGGCGCCGATGATCCCGCCCGTGATCGTGGTGATGTCCGAGGAGACAACCGTCAATGCGTGGTCAACGGCGTCCACCTGACCGGTGAAGGTCACGTTCCCGGCCCCGGCGGTAATCGTCACGTCGTCGCCGAGCGCCAGCGTATTATTGAACAGAACATCGCCCGCTCCGGCGCCGGTGCCGATGGCTACCGCACCGGTGTCGGTCGACGCGGCTCCGTCGAACGTGATGTCGCCGCCGACGGTCGTAACGTCCACGCCGCTGACGATGGCCCTGTCCAGTTCCACCGTGCCGGCGCCGGTCAGGGCGATCGCCCCATCAACGTCGGTCTGCGTCGTGGCGCCGATGTCGATCGTCGCCGTCGTGCCGATGATGCCGGCGGTGATCGTCGTGATGCCGGAGGAGGCCACGGTCAGGGCCTTGTCGGCCGCGTCTACCTGACCGGTGAAGGTTACGTTCCCGGTTCCCGCCGTGATCGTCGCGTCGTCGCCGAGCGTAAGTGTGTTATTGAATTCCACGTCACCCGCCCCGGCGCCGGTGCCGATGGCTACCGGACCGGTGTCGGTCGAGGCCGCTCCGTCGAACGTGATGTCGCCGCCGACAGTCGTGATATCCACGCCGCTGACGATGGCCCTGTCCAGTTCCACCGTGCCGGCGCCCGACAGGGCGATCGCCCCGTCCACGTCGGTCCGCGTCGTGGCGCCGATGTCGATCGCCGCCGTCGTGCCGATGACGCCGCCGGTAATCGTCGTGATATCCGAGGAAACCACCGTCAACGCCTTGTCGGCCGCGTCTACTTGGCCGGTGAAGGTCACGTTGCCGGTCCCGGCCGTAATCGTCACATCGTCGCCGAGGGCAAGCGTGCTGTTGAATAGAACGTCGCCACCGGCCGCCCCCGTGCCAATCGCCACCGCACCGGTGTCGGTCGAGGCGGCGCCGTCGAAGGTGATATTCCCGCCGACGGTCGTGATGTCCACGCCGCTGACGATGGCCC
>CBDVCA010000011.1:0-39610 GCA_965372365.1 uncultured bacterium
ATGGAGGGTTTGTAGATGCAGGACTTACGCGAGTTTCAGACGAATGTAGATGCAGGACTTACGCGAGTTTCAGACGAATGTGGATAACGTCACTTTCAACATGTGAATGATTTGTGGGAAACTCATTGGGTCAATTCATCAGGATTCGGGCCAGGCTTACAAGGAAGCGCCCCGCCGGGATGACCCACCCGCGGGGCCGGCAGACGAACGCCTGTCGCATGGGCCTACGCGACCAATCGCCCCTGCCGAGCCTCGCTAGATATAGGGATGCCTGTGCCTGCCGCGACAGGAACGATGGTTACTGCGAAGGATCGCCGGGCGCCTGCGGAGTTTCCGCCTCCGGCGACACGGGCACGGCATATTGAAAAACGTCTTCGATTCGCCTGTTGAATGCTCGGGCAAGCTTGAACGCCAGCGCCAGCGAGGGCGTGTACTTGCCTGCTTCCAGGGCGATGATGGTTTGCCGCGTGCAGCCTGCCAGTTGCGACAGTTCTTGCTGGGTCATCTCGTCGTGGTCGAACCGCAGGCGCCGGATGCCGTTGCTGATGTCACGCATCCTCGGGCTCCAGGTGGCTACCGTACAACACCAGCACGGTCACGCTGCGAACGAAGTAGAGAACGATCACGCCCATGGCCGTAATTGTGCCCAGTAGATGCACCGGAATCTGCTCGCGGCCAAGCCATGCGAAGGCCACGCTCCAGTACCCATGCAGCCGAGGATGAAAGCCATGTAGGAGGCCATGGCCCCGCCCAACGTTGCGCGGCGTGCGATGCTCACGTCCTTCTTGGCATTTGGTAGCCCCCGCATCGAATGCGAAGGGGACTGGCTCCGTAGCGAAGCGCAGCGTATAGCGCAGGTGCCTGTACCCAGGCCCTGGCGCGGGCCGCAGGGACGGTTTGCTCTTGGGGTTGGGCTGAGGTTGGGAACGCTTGAAGGTTGCGGGGACGGCTTCGGGTACAGGCACCTTCGCCGGCGCTACGCTTCGCTACGGAGCCAGCCTCCTACGTTACGGAGTCAGCCCCCTACGCTACGGAGTCGGTCGCCTGAACTACGGGTCCGGTTCGAAGGAGAATCGATCCACCAGGCGTAAGCCGAGGTCGGCGACCATGCGACGGTCGGCGTCGACGTCGCGGCCGATGGTGGTGAGATAGTTGCCCACCAGGCAACTGGTGGCGCCGGCGTAGAAAATCCAACTCTGCAGGTCGCCGAGGTTCACCTGGCGGCCGCCGGCGATCTTCAGGTCGACACGCGGCAGCAGCAGTCGAAAGACGGCGATGATCCGCAGGCATTCCATGCCGGTCAGCGGAGCCGCGTCGGCCAGGGGCGTGCCGGGGATCGGGTGCAGGAAGTTCAGCGGCGTTACGTCGGGGGCGACTTGGTCGCGGAGCGTCATCGCCAGGTCGATTCGATCGGCCCAAGTCTCGCCGAGGCCGAATATGCCCCCGCAGCACAGGCTCAGCCCCGCTTGGCGAGCGGTCGTCAGCGTCGCCAGGCGGCAATCGTAGGCGTGGGTGGTCACCATCTCGCCATAGAAGCGTCGCGAGGTCTCCAGGTTATGATTGTACCGGCGAACTCCCGCGGCCACCAATCTCTCGGCGGTCGCGGCGTCCAGCTCCCCCAGCGAGGCGCACGCCATCGCCCCCCCATCGGCGGCGATGCTCGCGGCCACCTCCGTCACCGTCGCCAAATCGGCCTCGCTGGGCGCCCGGCCGGAATTGACCACGCCGAAACTCGAAGCCCCCGCGGCAAACGCTTCGACGCAGGCTTTGTGCAATCCTTCGGCGGAAGTCCGCTCGACCTCAGCGGGAATATGGGTGGCGTAGCGGGACGACTGGGCGCACCACTTGCAGTCTTCGCTGCACGCGCCAACCTTGCCGGCGCCGATGGAGCAGAATTTCACGTCGTCGCCGAACCGAGCTTCGCGCACGCAATGAGCCCAATACAACACATCGTGGAGATCTTGGTGCGCGACCAACGCCGCGGCGTCGTCTCGGGTGAGCGAGCCGCCGGCAAGCACCTTCTTTCCCAGTTGTTCAATCGTAGGATTCACGCTCTTTAACGGAAGGCTTCAGGCCTCAGGCTTCAGGCTTCAGGAACGGCAACGGCAACGACATAACGGCAACGACATAACGGAAACGGCAACGACATAACGGAAACGGCAACGACATAACGGAAACGGCAACGACATGACGGAAACGGATCGCCGTCGCCACGGAGTGTTGGGCTGACGGGAAGCTGTAATTGCGACTTATGTACGCCTCGGTTCTGTTTCCTCGGATCGGGCGAGTACTCACCGGCCCGCGGAACCGCCGCCATCATTCGACGCTTGGCCGCCGTTCGCCGTCGGCCGTTCGCCGTTCCTGAAGCCTGAGGTCTGAAGCCTGAAGCCTTCCGTTCGTCTATCGTCGCGGCCCGCGGCGGCCTTCGGCCTGGCTGATCAGTCTGGCCAGATCGATGGGCCCGGCGGCCAGTTCGATGTCGCGGACCTGCCAGTCTCGGTCGACGAGGTAGGCGTTGAGTTTTTCGGTGTCCAGATCGACTACGTAGATCACGTCGCGCGATTCGGTCACGCGGCCGGCGATCATGATGTAACTGCTGTTAGCGCTCTGTGCGGAGGTCGCGTAGGCCTCATCGGTGCTGTTGACCAGAAGGGTTACGGTCAGCAGCAGCGTGGCCGATACGCACAGCAAGGCGATGGTGATGTTCTTGGTATCGTTCATGGCAGCCTCTGGGGTCTGGGTTCTGTGGTGTCTTAACGGCCGCCTACGGGGAAATCACGGTCGAGGTCGCGGGGGCCCATGGGGACCAGATTCAGGTTGCCCCGGGACGTGTCGGGCCAGAATCCGAACAGGAATCGGGCCTTGCTGTCGATGATATACAGCACATCGTCTTTGCTGCGTCGTCGGCCGGTGACCAAGATGTACTCGCCCCCGCCGCGTCGGGAACGGACTTGGGCGTGGGCCTTCTGCGGCGCCGCGCCGAACGTCAGCATCACGACCAGCGCGAGGTTCACGCAGATCAGCAGCATTACGAGGAACTTCTTCATGACGACCTCTCCCAAAAGGTTATGAGCTTCGCGACCGGGCGACACGGTCATGCTCGCCGGCGCAGTCGGCCTTCGAACGTCGCTATCCTACGCAGCGGCGGTCAGTCCAGGTTGGTTCGCCTCGGGTTCTTGAAGGCCGCGATGAACAACGCCGCGGCAAACCCGACCGTCGCGGCCCACTTGATCCACCCGCCTTTGCCTTCGATCGGATTGGGCTTGAACCCGTCATCGGCGGCCAACGCATTGGCGGCCATCACAACGGCGACGAACACCGGCGTGCATAGTTTCCAAATCTTGTTCATGCCTTTGATTATACGCGCCATCCAAGACGGTTCAAGAAGCTGCCGGGGCAAATGGGCGGGTTTTCGATGTTTGGTGTGCGTGTGCCGGGGATTATGCGTCATGTGAAGTCTGTCACAGCAGCTCGGCCACGTCGCAGACGGCCAGACGGAAGGGTTTGGCGCCCATGGTGAGGGTATGCCACCGGGCCGATCGCGGGCGAGCGGCGGCGGTATATTCGGTCAGGCCGATGGCGGCGAAGGCGTAGTGGCGGCCGTCGTGAAAATGAATATCCTCGAAGGGGGCCTTCTCGGGCGGGCCTTGGAGCCAGTAGGTGAACACCAGGACGGCGCGGAAATCGTCGCCGAAGATGGACTGCCACTGGGTGAGGCCCTCGACGTCGTCGCGTGTGATCCAGTTCTCCCAGGCCCGTCCGTTGCGCCGACGACCCTTGACGCTGGTATCGGGGAACTTGCGGCCTTTGACGTCGATGAGCAGGTTGGGGCCGCTTTGGGAGTAGACGACGAAATCGAAACTCTTCAGCACGATCGCCCCGAACGCCTTGCGGCGGGACTCGTCGACGGCCACGTACGGCCAGCCCTTGCAGTGAAGGTAGTCGGCGAAGGCGTGCTCGTAATGGTCGCGTCGAAGGGCCATGCTCCCCCCCCTACCGTTTCAGTTCGTCGGCCAGTTGGTCGCGTCCGACCCGCCGCTGGTCGCCGGTGGCGAGATTCTTCACGATCACCTCGCCGGTCTCGGCCAGTTCGGCGCCGACGATAACGGCCGCGGCGGCGCCCTTTTTGGCGGCGGTCTTCAGTTGCTTACCGAGGCCCTGGCGCTTGTACGAAAGGTCGGCCTTCACACCCGCCCGTCGCAGTTGGGCGGCGATACCGACGGCGTCGGCGAACAGGTCGGCGTCGGCGTCGATGACCAGGCAGTCGGGGCGGTCGGTCAGATCGGGCAGCTTGCCGGCCTCGGCCAGCAGAATCCCCAAGACCATATCGCCCATACCGAAGCCGGCGGCGCCCACTTGGGGTCCACCCAGCATCGTCAGCAGATTGTCGTAGCGACCGCCCCCGGCCAGCGCCCGCAACTTGCGGCCGGCGTCGAAGGCTTCGTAGACTGCGCCGGTGTAGTAGGCCAGGCCGCGAACGACGTGCAGATCGAGTTTGCAGTAGTCGGCGGCGCCCATGGCCCAAAGCAGTTCGGTCACCTTGGCGAGCTTGTCGCATTCGGCCCCGACGTTGTCATCGTCGCCGAACTGGGCGGCGACATCGGCCAGCGTGGGCGAATCCTGGAACCGGCTGATGCTGTCGATCTGACCGGCCGACAAGCCTGCGCCGGCGCACATTTCGACGAAGGCCTCGGGGGCTACTTTGTCTCGCTTGTCCAGGAGGGTCAGCAGGGTCGGCTGGTCGGCTTCGGCGACGCCGATGGCCGTCAAAGCCGCGGCGATCAGCGATCGGCTCGATAGCAGCACCCCGGCGTCGTCGGCCGTCAGGCCCACTTCGGCCAACAGGTCGATGAGCGTGAAGATGCACTCGGCGTCGGCGAGGGCTTCGTCGGAACCGACGACGTCGACATTCCACTGGGAGAACTCTCGCCCGCGACCTTTCTGGGGGTTCTCGGCCCGGAAGACGTTGGAGATGCTGAACCACTTGATCGGCCTGCCCAGGGCGTTGATCTTGGCGTTGATCATCCGAGCGAGCGTCGGGGTGGTTTCGGGGCGCATGGCCAGCTCGCGGCCGCCGCGATCGGTGAGGCTGAACAGTTGGCTTACGATTTCATCGCCGCTCTTGATCCGGTAGAGGTCGAGGTATTCGAGGATGGGGCCGTCGTATTCGACGAAACCGTTCCGCCGCGAGACCCGCCGCCAGGCGTCGTACAGGTAGTTCCGCAGGGCCATCTGCTCGGGGTAGAAATCGCGAAATCCTTTGACGCTCTTGATATCCATGTCGGTTGTCCGTGGTTGCTTAGTCGTCGCCTTCGTCGCCTTCATCGCCCAACACGCCGCGTGCGTATTCGTCGAGTTGCTCGGCTCCGGAGAAGAACAGTTCGTATTCGTAGTCGCCGCCGTGGTAGTCGCAGTTGCTGTTGGAGTACTCGCGGCAGATATCGGGGCGGGTCTCGTAAATCCCGCAGGCGCCCTGGTCGGTCAGATGCTTGCACTCGACCGCTGAACTGACATACCACTGGCCTTCGGTGACAAAGACGGTGACGCCCTTGTGCATCAGGAACCAGCGGATCTCCTCGAACGACTCTTTCTCGGTCGGCTCGTCGAACGGCAGCGCGATATACCTGCAGCAGGCGCCCGGGCATCGGTCACACAACGACTTCATAACGCATTCCTCATAATCTGACGATTATAGACGGTGGGCGGCGAATATCGAATACTCAACACGGAATCTTGAATATTGAAGTGAGCTGACGACAGACCGGCATGGCCATGAGCGACGTTCAGGTCCGCAGGGCCGATAGACTTGCCGCCCCTGACGGGGCTCTGTCTTTGCCGTACCTGAAGCCCGAGGTCTGAAGCCCGAAGCCTGCCGTTTGCCGTTCTTCGGTTGACACGCAAGCCACCTGTCCTATAATGCCGATACGTTGTATTGCTAAGGCACGAACAGGAGCACCATGGCGCGGAACGGTCACAATGGCTCAGACCTGCAAACCGGCGACAGCGGCCGGGCGGTCAGCCTCCGCGCCGAACGGATTATTGCCGAACGGATCCTTGCCGAGCGGATCCTTCCGGTCGGTGTACGCTTCGTGCCTTAGGGTAGAGCCTGTCCATTGCCGGCGAAACGCCCTGAGGCCCAGACCGCTTCCAGGGCTTTTTGTATATACATACGGACGACTGACATGAATCACACACGGAACAAGATCGAAATCTACGACACCACGCTCCGCGACGGCGCCCAGGCCGAAGGGGTCAGCTTCTCGCTGGAGGACAAGCTGCTCATCGCCGAGCGGCTCGACGCTCTCGGCGTTGATTACATCGAGGGCGGCTACCCGCTGAGCAATCCCAAGGACGTCGCCTTCTTCGGCGAGGTCCGGGCCAGAAACATCCGGCGGGCGAAGATCGTCGCGTTCGGCATGACGCGCCGTCGCGGGGTCACGGCCGATCAGGACGTCGGCATGCGGGCTCTGGTCGATTCGGGCGCCTCGGTGTGCACCATCGTCGGCAAGACGTGGGACCTGCACGTTCGCGAGGTGCTTCGCGTTGAGCCGGATGAAAATCTGGCCATGATCGCCGACAGCGTCGCCTTCTGCGTCGCAGCCGGGCGAGAGGTCATCTACGACGCCGAACACTTTTTCGACGGGTATCGAGCCCATCGCGACTACGCGTTGCAGACGCTCAAGGCCGCCGCCGACGCCGGGGCCTCGCGTCTGGCGCTGTGCGACACCAACGGCGGATCGCTCCCCGAGGTTATCGGCGAGGTTCTGGACGATCTGACCGCTGAGATGCCCGACGCCGCGTTCGCCATCCACACCCACAACGACAGCGGGTTGGCGGTAGCCGCGGCTCTGACGGCGGTGCGGCACGGAGCCGTGCAGGTGCAGGGCACCATCAACGGGCTCGGCGAGCGGACCGGCAACGCGGACCTGACCAGCGTGATCGCGAATCTGAGGCTCAAGTACAGTTACGACTGCCTCGACGACGATTCGCTGGGTCATCTCACCGAGGCCAGCCGGTACGTGTACGAAATGGCCAACCTGAACCTTCGCGACCATCAGCCGTTCGTGGGTCGCTCGGCGTTCGCCCACAAGGGCGGCATGCACGTGCACGCCGTCCAGCGGAACGCGAGCACGTACGAGCACATCGACCCGGCGGCCGTGGGCAACACCCGCCGGATCCTGGTCAGCGAGTTGTCCGGCGCCAGCAACATCGCCGCCAAGGCCGACGCCAAGTTCAACCTCGACAGCGACGCCGAGGGCCGCAAAAAGATCCTCGATCGCGTGGTGGAGATGGAAGCGGAGGGCTACCAGTTCGAATCGGCCGACGCCAGTTTCGAGCTGCTGGTTCGCAAGACTCTCGGCGGCAAGTGGTACGGCGAGCCGCCCTGGGTGCTGGATCACTTCCGCTGCAACATCCTGAGCGGCGAAGGTGAGCCGGCGACCACCGAGGGCGTAGTGCGGCTGACCGTGGCCGGGTGCGACGAGTACACCGTCGCCGGCGGCGACGGCCCCGTCAACGCTCTGGACGCGGCGTTGCGGAAGGCTCTGCGCCCCCACTACCCGTGCGTCGACAGCGTACATCTGGACGATTACAAAGTTCGCGTCGTGAACGCTGTGGCCGAATCGGCCGCGAAGGTTCGCGTAGCGATCCGCTTCCACGACGAGCGTCATACGTTCGGCGCCGTGGGGGTCAGCACCAATATCATCGAAGCGTCGTGGCTGGCGCTGAGCGATGCGTTTGAGTACAAACTGTTACAAGAGGACCCGTCGTAACGAGTACTACCATGAGCAAAGAACTGAGCACTATATACGATCCCAAGACCGTCGAGCAGGAAGTCTATGACGCCTGGCAGGCGGCGGGCGCATTCGCCGCCGATCCCGCTGACGGAGACAACACGTACACCATCGTCATCCCCCCCCCCAACGTGACGGCGGCGCTGCACCTGGGGCACGCGCTGAACAACACGCTACAGGACATCCTCACCCGCTGGAAGCGGATGGCCGGGTACAACACGCTGTGGATGCCGGGAACCGATCACGCCGGCATCGCGACCCAGACGGTGGTGGAGAAGCGAATCCTGGCCTCCGAAGGCAAACGCCGCGGCGACTTCGAACGCGACGAGTTCATTGAGCGGATTCAGGCGTGGAAGGACGAATACGAGACCCGCATCCTCGGCCAACTCAAAGCCATGGGCTGCTCGTGCGACTGGGACCGCACACGGTTCACCATGGACGAGGTGTGCGCCAAAGCCGTCGGCACGGCGTTCTTCCAACTGTTCGACGACGGGCTGATCTATCGCGGCAAACGCTTGGTCAACTGGGACCCCGCCACCGAAACCGTTCTGGCCGACGATGAAGTCGAGCATCAGACCGTCAAGGGCTTTTTCTGGTACATGCAATATCCGCTGGTCGAGCCGGTCGAGATCGACGGCGAGACGATCGATCATGTGACGGTGGCCACGACACGCCCCGAGACGATGCTCGGCGACACCGCCGTGGCGATGAATCCGCGCGACCCGCGAGCGGCGGCGTTGGTGGGCAAACAGGTGAGACTGCCGCTGGTCGGACGTTTCATTCCGATTATCGCCGACGAATTCGTCGTGTTGGCCGACCCCGAAAGCGACGACCCCAAGGCCCGGTTCGCCACGGGGTTCCTGAAGGTAACCCCCGCCCACGACCTCAACGATTATGCCATCGGTCAGCGTCACGATCTGCCCCTGATCAACGTGATGGCCCCCGACGGGTCGATCAGCGACCGGCACGGATGGGAAGACGCCGTCGGCTCCGACGCCGAGCAATTCCTGGGCATGGACCGCTTCGAGGCGCGAAAGGCGATCGTCGAGTGGTTCCGCAGCGAAGACCTGCTGGAGGATGTGCGAGATTACGACCATGAGGTCGGCCACAGCTATCGCTCGCATGTGCCGATCGAGCCGTACCTGTCGGACCAGTGGTACATCGCCGTCAAGAAGCCCATCGATCGGCTGGCCGATACGTTCGGAGTGGCGATGATCGAAGGGACCGACGTGCCGGCCAATTCACTGGCCGGGATCGCGATGAAGCCGCTGCTGGACGGAGAACTGAAGTTCACCCCCGCCCGATACGCGATCAATTACCGTACGTGGCTGGAGAACCTCCGCGACTGGCCGATCAGCCGCCAGTTGTGGTGGGGGCACCGAATCCCCATCTGGACCCGGGACCACAAACGAGATGCGAACATCTCCACAGAATCGTTCGCGGACCTCGGCGAGCATCGCTTGATGGTGATCGATCATCCCGACGACGAGACGATGGTCCGCGCCTACCTGTGCCCCGCCGGCGGCTCCGACGCCCTGATCGAGAAAATCGAAGCCGAGGGCTGGACCCGCGACCCCGACGTGCTGGATACGTGGTTCTCCTCGGGCCTGTGGCCGATTTCGACGATGGGCTGGCCGGAGGAAACCGACCTGCTCAATACGTTCTACCCCACCGACCTGCTGTGCACGGCGCGAGAGATTATCACGCTTTGGGTCAGTCGGATGGTGATGTTCGGGCAGTATTTCCGGGGAAAATGCCCGTTTGCCGACGTGTACATCCACGCGATGATCCAGGACGGCGACGGCCGCAAGATGTCCAAGAGCCTCGGCAACGGCATCGACCCGCTGGACATTATCGACAGCCACGGCGCCGACGCCCTGCGATATACGCTGGCCTCGATGACCACCGAGACCCAGGACCTCCGCATGCCGGTGGAGCATCTGACGCTGCCGGACGGGCGAGAACTGAATACGTCCCCGAAATTCGACGTCGGCCGCAACTTCTGCAACAAGCTGTGGAACGCGTCGCGTTTTGCGCTGATGAACGTCGAAGGGGCGCCCCGCTTCCAGGACGCTCAGCCGCGGCAGTCGCTGGCCGATACGTGGATTATCAGCCGGATGCACAGCGCGATCCGCGACGTCACCGCGGCGTTGGAGGCGTTCCGCTTCAACGAGATGGCCAGCGTGCTGTACCGCTTCACGTGGGACGACTTCTGCGATTGGTACCTCGAGATCGCCAAAAGCCGCATCAACGCCGGCGAAACCGGCCCCAAAGCCATCGTCGCCTACGTGCTCGACGGCCTCCTGCGGCTGCTGCATCCGATGATTCCCTACGTGACTGAAACCGTCTGGAGCCGGCTAAACGACGTGGCTCCCCGACGCGGCATGGTCGACGCCGAGGCCGAGAAGTTGTTGATCACGGCCGCGTGGCCTCGGGCGCAGAGCGAGTGGATGAACGAGCAGGCCGAGGCGAAGTTCGACGCACTGCGAGACCTCATCCGCGGCATTCGTCAAATCCGCACCGCCCACAACGTGCCGCCGTCGCGACCGCTTACGGTGGCGGTGAACGCGTCAGGGCAGGCGGCCGAGTCGGTCGAAGCCAACCTCGACCTGATCCGCTCGCTGGCCAATCTGGGCGAGTTGACCGTGGCGGCCGATGCAGCCAAGGGTGACGAACGAGCCGCGACCGTCGTCGCCGGCGGCGTGACGGCCTTCATCGCCGACGTGGTCGACACCGCCGCCGAGAAGGCCCGGCTGGAAAAGGAACGCCAGACCGTCGCCCGCGGCGTCGCGGCCGCCGAAGGCAAACTCAATAACGATAAGTTCATCGCCAACGCCCCAGCGACCGTCGTCGAATCCGAAAGAACCCGCCTCGCCGAAATGCAGGGCCGGCTTGCGGCGATCGATCAGGCGATTGCGGAACTGTAGAACGGCGAATATCGAATATCCAACCCGCCACGGCCGGTCTTCGACACGGAATTTCGAATATCCAAGTAACGGCAAACGGCAACAGCATGCCCGATCGGGCGTGAGCCCACTTGGTAATGCGGGCTCTCCTCCCGAAATAGCGGCGGGTATTTATTCGGCCATGATGCAAGAGCGTGCTTGGGATTGGATTGGATCGCTCAAATGAATCTGCCGTTGAGGCCCGCCATGGTGTAAAACACGCCGCCAGGCAAACCACCCTCATGGGAGGAGAACCGCAATTCGGAATTTCGTGTTGGCTATTCTGCGGTTCGCCGTCAGAACAAAAAACGCCCCGCCCGATTCTCACCGGACGAGGCTTTCCCTCCGACGTCAAGCCCTTCGCTGCCTAAACTAAAAGGGGCCTGCGTTGGTTCGTTGCTCGCTCCACTGCATGGCGCGGATGAGGTTGTAGTCGGGTTTGGTTTTGGCGATCAGGCCCATGGGGATCAGGACGAGGGCCATGGCCCATGCCCAGCCGGAGGCTCCGATGCTGACGCCGACTTGGCCGGCGACGTCGAGTATACTGGTGAACGGCTCGGCGGCGGCGATCATTCTCCAGCCGACGACGAAGGCCGCCAGCCCGGCGAAACAGGCCGCGAAGGGCCACACGGCGCCGCGTCCGTCGCGATGGTAGACGGCGAAGCTGATGGGGATCGTCAGGAGCAGTCCGAGCGTGTAGACGCATGGCCCGAAGACCATCATGAGCCCGCCGGCGACGATGGCGCCGGTTCCGTCGGGTGCGCTGACGAAATCGCCGATGCCGGGAAGGTCGCCGCGATTGGACGATGCGCTATGGATGAGACCTCCGACCACAGCTTTGACGATGGGCCAGCCGGCGACGGATTGGGGGGCGACCTCGCCGGTCTGCGGGTCGGCGCCGGTGACGGTGAACCACGGCATGAACAGGAACCCCGCGCACAGCCCGATCATCACCAGTCGAACCACACACCACGATATCGGCGGCCGCTGGCGACCTCGGGGCGCCATGCCCTCATCTTCCGGATCGGCCACGGGGCTCCACGTCCTGGCGGGCGTGGGCTGCTCGGTCGCGGCCGGTTCGGCGGCAGGACCGATCGCTTGCGGCTGGAACGAAGGGGGCGTTACCGGGGCGGCGGGACCGTCGAGGCTTTCGCCCATTGAATCGAACGCCGACGGTTCGCTCGACGGAGCGGCCGCCGGCGGCGGGGGCTGAACGTGCATCGGCGGCTTCGCCTGCTCGGGCGCCTTCGCCTGCGCTGGCGGCTGGACCTGCGTCGGAGCCGTCGCGGCCGGTTTCGCTTCGACGACCGGGTCGGGGATCCCCCGTCCCACGCCTGCCGGAAGGATCATGGTCGCCCCACAAACCTTGCAACTGAACTGATCTCCGGCCCGGCTGTCGTCCAGCCGGTAGTCCAGGCCGCAATGGCACTTGATTTCAATCGACATGCGTCACTCCAGGCAGATAGCCCCCGTTCAAATAACCGGATACGCTGGAAGGTAGATCGGAAGATTGGCGGGGTCACTTTGGCAACGAAAGTGCGATTTGGGCAGGTTTTGTGGCCTTTGAGGGGTGAGCGGCCTAGGGGTTAACGCCAGGTGCACGCATCAGCGAGGCAATTGGAGAAGGGAAGGCTATCGCGAGAAGGCCGCTACAACCTCGGTAGGACAATCAAACCAGTCCTTGGTCGTCCAGCAGCAGCCATGCCGCCATGTTTATACGCTCGGTGCCGGCAGCGCCTTGCAGAATCCTCGCCAGTATCTCAGGCGTGACCGGCTGTCCTACAGCATGCCCCAGCATCGCGGCAACGCTGAAAAGGGGATTCTCGAAGAAGTCATATGCAACACATGTCAAATGGGTGACACGCTCATGTTCCCCCTTGTCGATCAGGCACGAGTCATCTTTGTAGTCCTCAAATGTGGTCAACGCGACAAGAAAGACCTGATCTGGGTTCTTGGACGGGTCTGAGGCTACAATGCAAACATGCTCATTAACGCGAAGCGTGTCCCCAAGTTGCAGCATGCCTACTGCACTTCCATCGCAGCGGCGGCGGCGTCCCGCTCTCGTTGATACTGCTCTATGCTGGACACTTTGTCAGCCATCCCCACGGCTTCTGCGATATCCTCCCATGGAATATCTTCGACCGACCCCTCTCGAGGCAGGTGCTTGGCGTACTCGGCGAAGGCGTGCGTATGTTCCGACAGCGACCACTCATCCATTTGGGCGTTCTGCGTGGCAACCTCGGTCAACTTCCTGGCCTCATACTTGGTCAGCCTGTCTACGCCTGGGTCCTTGTTCAGCCGCACCTTGTATCCATCGCGCTCGATGAAATCAGACCACACCACCAGCGCAGGATCACACCCCTTGATTGCATCGTAAGGCCTGCTGGGGACCGGCCCACGATCCATAGCAACCTGCCTGCCTCCCACGATTGGGTGACCGGTCTCGCTAAGGCTTTCCCTGTCAGCGATATAGAGCAGCTTCAGGAGCCGCATGTAAGGCATCTCCCGAGTGTGTTCGGTCCTCAGAAGGGCGGCCGCCGCCTGAATCATTTTGTCTACATTCAACGCGAATTTCATAACCATACTCATGCTATCATCGACATGATCGCTTGCAGCCCTAGAAAAAAAAGTGAATTCGCCGCTGCCTGCTCAATTGCTGCCGGCGTCGACATTCGCACAAGCGAACACCTGTTTGTCTCCGTCTCTACTCTTCGGCAGGCTTGGCCTCATCGACGTCCGTTTCGGCCGGCGCCGGCGCGGGCATGTCTTTGGGATCGGTGTGCTTCTCGAAGAAGTCCAGCGACATCGTCAGGTACTGCTCGGCGTACTTCTCGTAGTTGTGTCCGTAGGAGGGGAACACGTGAAGCTCATGGGGGATCCCCTGCTCGGCCAGATGCTCGGCGACCGTTCGGGCGGTTTCGGGGGGGACGAGGGTGTCGATTTCGCCGTGGAGGATCAGCGTGGGCACGGGGGCGAACTTCTTGACCAGTGTGCGTTTGCCGTCGCTCCAGTCCCAGTTGCCCGTCCCTGACGAGCAGGCGATGGCGACGATCTTATCGGGGTGGGCGGTGGCGAAGCTGTAGGTTCCGAATCCGCCGCGTGAGGCGCCGGCGCCGTAGACGCGTTTTCGATCGAAGCCGGGGTAGTTGGTCAGGACCAACTCCAGCAGTTGGGCGAGGTCTTTTTCGCCGTCGCCGGTGTACTCGGCGGTTTCCTTGTCGGTTCCGACCGGACCCGGCGAGAGGATGGCGTAGCCGCGTTGGTTGGCGATTGTCTTGGTGAGGCCGTCGGCCTGGTCGAGGTAATTGTTCTCGTTATGGTTGAGGGCCATCAGCAGCGGGGTTGATCCGCTGGGGCTGTAATCGTCGGGAACGAACAGGCGGTACTGCTCCAGCCGGCCGGTGGCCTCCGAACGGAACGCCAGCCGCAGGTCGCCGGTGCGACGGGCGAACGGGGGCTGACCGGCGCTGATCGCCGCCCCGGCCTGTTCGTACTGCTCGACGGTGCGGCGGACCGACGCCAGCAGAGACTTATCGGCCGTGCCATCGAGAACCTTCTTCCAAGCGGCGGTCAGGTACTCCACGGCGTGTTCGTAATCGTTGAGGTACTGCGTCGAGTTGGGACGGGTTCGCAGTTTGGCGGCGACCGCGTCGATCGCGGCCAGGCGCGTCTCGAAACGGGAGGCCAATTCTCCCGCCAAGTGCATCGGCAGGTCCATCACCGGGGCTCCGGTCCAGGCGGTGCGAAGGGTGTAGGGACCGTCGGGGAGGTTCTGCAACTTGGCGGCCGAGAGAAGATGCAGTCGCGTGTGGACATCCAGCGGCGCCGAATCGCTGTTAATCAGTTCGGCCACCACCTGGTCGTTGTCGTCCAACACGGTCACCTTGACGCCTCGGGTCATCGCCCTGAACGCTCGAATCGGCAACTCGAGGAACTTGGCCTGCTGCTGGAACAGGACCGTTCGCGGCACGCCGATGCCGACGAAGCCGCTGCTGGTAATGTGAATTCGGTCGGCCGCGGCCATCTCCGCGGCGGTGAGGTCGAGCCAGCCGGGCGCCAGGAAGAACCCGTCGATGTTCACGTCGGAGCCCTGCTCAGCGGGAGCGTCAAACCTGACGATCCAGTCTCCCGCCGGCATCGTCCCGATGTCGACGATCGCCAGAGCCCAGTCCCTCTTGTTGGTGGTTCCCCACCCGCCGGTGTCGCCGAAGACGATGCTGGTGCGGACGATCTTCTTCTTCGACAGTAGCGAGACCTTCACAGTGGCCGGGTCCATCTCGCGCCAGTGGTAGCGTGCGTATCGCACCACGAGCCGGGCGTTGACCACGTCGTTGGGCACGTTGACCCGGTAGCGAGCAAAGCCGCCTCCGGCGCCCAGGACGGCGCCGTACAGGGCCTTGCCGCCGGAGGCCGGGGCTTTGGCCCCGACGCCCTCGGTCAGGTTCCGGGGGCCGTCGACATAGGCCTCGCCCTCGGTCCACACCACCGAGGCGTTCATGGAATTATCAGCGCAGCCGACAACCACCGCGCCCAGAACGAGTACCGTCACCGCTGCTCGGATCATTTCCCGGGTCCTTTCGAACTGCCGCCCGCCCGCATCCGCCGGGCCTCGACATCCATCTTCAGATACACTCTTAACCGTCCGCGCCCCTACGTAGTGGCGACATAGACGGTTATCTTGCCCGCAACGGCCGACGATTACAAGGGGTAATGCCCTGTCGCATCCGTCGTTGCCGATTCCCCCAACCCGGGAATCGGCGGCAATACGAATGACGGCGTCGGAATTCACGCCCTCCCGTTCACGGCGTCGCGGCCGGCGGGACACCCATAAGGATCGGTTCGGTGGGCGCCGCAGGCTTCTCGGCGATGGTGTAACGAAGGGGCTTGGCTTTGCCGTCGGGGGCGACGTAGACGCTGAGCGCGTGATCGTAGCGAATCGAGAACTTTTTCCACGCCGCCGGCGTGAAGTGGGCTCGCTCGACGAGGCGACGGGCGTTGGGGAGCATTTGCCAGCCGCCGGCGTCGTAGGTGAAGTAGAACAGATCGGTTCGCCAGATGCGTTCATCCTTGGCGCCGGCGTGGAACGGGGTCGTGCGAACGCGTTCGACGAGCATGACGGCTTGGGGGCCGAGGCCGCCGATAGCCAGCGGGCGGTTGGCGTCGGAGAAGTCTTTGCGGTCGGCGATGAAGCGGCGCAGCTCGTCGGCGTCGGCGGCCGAGAAAACATGCCCCGGCGGGTCGGGCAGCCCCAGTTGCTTGCGGCGAGCGGCGGCCAGTCGCTGGGCGCGGGCCTCGAACCAGGACAGGTCAATGCCCTCGATTCGGCGCCCGTCGTTGGTGACGATGCACACGTCGTAGCCGGCGTCGCCGGCCAAGGCCGCGAATCGGAACCGGCCGGACTGACGATCAAACGCCGCAGGTTCGTACCGCTTGCCGGTAACGCGAGAGACCGCCGTCAGCTTCGCCACCTTCGAGGCGGGGACGACAACGCCGGTTACGTCGCCGGCGACCGGGACCGGGACGTTCGGGGGGTCTTCGATGAGACGGCCGGTGTCGACGGAGCCTCCCCCACCGGCCGACGCGACCCAAGCGATCAAGATCACCGCGACGAGGCCGGCCATGTCAGGCGTCCTCCATCTTCACCTGCCACACTTCCATCAGCGCCTCGATCTGGTCACGGATCTGGTCGTACCGCTCCTGGGCTTCGGCGAGTTTATCGGCGTCGGAGAACACGGCCGGATCGGAGAACGATTTGTCGACCTCGCCGAGCTTGCGTTCGTGGTCGTGGATCTGCTCTTCCACCTCCCCCAGCGTAAGCTTGTTCATCTGGTACGAATTCAGCCCGCCGGTTCGTCGGACGGCCGCCTTGGGGGCCGAGCGCCCCTTGGCGGCCGGTTTTGACGACGATCGGGCTGACGGCTGGGCCGCGTCGGCTTTGGAGGCCGCGGCCGCTTTCTCTTCCTCACGCGTACGCCAGAAGGAGTAGTTGCCTTCGACGGTCTCCCAGCCATCACGCCACATCAGCAGCATGCGGTCGCAGATTTTGTCGACGAAATAGCGGTCATGGCTGACCAGAAGGATGGCGCCGTCGTACTCGCTGAGCGCCTGTTCGAGCATTTCGCACGAGGCGATATCGAGGTGGTTGGTGGGCTCGTCGAGAATGAGGAAATTCGGCTTCTCGTATAGTAGCCGGGCCAGCAGCAGTCGGCTTCGCTCGCCGCCGGAGAGGGTTCCGACGGCCTTCCATACCTGCTCGCCCCGGAACAGGAACCTCGCCAGAAAACTCCTCAGCGGCGCCTCTTCCATCATCCCGGTGAACGCCTGCATCTGCCCCAGAACCGTCAGCGAATCGTCCAGCCCATGCTGCTTCTGGTCGTAGTAGCCGACGGTCATGCCCTGGCCGATTTTCACATCGCCGTCGTCGGGCGCCTCTTCACCCAGCGCCATGCGGAGGATGGTGGTCTTGCCGACGCCGTTGGCGCCGAGGATGGCCATTTTCTGGCCGCCGGTGAGTTTGAAGCTGAGATCGTCGACGATCCGCTCGGAGCCGAACGACTTGGCGACCCCTTGCATTCGCAGCGCTTGGCGGCTGCCGCGACTGCCGGCGGCGATCTTCAGCGAAAGCGTGCGGTCGCTCCCGAGGTCTTCGGTGATGAACTCCCCGGCCTTCAGTCGGCGTTCGAGCCTCTTCAGTCGGCCGTTGGCTTCCTTGGACCGACTGCCGGAGCGGAACCGCTCGATGAAACTTCGCTCCTTGGCGATGAATTCCTGATCCTTCTCGAACTGCCGCCGGTGATGCAGCCGCCGGACGCCGCGTTCGCCGACGTAGTTGCTGTAGTTGCCGGGGTACATCTCGGTGCGCCCCCCCGCCAGTTCGTACACCTTGGTCGCCACACGGTCCAGCAGGTAGCGGTCGTGACTGACCAACAGCACCGCCGCCGGCAGGCGTTGGAGGTACTTCTCCAGCCATTGCACCGCTTCGAGGTCGAGGTGGTTGGTCGGTTCATCCAGCAGCAGCAGGTCGGCGCCCCCCAGAAGAATGCCGGCCAAGGCGAGGCGGCATTGCTGGCCGCCGCTGAGGACGCGGCAGGGCTTGTCCATCTCGTCGGCCCCGAACCCCACACCGGCGAGAACCTCCTCGACCCGATGCTCCCATGCGAACCCGCCGGCAGTGGCGTGCTGGGCCTCGATGCGGCTGTACTCTTTCATCAGCCGGCCAAGCGCCTCGCCCGAGGCGGTGGCCATCTCGGTCGACAGCTCACGCATGCGAGCTTCGACCCGCATCAACTCGGCGAACGGCCGGCGAGCAACCTGCCGAACGGTCTCGTCGGTTTCCATCTTCGCCTGCTGGGGCAGGTAGCCGACCCGAAGATTCTTCGCCCAATTCACCGCCCCGGCCGTCGGCTTCAGTTCACGCATGAGGATGCGGAAGACCGTCGTCTTGCCCGTTCCGTTCGCGCCGACCAGAGCGATACGCTCGCCGGCGAAGACCTCAAGATTGAGGCCGCGGAGGATCTGAAGCTTGCCGAACTCGTGCTCAATATTCTGTAAAGATGCCAGTGACATAGCCGGCCAGTATACGCATCGGGAAGGCAACGGCAAACGGCAAACGGAAGGCTTCAGGCCTCAGGCTTCAGGCACGAAAAACGGCGAACGGCAAACAGCAAGGCGCCCCGGCCCAGGTTATTGTCCGTTCGCCGTCAGCCGTTCGCCGTTCGCCGTCGGCCGTTCGTCGTTCGCCTTTTCCGTGCCTGAAGCCTGAGGTCTGAAGCCTGAAGCCTGCCGTTCTCCGTTTTCCGTCATGCCGGTACTGGACAGGCGAGTGCGATTGGGTATACTCTCAGGGGCTATCTCCTGACCGGAGACCGAACACCCGCTCAGCGAGGACGGTAATGATGAGTACGATCGTGATGAAATTCGGCGGCACCAGTGTTGCGGACCCGGAGAAGATCCGTGCCGCGGCCAAGCGTGCGATCGCCGCCAAGAAGGCCGGCCACCATGTGGCGATGGTCGTCTCGGCGATGGGCAAGACGACCGACCAATTGGAGTCGCTTGCGTTCGCGACCAGCAAGAAGCCGCATAAGCGTGAGTGGGATCAGTTGATGTCCACTGGCGAGCAGGTGACCATCAGCCTGATGGCGATGGCGATGCACGACATGGGCGCCGACGCGATCAGCTTCACCGCCGGCCAGATCGGCATGGTCACCGACAACGCCCACACCAAGGCCCGTCTCAAGCGGATTAACGCCGCTCGGATCCGGCGAGAACTCGATCGCGGCCGCATTGTGATCATCGCCGGGTTCCAGGGCGTCACCGCCGGCGGCGACGTGACCACCCTCGGTCGCGGCGGGTCCAACGTCACCCTCGTGGCGGTGGCCGCGGCGCTGGGCGCCGACGAATGTGAAAACTATACCGACGTGGACGGCGTATACACCGCCGATCCGCGAATCGTGCCGAACGCCCGGAAGATGGAGACGGTCAGCTACGACGAAATGTTGGAGCTTTCGAGTTTGGGCGCCGGCGTGCTGCATAATCGGGCCGTGGAATTCGCCAAGAAACACGACGTCCCCATCCACGTCCGGAGCAGCTTGAACCACCGTAAGGGAACGATGATTGTCGCGGAGACTCCCGCCATGGAAGAAATCGTAGTCCGAGGGACCGCCCTCAAGCAGGATCTGGCCCGTATCACGCTGAAGAACGTTCCCGACACCCCTGGCGTCGCCGGACGGCTCTTCCACGCCATCGCCAAGGCCGGGGTCGTTGTCGATGACATTATCCAGACCCTCGGGGAGACGAAACTCGCCACGATCGCCTTCACCGTCGACCTTCGCGATATGGGCGAGGCCGACGCTGTCTGCGAGAGCCTCTGCCAGCGTCATCTCAAGGGCGCCGAGGTCACCTTCGAGACCGGTCTGGCCAAGGTCAGCGTCGTCGGCGTCGGGATGCGAAGCCACACCGGCGTGGCCGAGCGGATGTTCAAGGCTCTGGCCGACGCGAAGATCAACATCCAGAACATCACGACCAGCGAGATCAAGATCTCCTGCATCATCGCCGCCGATGACGGCAAGAAGGCCCTTCGACTGGTTCACGACGCTTTTGCGCTCGGCGATAAGCCGGGTAAGGCCAAGGCCAAGAAGGCCAAGAAAGCCAAAGTGAAGAAAGCCGCCAAGAAGAAGGGTTCATGACGGATTATCAGGGAGTTCTCGCGGCCAAGGGTCTGCTGTTACTAGCCCCCTGCAGTGCAGGGGGTCGCTGGACCGATGGCGCCCCCGCGGCAACCTCGATGTCGATTGCCCCGAAGCGGCAATTGGATCCATCGATCGTGAGTTTGCACGTCTTTCGCCCCCCCGCACTTCGGGGGGCTAGTAACGGCAAACACGCATCCGACCAACTCCCCGCTGATCCGACATGAGCCAGGAGAAAGCCGGCAAGTAGCCGACGTCTTCCGGTGAACGGGTCGAATTGACTCCTTCGGGCCGGGTTCGTCGCGTTGGCTGTCGGCGCCCATTACCATGACAAGAGGTTCCAAGACAGGCGTCCGTCGCATGAAGCGTCTGATTGCCGGGATACTCCTGTTCGCCGTTGTGGCCGCGGCCGACCGGGGCGGGCTGTTTGGCCGCCGGGGCGGCGACGATATTGGGACGTATCATCGTAAGAGCTTTACTGTGGTCGGCGTTGTCGATGGCGACACGCTCGATGTCAACTGTCCAGATCGGCGCCGTCACAAACCCACCACGCGAGTCCGATTGCTTGGCGTTGATACCCCCGAGACCAAGCGCCCCGACACTCCCGTGCAGCATTTTGGCCCCGAGGCCTCGGCCTTCACCGCCCGGATGACCGAACGCGAGTCCATCACGCTGCTCCTGGCGCCCAATGGGCGAACCCGGGGCAACTACGGTCGGCTGCTGGCCTATGTAACCCTGCCCGACGGGCGGATGCTTAACCGTATACTGGTCTCGGAGGGCTACGCTTACGCCGATCCGAGGTTCGATCACCCTCACAGCAACGACTTCGCCGGCGATATGCAAGCGGCCCGCCGCGACCGGAGAGGGCTGTGGGCGGAGGTGAAGGACTCTCAACTGCCGGCGTACCTGCGAATGGAGTCCCATCGAAAGTAAAAACGACGGTCCGTTTAGCCGATACAAGTATGAGGCGAGGCGAACTCTCCGGCGTCGGCTAGCCGTATTCGTTCGCGGCCAAAATCACAAGTGTCCGCCCTTGCGAGCGTCTTGACCGGCGGGCGCATAGCGGCTAGACTTAATGCAAGAGACGTTTGGGCCTCTTTGGGGGGCTGCGGACGTCCGAAAGCGTAAGAGCCTTTTTATGAGCATGTTGCAACTGCGGCATCTTCGGATAGATTCGCCGAGCCGCCCCGGGAGAAATCCTCAAACCCTGACATCGTCCGTAGCGACCCCGTGCGAACGTCAATTGTCGCGCTGGGCGCAGGAGTACTAGGTGGCGACAAGCTTTGCATCCGATTTCCGGCGTTTCTTCACTCGCGGCCTGGCCGCGATTCTGCCGACCGTGCTGACGATCTCCCTGATCGTCTGGCTTCTGCAAGCGATCGACACCTATGTGGGGAAACATATCAGTTGGGGCGCCCAGCAGTTGGTTTGCCGGATCTGGGGGGTTCCTGCCGAGAATCTCGCCGAGACTTGGGATTACTATCATCTTCATATAGCTAGCTTTATGATCGCAATCTCGCTGATCTACATCATCGGCCGCTTCGTGGCCAGCTTCCTCGGCCGAACGCTGTGGCGCGGGATCGAGCACCTGGTGACGCGTCTACCGCTTATCAAGCAGATTTATCCGTCGATTAAACAGGTTACAGACTTTATCATACTTGATGACACGAAGGTGAAGTTCAATCGGGTCGTGGCGGTGGAGTATCCCCGTAAGGGCATCTGGAGCATGGGATTAGTAACCAGCCCCGGAATGCGTACCCTTCAGGCGGCCACCAAGACGGATCTGCTGACGCTGTTCATTCCGTCAAGCCCGACACCCTTGACCGGGTATACCATAACAGTGAGGCGGGATGAGGTTATCGACCTGCCGTTTGACATCGATCAAGCATTTCGCTTCTGCCTCAGCGGAGGGGTGCTTTTGCCCGAAGCTGAGAAAACAGATTATGGATCCGACGATACATCGTCACACAAAGAGAAACGACGGCTCCCTGAGGTCGAATCTGCGCCACAATGACGCAGCCGGCGAACGGGAATTGAGTCAAGGAGAAATACTTTGAATATCACAGTGAACGCCCGACACATGCACATCACCGAGGCGATTCGAGATTACGCGCGCGAAAAGACGTTGAAACTCGAACACTACTTCGACAGAATCACATCCGCGGAGGTGCTGATGGACCTCGATGGCGGAATGCCCTTGGTGGAAGTGATCGTAAGCGCTTCACATAACATTACGTTTATCGGAAAGCATCGCGGGGATGACATGTACGGCTGCATCGACAATGCGATCCACAAGGTGACCGAACAGGTTCGCCGCCATAAGGATAAGGTGCGTAGCCGTAAGGGGCTCAGCCACGAAGAACAACTCGAGCAGGCCGCCGAAGCAGCCGCCGAAGCAGCAGAAGAAGGCGGGCGAACCGAGTCGGAGCAGTAGAGCACATTTGCTCGCCCAAGGCGATTCAGCCTTTGTTGACCGGTGGCCCCTTTGGGCCGCGCCGGAGCCCCACTAGCAGGAGATGCGAATGAAATTGTCAGACCTGATCGTGCCCGACGCGATCATTCCCCAACTGAAGGCGACCGACCGGGACGGCGCGATTGAAGAAGCGGTGAACGCCCTCGCCAACGCCGGCGCGGTCGCCAAGAGCCGCGTCAAAGAAATCGTCGCCGCCGTGATCGAACGCGAGGAACAGGCGACCACCGGTATTGGCAAGGGAGTGTCGCTCCCCCACGCCAAACTCAGTTGCATCAAGAAGCCCGTCGGCTCAATTGGTCGTTCCAGCGAGGGAATTGACTTCGCTGCGTTGGATTCCAAGCCCGTTTACAGTATGATCTTATTGCTGTCGAGTCCGGATAAGCCCGATGAGCATCTCCAGGCGATGGAGACGATCTTCAAGCACGTACAGCGCGAGATCTTCCGCAAGTTCCTACGCCAGAGCGAAACCACCGAGGCGATTGCCGAACTGATTGAAGAAGCCGATCAACTTGGTTGATCCCCCCTGTCGTCGGGGCCTTGGTTCTGGCTCCCGGATGAGGCTTAGCTGTGAACGAGCATCATGTTGACGTCACCATAGTGAATAAGTTCGGTCTGCACGCTCGCCCGGCCATGCAGTTCGTTGATACTGCCAACCAGTTCGACTGCGAGATCACCGTCGCCAACGGCGACAAGCAGATGGACGCCAAGAGCATCATGAGCGTGATGCAACTGGCCGCCACCGCAGGAACGGTACTGCAGTTGGACGCGGCCGGAGACGACGCCGAGCAGGCTTTGGATGCGCTGGAGCGCCTGGTAGCCGGGGGCTTTGGCGAGGAATAACCGAACGCCGAACAGAAGGAACGGACGCGTCGCCCCCCGGGGTCGACGACAAACACGGATGGAGATCAAGAAAGGCATAGGGGTCTCACCCGGCGTCGTTATCAGCACAGCATTTGTGTTGGACGCCGAAGACTTTCCCATTCCTGAGCGCCATATCGAAGCCGGTACCGGCCAGGATGAGGTGGAACGTCTGCGCCAAGCCGTGACGGCCAGCCAGGCCGAAGTCATGGCGTTACGCGACCGCATGGCCGACAGCGTGGGCGAAGAGACGGCCGCGATTTTCGATTTCCATTTCGGCATGCTCCAAGACAAGCGTCTGCTCGGTGAGATCACCGAGGCCATCGAGACCAACTACGTCACCGCCGAGCACGCCGTCTCCACCGTCTTCCGCGCCCACGCCAGGAAGTTCCTGGACATGCCCCAGTTCATGGCCGAGCGGGTCAAGGATGTCAACGACATCCAGAAGCGGCTGCTTCGCAATCTGATCGGCCAGAGCCGCGAGTCGCTCGATCACCTCGACCACGACGTGATCCTGCTCGCTCACGACCTGACGCCGTCCCAGACGGCCAACCTCGACCGCCGGCATATCCGTGGCTTGGCCACCGACGCCGGCGGGCGAACCAGCCACACGGCCATCGTCGCCCACGCGTTGGGGATCCCCGCTGTCGTCGGGCTCAACGACGTCAGTTCGTCGGTTCTGCCCGGCGATTCGGTGATTATCGACGGCAATCGCGGCGTCGTTGTCGTGAACCCCGACGAAGCGACCATCGCCGAACATCGCCGCTACCTCCAGCGGCTCGCCAAGCACGATCAGATGCTCGTCGAGTTGCGAGATCTACCTGCGGTGACGCGGGACGGGCACGAGATCACCCTGCTGGGGAACATCGAGTTCCCCGAGGAGGCCGCCAAGGTCATGGAAAACGCCGGCGACGGCATCGGCCTGTACCGAACCGAATATCTGTTCCTCGGCAGCGAGGTGGAGCCCACCGAGGAGAAGCACTACGAGGCGTACTGCCGCGCGATCGAACTGGCCGGCGGCCGACCGGTCGTCATCCGAAGCCTCGACCTCGGAGCCGACAAGTACACCCAGGCCCGGGCGTTGATCCCCGAGCGGAATCCCTTCCTGGGCCTGCGATCGATCCGCTACTGCCTGCAGCACTTGCCGGTGTTCAAGACGCAAATCCGCGCCATCCTCCGCGCCGCGCTCACCGGGCCGGTCAGCCTGCTGTTCCCGCTGATCGCCAGCCTGATGGAATTGCGTCAAGCGAAGATGATCGTGCGGGACGTTGCCGAAGACCTCGAGGATGAGAATATCGAGTTCCAGGCCGATGTGCCGATCGGTATGATGATTGAAGTGCCGGCCGCGGCGTTGATGGTCGACGCCTTCGCCAAAGAAGTCGACTTCTTCAGCATCGGCACCAACGACTTGGTGCAGTACACGCTGGCCGTCGACCGTGGCAACGAGAAGGTCGCCTCGTTGTTCAGCGCCGCCCACCCGGCGGTGCTGCGGCTGATCAAAGACGTGATCCGGGCCGGCCAGCGGCATGACGTCAGCGTCAGCCTTTGCGGCGAAATGGCCGGCGACCCCGACTTCACCCTGCTGCTGCTCGGACTGGGGCTGCGGCTGTTTTCGATCGCCCCGCCGGCGATCCCTGAGATCAAGAAGATCGTTCGCTCGGTCACAATGGAGCAAGCGATGATGGTCGCCAGGAAGGTGATGACCTTCGATTCGGACAAGCAGGTCACCAGCTACCTTCGCGACCAAACACGAAAACTTGTGCCGGACGATCGCGAGTAGCGCATCCAACGAAGCGGCCAACGCCGCGGGGTGGGCGTTCGTCATCCGGCGAAATAACACGTGGGGGCCGTTGGCCCGCCGAGCGAGGCGAGCCGACGGACACCGAATATTGTAAGGAACAACGGCCGACTTCGTAAGGTTGGCCAAGAATCGTGGAAGACACGAGAAAGGAACATGCCGAGAGGTTGCGAATCCGGATGCGGATCGGATTTCGCGTCGAAGGCGATGCACGCTTCTTGTCACATCACGACATGATGCGCTGCATGGAGTTGGCCGCGGGCCGGGCGAAGGTCCCGATGCGGTTCTCCGAAGGGTTTAACCCGCGACCGAAGATGTCGCTGCCGTTGCCGCGTCCGGTGGGCGTGGCGGCCTTGGATGAGGTTCTGGTGATTACACTGGCCGACGAGGATGTCGAGCCGGCGGAGGTGTTCGAAAGGATCGCCTCCCAAACCCCCGATGGGGTGAGGGTCACCAACTGGGCCTTGTTGCCGGGTCGAAAGCCGCCCCAGGCGGTGGAGGCCAGGTATGCCGTACCCGTCGACGCCGAGGAGGTCGAGGATCTCCGTAAGCGTATCGACGAATTGGACCGGCGCGACACATGGGACCGCCTGCGAATCGGCGGCAAAGGGAAACCCGATCATCAGCTCGATCTGCGAACGCTGATCCGAGCCATCACCTTCGACGGTGAGACGTTGCACTTCACTCTGGCGCCGCACGAGCAGTTATGGGCTCGCGTGCCGGAAGTGCTTGATCTGCTGAACCTGGACCCGGTCGCCTATCGGGCGCGAGTGGTCCGGACCGATGTGGCGTGGGCTCCAACGCCCGACGACATCGGCGCACATTCGGCTGTTATGGAATGAGTTATGGCTAAAGAAATGTTGATCAATGTCGCCGAGGCCGAAGAGTGCCGCATGGCGATCTTAGAAGACGGCGTTCTCCAGGAACTGTACATGGAGCGAGCCGGCGACGAAGCCCAAGTGGGCAATATCTACAAAGCCCGCGTGATGAACGTGGAGCCGTCGATCCAGGCGGCGTTCATCGAGTACGGCGCATCACGCAACGGGTTCCTGCACATTTCCGACCTGCAGGCCCAGTACTTCCCCAAGAACAAGCGCGTCCCCGAGCCGGTCGGCAAGAAGACCCCTCGCAAAGACCGCCCCCCCATCCAGGACTGTCTTCGCCGCGGCCAGGAAATCGTCGTGCAGGTCATCAAGGCCGGCATCGGCACCAAAGGCCCGACGCTGACGACGTATCTGAGCATCCCCGGGCGATTTCTGGTGATGATGCCGGGTATGAGCCGGTTGGGCGTATCGCGGAAGATCGAAGACGAGGATGAGCGGCAGAAGCTCCGCAAATCGCTCGACGAAATCAATCCCCCCGAAGACATCGGCTTCATCGTCCGCACCGCCGGGATGGGCCACCCCAAGAAGGATCTGCAGCAAGATCTTACCTACCTCCAACGGCTGTGGCGCACGGTCGAGCGGCGCATCACGAAGGCCAAGGCCCCCGCCGAGTTGTACCAGGAGAGCGACCTGGTGATTCGCACGATTCGCGACGTGTATTCCAGCGAGATCAAGCGGATCATCTGCGACGACGCGGCCATGTCTCGCAAGGTGGCCGATTTCCTCAAGGTGGCCATGCCCCGAACCAAGAATGAAGTGTTGCTGTACAACGGGGCGTCGCCGCTGTTCAATCGGTACGGGCTCGAGCACGAGATCGAGAAGATCTACTCTCGCCATGTCGATCTTCCCGGCGGCGCATCGCTGGTAATCGACCAGGCCGAGGCCCTCGTGGCCATCGACGTCAACAGCGGTCGCAACCGTGTGAGCAACGACGCCGAGGAGACCGCCTACCGTACGAACCTGTCCGCCGCCAAGGAGGTCGCCCGCCAACTTCGCCTTCGCGATATGGGCGGCGTCGTCGTCATCGACTTCATCGACATGCGGTACGAGCGGCACCAGCGTGAGATCGAGCATGTCCTCAAAACGGAGATCAAGAAGGATCGCGCCCGGTCGAAGGTTCTCAAGTTGTCCCGTTTCGGCCTGATCGAGATGACGCGCCAGCGGATTCGCCCCAGCCTCAAACGCAGCATTTACGGCGAGTGCCCCTACTGCAACGCCTCGGGGCTGATCAAGTCGGACGAATCGCTCGCCCTGTCGGTGATGCGATCGCTCCAACTGGCCGGCGTCGATGAGCGGATCGCCACGATCGATCTGACGATCTCGCCGCGAGTGGCGGAGTTCCTCTCCAACAGCCGCAGGGCGCAGTTGGCGCAGTTGGAGGCGCGGACGAGCAAGGTCATCTTGATTCACTCCGAGTCGGACATGGCCGGCGATGAGGTCCGCATCGAGTGTCGCGACGAACGCGGCGGGATCGTCGTGCTGCAGTCCGTCGACTCCGGAACCAAGGGCGGCCCCATCGCCCCGGCGCCCCAGAATCTGACCGGGGCTCCCTCCGACGATGAACTGATCGACGCCGATACGCTTCCTCCGGCCCCCGCGGCCGCCACCGGCATGATGGAATTCGATGAAGACGAGGACGAGAGCGACGCCAAACCCCAGACCGATAAAGAAGCCGTCGGTGAAGAAGCCGCCGGTGAAGAAGCCGCCGGTGACGCCACTGCGCCCAAGCGCCGCCGCCGTCGCGGCGGGCGAAAACATCGGCGGAAGGGCGCCGCTGAAGGCGAGACCGCCGAAGGTGAGAAGACCGAAGGTGAGGTCCAAACGCCCCAAAGCGAAGCGATTGCTGAGCGACCCGTAGCCGAAGAAGGCGCCGAAGAGGCCGCCGTTGCCCAAAGCGCCGAAGATGGCGCCGCCGCCCAAGGCGCCGAAGAGACCGGCGGCGATGGCGAGGCCGCTCCCAAGCGACGCCGTCGTCGTCGCGGGGGTCGCAAGCACCGTCGCAAGACAACCGGCGAAAATGGCGAACAAGCCGCGACCGGCGAAGCCGCCGAGCCCGCCGCCGGTGAGACTCCTGAACCGGTCGCAGAACCCGCGGCCGCCGGCGGCAATCAGCCCGCCAAAACCGAAGCCGCCGAAGGCGAAGCGACGCCCACGAAGCGCCGTCGCCGTCGCGGCGGCCGCAAGCACCGCCGCCGCACCGAAGGCGAGGCCGCTGAAGCCGCTGGTGTCGAGGGCGCAGCAGCCGCGGCCCCATCGGCGCCGGTCGCCGAAGCCGAAGGCGTCGCCAAGGCTGAAGAGACGGTCGAAGTGAGACCCTCTGTCGAGCCCGCCGAAGCCAAGCCCGCCGTCGAAGCCGGCGAGGCCGAACCGGCCCCCAAGACCAAGCCGAAGCGACCCCGCCGTCGCGGCGGGCAGCGTAAGATCGCCGCCAAGGCCGAAACCGAGGCCACGGTCGCCGAAGCGAAGGCCGCTCCCCCGGCCCCAGCCGAAGCCGTTAGCAAGGCCCCGACGCAAGCGGTCCAGCCGATCAGCGAGCCCACCGAGGCCGCCCCGGCCGCCAAGGCAGAGAAGAAACCCGCCCGGAAGCCTGCGGCCAAGAAGGTGACCAAGAAGAAGACCGTTAAGAAAGCGGCCAAGAAGACCGTCAAGAAGGCTGCCAAAAAGGCCGCCAAAAAGGCCGTCAAAAAGGCCGTCAAGAAGGTCGCCAAGAAGGCCGCCAAGAAAGCTGTTAAGAAGGTCGCCAAGAAGACCACGCGAAAGAAGGCGACCGCCGCCGGGGAGGCAGACGCGGGTGACTGATCTCGACTGACACAAGCCCGCCGACGCGGGATCAGGTGGCGAGGCTCACGTGGGCGCGCCGCCCGATCTCGCGTCTCTGGACAGATCTGATACCGCACGCACAGAGTTAGTGCGCTCGCGCAATCCGCGCGAGCGTATTGCTTCTGTGCGGATAGTGTTGCCCAAGGGGACGAACAGCGCCAATGACGCTACGGTTGAATCGTCTGACGGCGTCCTTCACCGTAAGGCTACGACGCCTGACCGCCCACGTGGCAGTGCACGCGCCCCATCAGATCGCGATGGGCGGAGCCGACGGCATCATCAAACGCATCATTGCCCGCGGCCACTCAACCCCCGCCGGCGCCGGGATCCTGTTCGGCGGCGTGAACACCCCGTCGGTCAATTCGCCATCCAGGAACACCCGCCAACTCTGCTGGAAACGTTCCTCCTGCTGCTCGTCGATTCGTGATTCAAGATCGTCCAGACAACGTGTCAGCGTCGCGTTCATGGTGAATGGTTCCCAATCACCGCTCTTGCCAGGCGATACTCACCTCGCGAGGATATCCGGCCGGTGGTAGACGGTTCCGTTGACTTCGACGTCGAAGACGGGCCAGTTGTCGGTGGCCGATAGGATTTCGGGGCCGGTGTCGGTGCAGAGGATGGTGTCCTCGCATTTGACGCCGGTGATCGATGGGTTCCAGGCGAAGGCTTGGTTGGCCCGGGCGGCGGTCGCGTCGCCGGGGGTGGCGATGACGTCTCGGGGCTGGTAGCCGCAGGAGCCGCCTTGGTGGTGGAGGCGCCATTGGTCGGGGTGGCCGGCGTCGGCGTAGGCTCCGATGCCGACGGCGAGGATATCGCCAAGGGTCGCGCCCGGGCGGGTGGCGTCGATCAAGGCGGCGTCGACGGTGACCACGGCCCGCTGCTTGGCGGCCAGGTCGGCGGGAATTTTGCCGAAGTAGAAGAATCGCGTGACCGCCACGATCAGGCCGTCGCGTTCGGCGCAGGTGACCAGCATGGCGTATTTGTTGACGCGGGCCTCGGTCGGCAACGGGTGGCGATACTTGGCCACGCGGCCTTCGCCGGCGACGAGCAGAACCCACGGCGTGCAGTTGGACTGATGCAGCATCGCCTGCAGCATCCCGGCCAGTTCGAACTCGGTCGCGCCAGGTTGAGCGCATTGCGCCACGGCTTCGACGGCGGTCGCCACGTCGACGCCCAGTTGGCGGTACCGCTTGATCTCCTCGCCGGTCAGCGTCCATCGCAACTGATCGATCGCCTCCGGCAGCGGCGCCAAGCCTTCGCACCACGCCAGCGGAGCATCCGTCGCAATCTTCCGCCCGCCGATGGCTTCACCGAAAGCCGCGGCTTTGGCGTCGGCGTCGCACCAGGGGTAGTCGATCACCTCGATATCGCGGCCAACGAGATCTTCGCCGCGTAGTCGTTCGGCTTCAATGTTCGTAGTCAGGATCGTCGCGCCGTCGGCGGTGACCAGCAACGACCCGAGCCCCAGGTCGGTCGCCAGGGGAATGTGGCTGTGGGCGCCGCAGGTGTACCAACTGAAGTTGCACCGCTTGGTGAAGAGCACCCCGTCGAGGCCCTCGGCCTCCAACGCCGCGGCCACTCGCCGATGCTTACGGTCAATCTCGTCCCGAACGGTCGTCATAGTGTCCCTATCTTTCACAATCGACCCGTGGCGATCGGCAAGGGTCACAGTCCGCAGTAATCAATCAGCCTGGCGATCTCGGTTCGCAGTTCGCTTCGCGGCACGATGCGATCGACGAAGCCGTGGTCGGCGAGGAACTCGGCCCGCTGGAAGCCTTCGGGTAGTTCGGTCTTGATGGTGTTGGCGATGACGCGCTCGCCGGCGAAACCGATCATGGCCTTGGGCTCGGCGAGGATAAGATCCCCGAGCATGGCGAAGCTGGCGGTGGTGCCGCCGGTGGTCGGGTTGGTCAGCAGCGAGAGGAACAGCCCCCCCACTTCGTCGTATCTCGCCAGGGCCGCCGACGTCTTGGCCATTTGCATCAAGCTCAGCGCGCCCTCGTGCATGCGAGCCCCGCCCGACATGCAGACGATCAGCAGGGGCAGCCTCTGGTCGGTGGCGTGTTCGATGATGGCGGTGAGTTTCTCGCCGACGACGCAACCGAGCGTGCCCATCAACCACTCGCCGTCCATCACGCCGATGGCGATGCGTCGGCCCTTGACGTAGGCCACGCCGGTCAGCGCCGCTTCGGTGTTGCCGGTTCGCTTCTGCTCGGCTTCGATCCGGTCGGCGAAGCTCTTGCCCGCCCATTGGAAACCCAAGGGGTCGCAGGGCGCGATATCGGTGAACATCTCTTCGAAACTGGCCGGGTCGGTGAGTTGTTCGATCCGAACCCGCCCGGGGACGCGGAAATGATGCTCGCATTGGGGGCATACGTACAGGTTCTCGGTGACGGCTTTGCGGTAGAGCATGGCCTCGCACTCGTCGCATCGCATCCACAGGCCGGCCGGCACGTCCTGCTTCTTTTCGCGGAATTGCGGGCCGGCGACGTCGGAACCCCCGGGGGGCGTATAGGGCGTATTGGCGCTCATCCAATGCTCTCCGTGAGGCTGATACGTTCGAGGTCGTATTGGCGCCACGTGGCCAGCCAGTCGACGTTTTCCCAGATGCGTTCGACGCCTTCGCCCAGCAACTTGCAGTTGAGCAACGCCGCGGCCAGCGGCTGCAGGACAATCAGCACGTCGCGCCCCCGATGGCGCTTGATGACTTTCCGCACGGCGCCCCAGCATCGATCCTGGGCGTCATGGAATGTTTCGCCCCCCGGCGGGCAGGTGACGTCGGGGCTCTCGCGCCACATGCGGTAGACTTTCCCGTAGCGATGCTTCACCTCCCCGACCAGCAGCCCCTGCCAGAGTCCGTAGTCCAGTTCCCGCAGTTCGGGTCGGCCGGCGGGTTTGAGGTTCATTCGCTGGGCAACGATCCCGGCGGTCTGGGAGTCGGATTCCGACGGCGAACTGTAGACGGCCTTGATCGGCTTGGCGGCCAGAACCTCGGCCAGTTCGTGCACGACGGCCGCGCCGGCCTCGGAGAGCGGAGCCCCGGCGGCGCTCTCGAAACGCTTGGCGTCGTCCCAATCCGTCCGTCCGGATTGCAGCACGTAGAGAATGGCCATGTCGTTAGTCTCCTGATCCGGCGCCGACGGCGGCGGCGACCGCGTTGTAGGCGGCGGCGATATCGGCGGCGCCCAAGACGCTGGCGCCGGCGACGAAGGTGTCGGCGCCGGCTTGGGCGCAACGGACGATGGTCTCGGGACCGACGCCGCCGTCGACTTCGACGCGAACGTCGGGGCCGACCCTATCGCGAACGGCGCGGACCTTGTCGAGCTGATCGGTCATGAAACTCTGGCCGCCGAACCCGGGCTCGACGGTCATAATCAGCGCCAGGTCGATTCGATCGGCGAACGGTTCGATCACGTCGGCCCGTGTGCCGGGCTTGACGACGACGCCCACGCCCACGCCCTGCTCGCGCAACAGGTCGATGACGGCTTGGGGGTCGCTGTCGGCTTCGAGGTGAAACGTAATGCTGTCGGCGCCGGCTTCGATGAACGCCTTGGCGTAGAACAGCGGGTCGGTCAACATCAGATGCACGTCGAGCAGTTTGTCCGACCCGGCCCGGACGCTGCGGCATACGCCGGGACTGATGGCCAGATTGGGTACAAAATGCCCGTCCATCACATCCACATGCAGCACCTCGGCGCCGGCGGCTTCAACGGCGGCGAGTTGCTCGCCCATACGCATGAAATCGCACGCCAGCAGCGATGGCGCGATCAGCGGGCGACCGCCGAAGGGCGCCCACGGGTTCGATGGCCGGTCGTTCATTGAATCAATCTCCGCTTCCTTACAGAACCAAAGCCCACAGACTCAGCATCCATGGGCTTTGGCAAGCCTTCTATGGCCCGTTTGTTATACCAAATACGGTCGCGTCAAACCAGTGCAAGGGCGCCCTCAGCCAACGAGCATTCGCATCGCCTGGTTGCCAACCCATGCGTACACCGCCTCATCCGACATGGGGTTGCCGTTGGTCGTTCCTGAGGCCTGAAGCCCGAAGCCTGCCGTTCTACGCTTCATCCAGTATCTCGATAGGCGGCATGGGTTTACCTTCGAGGTAGGTCAGCGAGGCGCCGCCGCCGGTGGAGATATGGGTCATCTGGTCGGCCAGGCCCATTTGCTCGACAGCCGCGGCCGAATCGCCGCCGCCGATGACCGAAACGGCCCCGCCGGCGGTGGCCTTGCCGATCATCTCGGCCACGGTCCTGGTGCCGACGGCGTACTTGGGGTTCTCGAAGACGCCCATCGGGCCGTTCCAGACGAGGGTCTTGGACGCCGCGATCACCTCGCCGAAAGCCGCGATCGTCTTGGGGCCGATGTCCATGCCCATCAGATCAGCGGGAATATCGGCGCCGGGAAGTTTCACCGGCTCGCCGGATGCGAAATCGTCGGTGGCCACGTGGTCGCAGGGCAGAAGGATCTTTTTCCCGGCTTCGGCGAGCAGGGCTTTCATGGGTTCGACCTGATTTTCTTCGACGAGACTCTTGCCCACCTCGACGCCGGTGGCCTTCAGCAGGGTGTAGGCCATGGCGCCGCCGATGAGGATGTGGTCGACCTTGGCCAGCAGTGTGGAGATCAGTTTGATTTTGTCGCTGACTTTGGCGCCGCCGAGGATCGCCGTGAAAGGTTTGGCGGGTGAGGCGACGGCCTCGTGGAGGAAGCGGATTTCCTTCTCGACCAGCAGCCCCGCGACAGCAGGCCCGCCTTTGGCTTTGACGGCTTCGGCGAGGCCGTACATGCTCACGTGCTTGCGGTGGCAGGTTCCGAAGGCGTCATTGACGTAGACCTCGCCGAGGGAGGCGAGCTTGGCGACGAAATCGGTCTGCGTGGCTTCCTGTTCGGCGGTGAGCTTCCTATCGGGGTTCTTCTTGGCCTTGTCGGCGATGTTCTCGCCGGCGTTGAAGCGAACGTTCTCCAGCAGGAGCACGTCGCCGGCGGCCAATCCCGCGGCCGTCGCCCCGTCGGCGGGACCGCCGACGTCGCCGTCGCCGAGAGCGACCGGTCGGCCGATCAGTTCGCTTAGCCGTTCAGCAGCCGGCCCGTTGGAGAACTCGGCCTCGAAGCCCTTGCCGGACGGCCGTCCGCAATGGCTCATCAGAATCAACGCCGCGCCGCCTTCGAGCAGTTTCTCGATCGAAGGCGTCGCCTTGACGATACGGCTGTCGTTGGTCACCTTGCCGTCTTTGAGCGGGACATTGAAATCGACCCGCATGAGGACCTTTTTGCCTTGTACGTCGATATCCGCAATCGTCTTGGTCGCCATGGGCGGCTCTCCTTGTTCTTGGGTTCATCTCGGTTGCCAGGTACGTGACGGGGACGAAATACGAAGCCCGAATTTCGAAATACGAAACAAGCCCGAATACAGCAAACGCCCCAATGTCCCAAACAATAACCGGTGACGTACACACACCTGGATGTCGTTTGGGTTATTGCTCTTTTGGGGTGATTCGTATTTGTTTCGCATTTCGAGATTCGGATTTCGGGCTTTCCGGCCACCGGCCACCGGCCGCCGACCGCCGGCCGCCGCCGACACCGACGAAACTCATCGCTCCGTCATAGGTCGCACCAAGCGCCGCCGCCTGCGAGCAAGAAAACAGGCGGACCCACCGCACCGGCGAGCCCGCCTGCAACTATAGCTTCTACAACTGACCGACATCGCCGGGTGTTACAGCTTGGCGATCATGTCGATCAGGTCGGCGCTGCGGTTGCTGTAGCCCCACTCGTTGTCGTACCACATGGTGACCTTGACCATGTTGCCGTCGAGCACGAGGGTGTTGTTGCTGTCGAAGATGCTCGAGTGGGGGTTGCCCACGATGTCGGAGGAGACGATCGGGTCGGTCACGTACTCGAGGATGCCCTTCATCGGCCCCTCGGCGGCGGCCTTGACGGCCTCGTTGACCTCTTCGATGCTGGTCGACTTGTCGACCATGACCGTCAGGTCGGTGATCGAACCGGTGGGGATCGGCACGCGGAGGGCGTAGCCGTCGAGCTTACCGGCCATCTCGGGCAGAACCTTGCCGACGGCCTTGGCGGCGCCGGTGGTGGTCGGCACGATATTGACCGCCGCGGCGCGGGCGCGGGTCTTGTTCTTGTGGATGGCGTCGAGGATGTTCTGGTCGCTGGTGTAGCCGTGGACGGTGGTCATCATGCCCTTGACGATGCCGAACTGCTCGTGCAGGATCTTAACCACGGGGGCGAGGCTGTTGGTCGTGCAACTGGCGTTGGAGACGCACTTGTGCTCGGCGGTCATGATATCGTCATTGACGCCCAGAACGATCGTGGCGTCCACGTCGTCCTTGGCCGGGGCCGACAGGATGACCTTGCGGGCGCCGGCGGCCAGATGGCTGTCGTAGCCGCCCTTGGTCTCGGTGGCGCGAGCACAGAAGATGCCCGTCGCTTCCAGGACCACTTCCACGCCTTGATCGCCCCAACCCAGGTTGGCGGGGTTCCGCTCGGCGGTGATGGCGACTTCCTTGCCGTTGACGACCAGAGCGTTCTGCTTGGCCACGACTTTGCCGTTGAAGCGGCCTTGCGTGGAGTCGTACTTCAGCAGGTACGCCAACATGTCGGCGTCGCCAAGGTCGTTGATGCTGACGACGTCGAACCGCTCGGGATCAGCGACCATCGCCCGGAAGACCAAACGTCCGATACGCCCGAATCCGTTAATTCCAACCTTCACTGCCATCGTTCCTGCTCCTTGTCCAGTGCCGTCTATCGCGGCGTCAAAGAGGTCTCGGCCCGGAGCCCACATTCACAACACCTTTGGCATGGGAAACATAGGGCCGCGAGAATTCTAACATTCCATCAAAGCCACGGGACAATAACCGCTCAGAGATTCAGTGTCAATACCAAACCCAGACGGACTTCACCCCTCCGGCAAGTCGCCCCCCGGAACAACTCGCCCTACTTGCTCCACTTCCGTCGCCGTCAACGCCCGGACCGAATCGCCGCCGCGGACGATTGTTTCGCAGGCCAGTTCGAAGAAGGTCGCTTTCTGGATCGCGTCGTCGAAGCCGACTCCGACCGTGACCTGCCCGTGGTTGGCCATCATGGTCAGGTCGTGGGCGGTCATCGATTCAATCACCGCCGCGGCCAACTCCTCCGAGCCCGGCGGCAGGAAGGGCGCGACGCCGACGGGGCCGATGTAATAGGGAATCTCGGGGATCACGAAGTAGTCGACCGCTCCGGGGTCGCCGCAGGCGAGTGTGGTGGCGAACGGCGTCTGGAAATGCAGCACCACGTTGACCTCGGGGCGGTTGCGGAGAATGCCCGCATGGAAGACCGTCTCGACCGACGGCGTGGGTCCGGCCAGCAGAGCCCCGTCCGACACGCGGCACATCGCCACCTGGTCGGTTGTCAGGTCGGCCATCCACGATCGGCTGGCGCTGACGAGCATTCGCCCGTCGTCGATGCGCCACGACATGTTCCCGCTGCTGCATCGCAGTAAGCCATACGCGGCCGCCCTTCGGCAGCCGGCGACGAATCTTTTTGCGCTTTCGACGGGCGTCTCGCTCATACGCCCCACTGTACACCGACCGACGCGGCCGGTCCAGCGCCATGGCGAGAGCTTGCACCGGTCGCGACAATCGCCATGATAGCCGCCATGAAAGCAATTATCTTCGACTGCGACGGCACGCTCGCCGACACCATGCCCCTCCACTACGAGGCCTGGCGAACGACCATGACCCGGTATGGAATCGACTTCCCCGAGGAACGCTTCTACGCCCTCGGCGGATGGACCACCGAGGACATCGCCGCCTTGCTGGCCGAGGAGGCCGGCGTGACGCTGGACGTCGCGGCTGTGTCGCACGAGAAGGAAATGGAGTACGTCAACCGGCTCGACCGCGTCCGCCCGCTGGCGGCGGTGGCGGCCGTCGCCCGGAGGAACCGAGGCGTGCTGCCGATGGCCGTGGCGACCGGCAGCCTGCGGTGGATCGCCACGCGAACGCTGAGGCAACTGGCGATGCTCGACTGGTTCGACGCCATCGTCTGCGCCGACGACGTGGACCGCGGCAAGCCCGCCCCCGACATCTTCCTGGAAGCCGCCCGCCTGCTGGGCGTGCCGCCGGCCGAGTGCCTGGTCTACGAAGACACCGACCCCGGCGTCGAAGCGGCGGCCGCCGCGGGAATGGAATGCATCGACGTTCGAACGCTCGATCGATGAGCAGCCGCCCCGGCGCCGACGCGGCTGCGAACCCTCGGCAACAGGCCCCGCCGCCCGGCGCCATAAACGCAGGATTGCTCTCTGCCGACAAGCCCTGCGATCGACTCGATCGGCGTCAGCCGTTCCAGATCAGGTCGCGAGCGTCGAATACGGTCCCGTCGGTGCACACCAGTTGGTATCGCCAGCCGTCGGGGGTGTCGGCCTTGGTTTTGCACACGCACGATTGGCACGTGCCCATGCCGCAGGCCATCTTTCGCTCCATCGCCACCTGGCATGCGATCCCGCGAGCGATGCAGCCTTCGGCCACGGCCTTCATCATCGGCTCGGGGCCGCAGGTGTAGACGATCGTCTCGGCGATCTTCACGCGGCCCTGGTCGATCCAGTTGAACAGGGCCTCGGTGACCCGGCCCTCGAACCCCAGCGACCCATCGTCGGTGGTGACGGTCGCGTCGGCCCCATAGCGGCTGAATTCGGCCACGCAGCCGCTGGGCCAGCCGGCCTTGGAGGGGGTGGCGCCGTCGTCGATATTGAACGGCAGCAGCCGTCGGGTGGTCGCCCCCACGAACGCCTGGGCGCGTTTGCCGGCTTGCTGAAGGGCCTTGGCCAAGTACATCATCGGGGGCGTGCCGACCCCGCCGCCGACCAGCAGGCCGGTGGTCATGGCGGCGGTCCAGGTGAAGGCGTTGCCCAGAGGGCCGAGGACGCTGATGGTTTCGCCCGGCTCGAGGCGCGACAGCCACGCCGAGCCGCGACCGACGACGCGATGGATAATCTCCAGAACGGATCGGCCGTCGATCTCCTCGCGACCGCCCAAACTGAACGGCCGCCGCAGCAGCGGCTGGCTCTCGACCAACTCGGGGCGGACAAAATTCGGCCGGACGCCGTCCCCCCACTCCTGCACAACCGCGGCGGTCGAGTCGTCGGGCCGGCCGCATTGGATCTGCACGAACTGCCCGGCGTAACTGGCCGGGAATCGCTCCCCGACGTCCAGACGCAACAGAAAATGCTCGTCGCACAGTTGGCGATTCGTGACGACCCGCGCCGGGAACACGCCCCGACGCGGCGGAGTTTTCTTCGATTCAGTCGGCATCGGGGCCATCGTACGGACGCCGCCCCACCCGGTCAAGCGCCTCGGAGAATCGTTACGACGCGCGTGGCACGGATATCAAAAAGCCAGGCGACACAGGCATGATGTCCGGCAGGGCAATAGTAATGGGGATCCACGGATTCACGATATAATAGATCTCATCGGGCGTATCGGGCACGTCGGCCGAACTCAACACGGTTTCCGGTTCGTCGAGGGGCGTAACCTTCACGACTCCGTCGAACACCGAATACAGATTCTCTCCGATTCGCATGGCCCGCCGGGCGCCGTCGCCGCTTACGCGTCCGAGATACTCAATCCCATCGTCGGCCGTTACACTGAACACGTCGACGCCCCCTTCACCGCCGTACCCCTCGGTGGTCGGCAGGGCAAGAATCCCCTCCTCGGCGAAATACGAGAACGCATGGTGCTCGTAGAGGGCTGCGGAATGTCCGCCGCGGCCGCCGCTGAAAGAGTACAGATCGACTCGTTGCGGATTCGACGGATCCGACACGTCGAACAGCGACAACTGCATCTCCTGGTACAATCCGTTAATCGCCCCGCGACCGAAACCGATTACGTGATTCTCGTCCAGAATATGCAGGTAGTCCGAATAGCCGGGAATCTTCAATTCCCCGACAACGTGAGGGTCCGTCGGGTCGGTCAGATCGATGGTGAACAGGGGATCCACCTTGCGGTAGGTGACGATGTAGGCGGTATCGTCGGTGAATCGGGCCGAGTAGACCTTCTCGGTGGGCGCCAGGTCGGTCACCGAACCGACAACCTCAAGGGCGGCGCCGTTGGGGGCCATGACGAACAGATGATTGGTCCAGGACCAGTCGGCCAGCCGTTCGGTGGTGGCGATACGAAAGAACCCGTCATGCTCGTCAACGGCGAACTGCTCCAGGAGTTGTCCCGGAACTATGCCGGTGGCGACCAGGGGAATCTCCGGATCGGTCAGGTCCAGTTTGGATATCCTTGTGAATGATCGGCTCACGGAATCTTCACGGACAGATTCGAGTTGCGTGATGTACAGGCTGTCGGTACTGGCGTAAATCTTACCTACCCGTCCCGGCAGCAAGGTCGTCGCCGTCGCACCCGACTGATCGTCCAGAACATTCAGCGCCGCGACGGTTACGAAGTGCACACGGGGCTGCACGAACCGGGGGTCGACAATCATTTGCGAGGTCAGGGCCACGCCGACGGCGGCGGCGGACAGTCGGTCCTGAAGATATTCCGCTAGCCTTTGCCGATAGGACGCCTCCGATTCGACGATGAACTTGCCGAGAATTTCGTGCCATGTCCACGTAGGGGACGTAACCTTGACCGAATCGGATAGTACCAGATACACGCGGCCGTCGATGTAACGCGAATTGACGTAGGAACCGTCCATGACGGTCTCTTCGGCGATCACGGGCGACGACGGGTCCGACACGTCGAACACCGTCGTCTTCACCCACGTGTACGACCCGGTGCTCGTGTGGGGCTGAACCTGGCGCCAATTCCATCCCGACCTGGAAATCACCGTAACCCGGTCGCCGTCGAGGTACATCGCCAC
>CBDVCA010000012.1:0-39354 GCA_965372365.1 uncultured bacterium
GGGCTTGCGTCGGCATGGCGCCCGCGCGCGCAAAGCAGTAACGCTCCCTTGGGGGAACGTTACTGCTTCGGAAGGCATCTGCTGTTTCGAATCGCCTAGGCGACGGTGCGGCGGCGAACGTACGAGCCCAGGCCGCACAGGCCCATGAAGCCCGTGACGAGCGTGAACGGCTCGGGAACGGGCGTCGAGCCGCCGGAACCGAACTGCACCACGAAGTCCTGGTTGTCGGCTGCGTTGGTCACCGCCATCAGGTTGGTGGCCAGGGTCGCGTCGCCGTCCAGCAGCGTCGCCAGGAAACCGTTGGCGATGCCGGCGGTCGTACCGGACTGCATAAGCACGTTGCCGCTGGTGACATCCCAGGCGTTGGGCGAGGCGCCGGGGGCGTTCTCGAAGATGATCTCCCAAATCGCCAGTTGGAAAGCCGCGGCGTAGGCGCTGCGGCCGTCGATCTCATCGAAGTGCTCGCCCCACAGTTCGCCGATGGCGTCGGCCTTCATCGTTCCCATCGGGCTGTAGGGGCTTCCGCCATCAAGCGGAGCGTCGCCCAGAACCGTCAGATCGTAGGTTTCGACACTGCTGCTGACCCCTTGCCTCAGATCGATGCAGAACGCCGACTTCAGTTGGGGGCCATCGTCGTCGAGAAGATCCAACGAGACCGTGTTGATTCCCACTTGATACGTGAGCCCCGAAGCGAAGGGATGGTTCACCTGGATATTCTGTTTCGGGCCGACACTGATGTGGTCGAACTGAACCGGAAAGGCGCTCGCGCCCGAAGCCATCGCTAAGAGCAATCCAGCGGCCGCCGCGATCATCATGAGCTTCTTCATCACAAATCATCTCCTTTTTGAAGTTCAAAAGTGCAAGGGATGTCACACACCCCTTCCTCCTCACCGCCGCCGGTGGACACGGTCACAACCGGCAGCGCCGTTGACTCCCGCATTTCAAGATAGGCACACGCGATAGCCAAGTACCCTGTATATCACAGGGTTTCATTTTGCGGGGACAGTAACCGTCCAAACGCCAGTCACGCGGAGCCTCCCCCCCCGCACGACAGATACAGATCCCCCAAATTACGGATAAACGATCAAATCGTCCGCAGATATGCGCGCCTGTTCGTTGCCTGCGGCGGCGGTGGCCAGAGCCCCGAGGTACGCCGGGATCGAGGTGGCGCACTCCATGGGATGGGAGTTCATCACCCGATTTGGAGAGTTTGGCCGATTTCGGGGGGCTGGGCAAGGACGCCTCGTCAGAAGGCCTGGCGGTGATGAGCGACTGGGGAATCTCGCACAGGTCTTTCTGCGATAGGGAGATACGAAAGGGGCGTCAGATTTCCCCGGCGGGCCTTGTTCGTGGTCGAGGCGGTTTGTTACGCCCATCCACATGGATGCGACCGCCGGGCCTCCCGCGAATCGGCCCATTACGGGTCTCGATTCCGTCGCCTCCCCTTACCCGACGGGTTCTCGGGTGGCTCACGCCGTCATCGCTGGTAGATGGGCAGCAACTGGTACGGGGCGGCCAGCGCCTGAATCGTGAGGGCGGTTGTGTAGACAGCGCCGTATTGGGCGTCTCCGGCGGCGGATTCGGGAGCCCAGGAGCCATCGCGGCTCTGGTTGGCCAGCAGTACCTTTGCGAGCCGGGGATAAAACTCTTCCCAGTAGCGCCCGCCCAGTTGGAACATGGCCAAGCTGCAGTAGTAGGCCCCGTAATGGTAGCGGTCAAATGAGCTGCGGCCGCCGTTGTACGTACCGAACATTCCCCGCTTGAGGATCCATCGCCCGGCGGCCTTGGCCACGGACGAATCATGCTCGCCACCGAGGGACAAGGAGAGAATACCCGCCCCGGCCATCGCTCGCGAACGGCGGTACATTGGCGTTCGGCTGACCGGGGTGTAGGTGAACGTTCCGGAACTCCGCAAGAATTGCCGGTGAACGTATGCCATCGCTTCTTCGATGGGACCACGAGGCACGTCGAAGCCGGCGTTCTTGGCCGCACGGAGGAACATGAGCTGCCAGCTCGTCACGGACAGGTCGGAATCGTCGGCCGAACGTCGGTGGAGGTACCGCCAGCCGCCGATGTCGGAGGGGTTGCGTTTGGGCGTCCGTTGCATCTTGTAGGAGAAATCCAGCGCCGCGTCGATGGCGACGCGGATTCTCGCGTTGGTTCGGGCGTCCATCATGCCGTACGCTTCGCACAGAACCACACCGGAGATGGCGTGGTTGTACATGCCGGTCCGTGAGGCGTAGTCTTCACCGGTCGCCGGCTTGCCGGCTTGAGCGATCAGCCCGCCGGAGCCCTGGCAGGACAAGATGAACCGCAGGGCGTCGTCCAACGCCTGCCCGTACCGCCCTTCGCCCGGCAGATGGCCGCGAGCCATGAACGCCAGCACACACAGTGCAGTCACGCCCGGCTGGCCGTTCAGTGTCGTGGGGAACGAACCATCGGACTGCTGTTGGGAGGCGATCATCGCCAGCGCACGATCGATCGCCCGATCGACTCGCGCCCACTCGCCCGGCTTCAGTACGTCCTTGTGGGCATAGTCGGCGGTTGGGCGAGCCGCCGGCGCGAGCGCCGATTCGGCTCCGGCCGCCAAGGTCGCGGCCATGGCCAGCAGCACCATGATGAGTTGTCGCTGGGGTCGTTTCATAGGGTTATTCCTCGTTTCATAGAACCATTCCCCATTTCATAGGGCTATTCCTCGTTCTCGTCGCCGTAAGGAAACTCGGTAACGGAGGATTCGGCGATGCTCCGTGTGTACGCATCAATGGCTTGGCGATACTGCTCCGGCGGCTCGATCCGCCGTCCCTGGCGGAGACCTTTCCTCAACTCCGATACGTACGTATCCCACCGGTCCTGCTCCACCCGGCCCTCCCTCGTCAGCGGCGTCGTCGGCGGCGGCGGCAGCGTTCGCTTGATGAGTTCGCCGGCGAGGCGCCTGGCCTGCCGACCGGCTTCCCGGGCTTGGGCGTTAGCCGCCGCGGCCGCGCTGCCCATCTGACCGGCGCCGGGGCGGCCCCAGTCCATGTTGATCAGCACGTTGGCCTTCTTGCACGCGGCTCCCAGAGCCTCCATCGCCTTGATCTCATGTTCCAGCATGGGCAGCTTCGGCGGCGGAGGCAGGCCCGGCTCACCGTCCTCGGCCTCCAGCAGATCCAACAACTCATCGAACACCGTCTCGGCCCGGGCGAACGTATCCACCGACCGCTGCTGGGTCTGGGCGCCTTCGACGACGTCGGATCCGCCCAGAGCTTCGAGGGCCTCGTTCTGACGTTCATAGGACTCATCGTAGACCAAGCGGCTCAGCTCCGTCGCCTTCTTGCCTATCGCCGGGTTCGGATGACGTTGCAGCAACGTCGCCCGGGCGTCGAGCTTGGCGCCCAGCGTAACGGTTTCATCGAGCAACGCGCCTTGGTCGACTTCCGAGGCCCTGACGTAGTCGCCGGCCGTCAGCAAGCCCAGCTTGCGGACCCACTCATCCTGGAACGTTCCCAGGATGTCGACCTCGACCAGCCGATTGGATGTGTAGATGGCCAGATTCGTATCATCTTCATCGGCCGCCGCGGCTTCGACGACGGTCGCCCGCAGTGCGTCCAAGGCCGTCAGCAGTTGCCGGACGTACTCGGCGCCGTCGGCGGCCTGGCCGGCGGCCCTGTCCCGGCCGGCCAGAACCTCCACCCGAGCGGATTGGAGAACCACGTCCTTGGCCTGGCGGATGAGCGTATCGAGCACCTCCGGTGGGACATCGGCCTTCCCGGGTCGCCAGACGACGGCGTTGTCGTAAATCGTCGCCGCCTTGGCGGCCAGTTCGGTTTGCTCGCTGAGGTAATCGTCCAACCGGGTCGCCTTCAATGCCGCACGCGTCGCTTCGTCGGCGTCACGCCACGCGCAGGTGCGGCCGTAGAGCACCTGTTGCCGCTGAGCGAGCAGGGTCAACTGATCGCGCAAGGCAGCCCCTCCCGATCGCTGCATCGCCATGAACCTCCGGAGCATCTCGGGGTCTTCGGCCAGCAGTTTGGCCAGTTCATCCAGCATCCGTTTGTAGTCTTCGGCCAGCCTCTCCAACTCCGCCACAAACTCATCATCCACCTCCACAATCTTACCGGTGCGGGGGTTGAGCGTGGGCTTGCAACTCTTCAGGAGGATGGCCATATCCTCGATGAACAACTGGTGCATCTTGGACAGGCGCGTCAGGTCGTCGGCCATCTTCCGATCGCGCTTGACCTGCTCATATTGCTTGGTGAGACCCGCAAGCTTCCTCTGGGCCTCATGGATGTGGTGGACGGCCGCCTGCAGCGCCGCGTCCAGCCCCACCGGATTATCGGTCAACGAGGCCGCCTTGCTCAACTCCTCGCCGGCCGGAAGGATATGACTTAGGGTGATATCCTCCAGTTGAAGGCCGATCATGGCGTAGGGGGTGTCGGCGCTGATGCGTTTCAGTTCTTCGGTGGTCCGCACAGCCACGGCCAGATCGTCCTGAGCTTCCCTGAGGATCTTCGATTCCTCGTCGCCCCACAACGGCTCACCCTCGGCGTACGCCCGGTCCCGCAAGCCGGTGGCCTTGGTTTCGGCCGCGGCCAACAAGGCGGCGAGTTTGCTCAGGTACTGGTCGATGGCGATGCGAATCTTCTCACGCCGCTTAGCGTCATGCTCGCCCGCCCACTGGTCCACCTCGATCCGCTGGGAGGATGAGCAGCTTGACCCGCCCGGTACCGGACGTGTCTCCATATCATTGGGCGGCGGAGCGTCCGACGACTCCGACGGCTGGGCCTCGCCGGGCGAGCTTTCCGATTCCGAGGAGGCCCCGCCTTCGGCGCCCTCCGAATCGTCCGACTCGGCGGAGTTCCGGGAAGACTCGTCCCGATCGTCCTGGTCGTCCTGGGCGGCGTTGGCGTTGGCGTCGGCGTCGGCGGAAATGACATTCTCGCCGCCGCTGGTCGAGCCGGCCTGTCGATTATCGACAACACGCACCTCATACCGCACGCTGTCGCCATGGGCGAGCCCCATCGCGGCCAGATCCAGATCGACCTCCGCTCGCACGAATGTGTCCGAGTCCTGCTCCCCCAGATCGATGGGGATCGTCCTGACCTCCGGTTCGCCGGCCAGGCGGTCAAGCGTGACGACCAGTTCGGCGGAACGGATACCGAAATCGTCCCATGCCTTGAACTCGATCGTAATCGTATCGTCCGGCGGAGCGGAGATGGCGGCGGCGGGGGTGACGATCGTCACCGAGGGCGCGCGGTCGGGATAGACCGAAATCAGGCAGGCCGGGGGCGACCGGTTGGTCAACTCGTGCTCGCTGACGGCTTCGACGGTAAAACCGAAACTCTCGGTGAGCGTCTGATCGAAGCGATACCAACCGTCGTCATCGGCGGACAACGCCAAGCATGTATCGCCTCGCTGAACGCGAAGCTGCATGGCGCGAAGGGCGATATCGCAGCGGAAGGCCAACTCGACCCTGCTGCCGGCAAGCACCTTGAGTCGCCTGGGCAGATCCTCTCGCTGCACGACCGGCAGCTTGCTGTACGCCGGCGGCTCGATCCGCATCCGAACGCCCGTGATCGTTGGCCGGTCGAGGGCGGTTACCCGCAGCCACGGGGTCTGACCGTCGCCGGCCCGGATACGATAATCGAAGGACGCCTCAACGTTGTTGATCCTGTGGGTGAAGGCGACCTCTTCGTCCGGCGAGGCTTCCAGGGCGATCTGCTGATCGGCCATCCCGTCCTGCCGGATCAGCAGCACCCCCTGGTCGGTCCAGCGGCCGCCGAGGGTCGCTTCGAGGGTCATCGGCTCCCAACGCGGCGTGGCGACCGATCCTGTGGTCGCCTCCACTTGCGTCAGCGAGATGCTCGTCTGAGGGTTGAGGAAACGCCGGGCCAACACGCCGACATTCGTCGAAGCCATCGCCGCCGCCAGCAGGAAACACGCCCCGCCGAACAGCCAGGTCAGCCGTCGCCGTAGCGGAGCGGCGGCGATGACCTTCGGGGCGATGACGAGGTGTTCCATCTCGACGGCTTCGGCGGTGACGCGTTCAATGAGGCTGGCGGCGCCTCGAATCTCAGCCGCGTCGGTGCTGGCGGCCAACTCCGACACGGTGGACCAACGTTCCTCCAGAGCCGGAATGGCCTGATCGATCTGCAACGCCACGTCCGCATCTCGCTGTCGCCGCGCCAGGGCGAGGATCCCGCCGATGATGAGCGTTCCGCCGGCCAAGGCCAGCGCCGTGAAGGTCAGCACGGTTCTCAAGGCGGGATCGAAGAACACCACCACCCAATCGATCAGCATCGCCACGACCATGGCGACCAGAGCGACCAGGGCGGCGCCGGCGACCCCATGGGCCGCGTGCATCACCAACCCGCGTCGTCCGATCGCGCGGATCTTCGCCGCTACAACAGCTGGCGTCTCGGTCGATTGCGCCATATTCGTCATGACCGTTCTCCATCAGGTCGTCGGCCGCTCGCCCTCGAAGGCCCCGGGCCGGCTCGGCGACCGGGCGTTATCACGCCATTCCCAAACGTTTGCGTATCACCCATTCAAGGATCAGACAGCCGGCGATGATCGCCAAAGCTCCCCACGTATTCCACACGGGGCGCCGACTGAAGGTCTCGCTGTATTGCGGTTCCATATCGAGGCGCCCCAGCACCGCCCCCAGCGCCGTCGGCGGCGCCACCGACCCGCCGGCGGCCTCGGCGATCTTGGTCAGCAGCGGCAAATCGCACCGGCTGTTCCGCAGTTCCAGTTGGTCCGGCGGATCAATCGCCACCACGGTCTCGATCGGCGTGAGCCAGGACTCCGCCGCCAGCATCGCCTCCACCTGGGAGCCGGTCGCTGCGATGGTGACCGGCCCGACAGGTAATCGAGCCAACTCGCCCCAATAGACGCCGGGCATTTCGTCAATTTCGGTCAACGCCAGCGACGCCGGCGCCCGCTCGCCATAGGCAGCCCGAACCTGAGGCGATGCTCCTGTAACGGGACTGCCGTCGATCTGATTCAGCCACATCGTCACCTGGACCGGTTCGCCGTCGCTGTAGCGGATCTTGTCGGTTGTCAGACGCACCGTTCGACTCCCGCTGCCGCGGTCGCGGGTCATCGCCCATCGTAATAGCTGCCCCCAGAACACGTGGTGGTAACGATCGCCTTGGCGAAATCGCAGCCGATGCGTCACCGGCGCGGCCAGGTACACCACGCGCCCGGCCCCGTAGCTTTGCCAGGAGAGCATCGCCCGTCGCGATTGGCCGCCTGACCGGTCGGCTCCATAGGGCGTCGCATTGAGGAGCACATGGCTGATCGGCTTGGGTGTGGAATACGGCGACATGCCGTGCATGGGCTCTCCTGCGAACAGCCCCCGCCACAGGCGATCGTCACTCAGCATGTCGCCGGTCAGGCTGAGAGCCGCCAAGGCCCGCCCTTCGGGGCTGACCGACGCCTCGAAGCCGCGGCGGGCCGTGGCGCCGAAAGCTGTGCCGGTCACGGGCAGCAGTTTCTCAATGGGCGCGCCCCGGTAGGCTGCAGGCATGGCGTTCCGTCCGGCGATCAGAATGAGCGAGCCGCCGCGCCGGCCCACGTATTGCTCGAGCTGCTGTTGGCGTAAGGGGGTCAGGTGACCCGGGGAGACATCGCCGAGAACAACAACCCGGTATCGGCTCCAGTCGTCCAGATCGGCCGGAAAGCCGACGCCCTCCGCCGGCCGCCCCCTCGAGTCGATCGGCTCGATCAACAGCCGGTCCATCTCGATCTGCTCGTCGCGATCGAACAGGTTACGCAGGTAGCGGTACTCCCAGCGCGGGTACTCGTCGATCACCAGGACACGCAGCGTGTCCTCCAAGACAACGGTGTGGAAGCTTCCGGCGTTGTTCGCGTCGGTATGCTCACCGGGGATCAACGGCACGCGCAGTTCGAAGTTCTGCTCACCGGGCGGACCTGCTTTGCGAACGAACGACACTCGGCAGACGAACGTGTCGGAGACGATCGGAACCTCCCGCCGGTCGATCACGACGTCGTCTTGAAGCAGTTCCACCGTCAGGGGCTCGCCGAGACATCCGTGAGCGTCTACGGTGGCCTCGATGACGATCTCGTCGGATTTCAGCACCGTTCGCGGCCCCTGGACGTGATGCAGGATCACATCCCGCACCTGAGACGTCGTGCCGATGGGGATCACGAACACCGGCGTGTCCGTCAGCGCCGCGGCCGCCCCGATGGGGTCTCGCCCCTGGTTGTGAGCCCCGTCGGTGATGATGATCACCGCCTCGACGCCGCCGGCGGACTCTCGGGCGGCTTGCTCCAGTGCGGCGGTCAGACTCGTTCCTTGCGTCGGGTCCAATACCTCAGCCGTCGAACGCACCGACCACTGTCGTGGGGAGGCGCCCCACACGGAGCGATGGAACTGGAACCGCCGAACGATGGCTTTTTGCTCGATCTCGGCAAGCCAGTTCTTCTCCGCAACCTCCAGTAGCCGGGCGACCTTCTCGCTCCGACTCATCGATTCCTGCCGGTACATCCGCCGGCGCATATCCGGATCACCGGTCGCGGCGGCTTCGGCGACCCGGTCGGCCACGCCGGACAACCGGCCGGTCAGGCCGGACAGCGTCGCGCCGATCTGCTCGAGTCGCGCCCGACGATCCGGCGTCAACACAACGCCGCCGTCGCCGGCGCCGGCGCCGGCGCCAAACGTTTCGACACCGGGCCCGACGTTGCGAACAAGCGTCTGGTAGATCGCCTCCACCTCGCTCCGATCCTCGGGCGAATAGGCGTCCATCAGCCCGGCCGCGTGCTGCAGGTGGTCGGCCGTCGCGCCAAAGCTGTCGGCCAGATGAGCCGCCTGGCGGCGGATCGTTTCGCCCTGACCCCCGGTTCGACAGGTCGTCGCCAGCGCGTCGCAGTAGGCCTCGGCGGCCGATAGCGCCCCGACCGCCGCGTCCAAGGCCGCCAACGCGCCCCAGTTCTTCGGATCGGCGCCGCAAGCCGCCCATCGGGCCGCATCGGCGGTCTGTTCGGGCGGATCGACCAGGCCCATGCTGGCGCTGCTGTCGACGAAGACCGCCACCGACTTACGTCGCGTGTACCGGGTGCTGGTTTCGATGCTCGGCTCAGCCAGCATCCAAAGAACCACACCCGCGGCGGTCAGGCGTAAGGCCGCCGGCGCCAGCGCCGGCCATCGCTTGGCGTGCTTGGTTTCCCACCAGGCGACCAGCAGAATCACCGCCGCCAGCACGGCGCCGGCGTACACAAGCGCCGTCGGCGAGAACCGCCCCGCGAAGACGGTCCGTGTAACGGTCTCGGCCAGAAGAACCATGGTCATACCGCCCCTCCGTCCAAGATGACATCCGCGCCCATCACGGCCGCCGCCGCCGGCGCCAGGCGCCGCCGGGTCAGCCACGCCGCCAGCAGGGTCTCGATCACCAGCAGCGCCAACAGGGCCATCAACAGCCACGACCACATCGGTTCGGCGCGGGCCAGTTGCGGGCCGACATCGGCGAACGGGTCGGCCCCGAATGTCACCGCCGCTTCGGCGGCGAGGGTTCGCTTGTCCAGCGGCGTCAGAGAGATCAGATCGGATTCGTCGGCGTTCCGCCGAACGTAGTAGGGCAGCGTTTGCTCCGGGGCGCCCTGCGGGGTTACCGTCAGTTCGTAGCGACCGGGGCAATGCATGCCGGTGTAGGAATAGACGACTCGGTCCGTGTGGAACTGTGGAGCGACCTCGATGGATGTACCGTAAGGCGTCCGGACCGTCACCGCGGGGGGGGCGGCGCCGCCGGGACGCGTGAAGCGAATGGGCTCACCCATGTGAAGGTTCCGCCGAGCCAACGTCGGTTCGGCGAGGTACCACAGCCATTCGTGGGTCGCTACGACAAACGCCTGGCAGGCCGGCCAGTTGCTCCAGCGAATGTCCAGGCCGATCGCCTGGACGATCACCCTTCCGCGGCCGACGCCCTTCTCGACCACAAGCGGGCGACCGTGCCCCGTTCGCAACAGCACCGACAGATGCGGAGTTTCGGCGGCCGGATCGAAGCAGTGCCGGCGAAAAATGCGGATCTGGTCGATGTCGACCCGTTCGGCGTCGCCAAGCACCCTTGTGGCCGGGTGGTAGGCCGCCGGCGGGTACACGAAGTCGCTGCGCTGGCGATTGACCGGGTCCCCGATCGGGTCCGTCAACGGCAAGGGAGACAGTCCCGCCCCCCCGGCGAACAGGTGCTCATTGAAAAACTCCCGGTCGGTTTGATCGGCCAGGACGATCCACAAGCCGCCGCCCTGGCGTACGAACTCGCCCAAACCGGCCACGGCCTGTTCGTCCAGCCTCTTCACATTGGCCAGGACAACACAGTTGTACAAAGCGAGCGGCTCGTCGATCAAAGCCGCCGGTTCAATGACCGTCGGCCGGAAGACCGACTTCCATGCCTGCGACCGCCCCCCTGACCTGCGCCCCAGAGCGGCCAGCAGATAGCCCGTATCGGTGCGGGCCGGATCTCGCCGCCGGCTGCCGTCCACAACCAGAACCGCGATGGCGTCGACGACTTCGACGATCAGATTGCCGACGTTGTCCGGCTGCAGGTCGTCAACGATATCCACCCGGACGGCGACGTCGTGGACCCCCGGCGCCGAGAATACGTGCTCGATATCCACCTCGGTCGTCTGCCCCGGCTCCAAGGGCTCGATGGGCGTTGCGGCGATATCCTCGCCGTCTACTGACCATCGCAGGAGCGTCGCATCGGTGACGACGGTCCCAGTGTTCCTGAGCATCGCCAACACCGTAACCGCCTCGTCCGGCCCCACCGTCGTTCGCAGGGCGCTGACCGACTCCACCGACAGATTCGTCGGTTCATGATTCTGCCGTCCGATCAATCGAGCGTTGATGGTCGCCGGGTGCTCCATCGCAGCGAGTTTCTCGCCGATGGCCGACCAGGACTCGGCGGTGCGAAGGCCCCAGCCGTGGTATTGGCCGTCGGTGAGAATCGCCACGGCGCGGAAGGAGGCCCCGTCGATCGTGTCGGCGTCGAGCGCCTCCTGGACGCATCGCATCAGGTCGGCGTCGGCCAACGTCGGGGCCAGGTCGGCCAGTTGCGCCTTCAGGCTCGCCCGGGTCTCCGGCGTGGCCATGACGGCGCCGGGAGTGAGCCATCGCGGCGACGACGACGCCAGCAACACGCGGATCGTGTCATCGGCGTGGAGATCGTCGATCAACTCCTCGGCCGCCTCACGGATCTGCTCGAATCGAGTGACCTGCCCATCGCGGCGTGCGGTGGACATGCTGGTGTCCAGCACCACGATCACATCTCGCCGGCCGACGGTCCCGAACCACGTCGAGCGAATCATCGGTCGGGCCAACGCCAAGACGATCGCCGCGATCACCAGCAATCGCAGAAGCATCAGCAGCAGATCGGCGGGGATGAACCTGCGCCGGCGTTGGGGCGCCGCCTCCAGAAGGAACCGAGTGGCGCCCCAGAGGACCACCGTGCGTCGACGACGATTCAGCAGGTGAATGATCACCGGAATCGCCGTCAACGGCAGGCCCCACAGAAACAGGACGCTCAAGAAACTCATCGCACGGTTCGCTCCCGCCCACGGTGGGCTGTATCGTTTATGTTGCGTGCGCCATCCGCCGCCGCAGGTAGTAGCCCAGCGTCGGTCCGATCGGCTGATCGGTCGTCACGGGGCTGTAATCGCACTGGACATCGGCGCAGCCTTGACGAATCCGCTCCAGGAACGCTTCGACGCGCTGCAGGTACCTCTTGCGGATCACGGCCGGGTCCAGTTGCAGCCGGCCGGTCCCCTCCAGGCACTGGAACGTCGACCAGTTGCTGAACGAGAACGACAGTTCCTCCGGGGCCATCACGTGCAGCAGCCAAAGCTCGTGGCCGCGAACGCGTAGCAGATGCATCGCTTCGATGAGGCGGTCCTCCTCCTCGAAGCAGTCCGACAGCACAATCACCATGCCCCGCCGTTTGAGCCGCTTGCCGACTTCCCCCAGCACCGACGCCAGCGACGTCTCGCCCCCACAGCGGCTGTCGGTCAACGGGTCCAGCAGAACCCGGAAGTGAGATGGATTCGATCGCGGCGGAATGTACGACCGGATCTGCCGGTCGCAGACGGCCATGCCGACCGCATCGCCCTGGTGCAGCAGCAGCCGGGCCAGGCACGACGCGAGAATCTGGGCGTAGCGAAACTTCGTGATCCCCTCCAAGCCAAAGCCCATCGAACCGCTGCCGTCGAGAACCAGAATCGCCTGGAGATTCGTCTCCTCTTCGAACTGGCGAATGTAGTACCGGTCGCTGCGTGCGTAGGCCCGCCAGTCGATCAGGTGGACCTCATCGCCGGGGCTGTAGGGCCGGTGCTCGGCGAACTCCACGCACCCGCCCTTATGCGGGGAGCGGTGCCGCCCGGCCAGATACCCCTCAACGATTCGCGTCGCCACCACGTGGAGGTCTCCCGCCCCAGTCAGCGTCTGCGGGTCAATCAGGTCTTGCCGATCCGTCTCGTGCGCCACGATAGCCTCCCAATCCATCCACAAACGAACCACGGATCCGCCGTCGGCGATCCTCCAGTTCTCCCGGTCCCCAAGCTATCGCGTGAGAGCCGCCCCCGACCGGGACGACACTACGGATTTGAGCAGCGAATCCAAAATATCGTCGGAGGTCTTGCCGGCGGCCTCGGCGCTAAACGTCGGAAGCACGCGATGCCGCAACACCGGCAAGGCCATGGCCGCCACGTCGTCCATCGTGGCGTGACAGCGTCCCTGGAGCACCGCCCGAGCCTTGGCCGCCAACACTAGGTAAATGCTCGCACGCGGCCCGGCGCCCCACGCGACCATCTTGCGGATGATCTCCGGGGCGTGGGGCGAGGTCGGACGGGTCAGTCGCACAAGGCGAACCGCGAACTTGTACACGTGATCGGCCACGGGCACCTTTCGGATAATCGCCTGCAATCGCTCGACCTCCCCGGCCGTGAAGACCGGTTCGACCTCGGCGGCGTAGTCGGTGGTCTGCTGTTTGGCAATGGTGATTTCCTGAGCCTCGCTGGGGTAGTCGACATGAATCTTCAGCATGAACCGATCCAACTGGGCTTCAGGCAACGGGTAGGTGCCCTCCTGCTCAATAGGGTTCTGCGTCGCCAGAACGAAAAACGGGTGCGGCAAAGGGTACGTCACATTCCCGACAGTCAGTTGACGCTCCTGCATGGCCTCCAAAAGAGCGCTCTGAGTCTTAGGGGGAGTGCGGTTGATCTCGTCGGCCAAGATGATATTGGCAAACAGAGGCCCCTTGATGAAGCGAAAAACCCGCTTGCCGGTGGTGTGGTCCTCCTCCAATACGTCGGTGCCGGTGATGTCGGCCGGCATCAGGTCGGGGGTGAACTGAACGCGGCCGAACTTCAGCCCCAACGTCTTACCGAGGGACGAAACCAACAAAGTCTTCGCCACCCCCGGCACGCCCTCGAGCATGCAGTGGCCGTGGCATAGCAACCCCACCATGACCTGCTCGATCACATCCTCCATGCCCACCAACACACGACCCAGTTGCTCGATGATCCTGGAATACTTGTCCCTGATCTGAGCAATAGCCTCAGGTTCCCGCCCCTGCTCGTTCGCCTGATCGATCATCGTCATCGCAAACCTCCTTCCACGAACCTCACCTGGATCGATTATCGCCCTGTGAAGCCATATCGCGCCGAGACCCCGGAGGCAGCCAGCCACACCGACAGGCTGTCGAAAGCAAATGTTACCTACACCCATAGGCGGCCGCAAGCCCTTTTCCCGCCCCCTCTGCAAAAAGTGTAACCGTTCACAGTTGGTTTTCAATAATCGGGCTCTCATCCCGAACCGGTGGCGGGTATTCGTTCGGCCATGATGCAAGAGCGTGCTTGGAATGGGGTCTGATCGCTCAAGCGAATCTGCCGTTGAGGCCCGCAGGGCCGACAGATTTGTAGCTCGCCGCGGCGAGTAGGGTCCGCCCCATACCGCCCCAAGCCCCGATAAGGGCGACACCCCGCGCCTGCGAGGCCGTATCGAATCCTTCGCGATCACCGGCCTGACCGGCGCCGCCGCGGGCGACTACGAGCGACTGTTCGCCGACAGCAACGTCGTCGCCAAGTCCATCGGCCGAGCCCGACTGACGAATGTGGCGTTCGCCAACGAGGGGCGAACCTTCGGGATTACGACCGAGGAGATTCTCCCCAAGGTGGTCATCACGGAATTGAACGGGGACCGGCATCGTTACCGCGTGACCGACGGCCAGAACCTCACCAGCGATGATCTGCGGCTACAGGTTCTGTGAACAACCAACGACGTCAATCCTGAAATCCGCCGGCGATTGGAAGCGGTGTGGCGACAGAGATCCGGGAGCTGCTTCGGCGGTCGGGACATGCGGTACCTCCTTGAAGGTTGTATGCCCCTTTCGTGCGCGGTCCGACAACGAAACGGCGAGAGAGTAGAAAGTAGAGAGGAGGCCGCAGGAGGCCTGTTCACCATCGCTGGCGGAGCGTTCCTCCGAGCGTCAGCCGCCGTGTCTACTTTCTTCTTTCTACCTTCTCCTGCTCTAGCGAAAAGGCCAGTCAAAGACTGGCCTTTTCACTCGGGGCGACTGGCGGAACCTTGAACACGACATGGCCGTCCAGCCATACATTACGACGTTCTTGCGGCCGCTGGACGCGTATATCCAGCGCCTCGTTGACGTACTGCAAACACGAGGCGGGGTCGCCGGTTAGGCTTCACAGACAGCTCATGTTACGATCATAATGAGGACATCTCGCGTCGAGTAAATCACACTACGAGCTTCATCATCTGTAGGGATAACCAAGTTACCATGCACTGCCGTATTGCGGTGCAACGCAATCACTTCCATCTTCTCATTCAGGCCCGGAGGGAACTTGTGTCCGGCCTTCTTCAGCTTATTGATAATCGCGTTCATTCCGGGCTTCGTCTTGTCTTCTGAAGGATGGATGCCAACTACCTTCTGGTACGAAGCTCCCAGCGCGGTTTCGATCGTTCGGCCACAAAGGGCGATGCTTGCGAGAAAGCACGATGTCTCATAACACCGAATGGCTTCCTTGTATGCCAGGTTGAGCAGGCGAGTGATGTCATCAGGAAAGTGCGTGCAGGGAAAATCGTACTCCATCAGATTCTGCGTCTCATATCGCCGCCCATCGTGTCGGTAGATGACCCCATCATCTTCAATTGTCGGGTCGAGTTCGAGACGAACAATGTGATCCGGAAAATCCCACGACATCCATTTGCCGTTTTCAAACGCCTCGCAAAGCTGCGTAAACGCTGTCCGCCCAAAAGCAATTGTGACTCTCTGCTTCTCCATACTCGTGCTTCCTGTGAAACTCGGATAACATCGGCTGTCTGTCAACGGTTCAAACTCGGAGGAGAACGGCAGACCTTACAATCCGTCGATCATGTCTTCCGCTTCTCAAGCCCTTTGATCAGGCCCGAGAGCATCCGGGCGATTTCTTCAAGATTGGCCTTGAGTTGTTGATGTCGTCTCGCCTCAAGCACTTTCTGGCGGCAAGCCAACTCAAGCAATGGTACACACTCTTGAACGCTGCCGCGGGCTATCCCGAAGAAGTTCTTTCGGTCCGGCTTGGTGAATCGGCCGTTGCCTTCGGCGATATTGGCGGCGATGGACAAAGCTGCACGGTTGAGTTGGTTGGCGAGGAAGAAATAGCCGCGCGGAAAGCTCTTGGTCAGCGTACAGGCGGCGTCGGCGAAGTCGATGGCTTTTTGGTAGACATTGAGCTTTTCGAATGTGAAGGCCACTACGTGTACCTTTCCCCGGCATGTTGAACCAACGGCAAGAGAGGAGAAAGGAGAAAGTAGACCGCAGGAGAGTCCGATTCGTTCACGAACGATCTGCCCATACGATGGTTCTTCTTGCCTACTCTCTACTTTCCATCTTCTCCTGCTCTATTTTTCGGCTTTGCCGAAAACTCGGGGCGACTGGATTCGAACCAGCGACCTCTGCGTCCCGAACGCAGCACTCTAAGCCAAGCTGAGCTACGCCCCGTGTTGTAATTCGCGGTAGTGTACACGACTGACCGGGGGCGTCAAGGGGCAAATCCGCTACGGGGGCGAAGTTACCGATCGCGAAGCGATTGTGAGCCGGGCGGCCCGCTCCGGTGAAGCGGGCCGCGGCGGCCTATCGCGATAAATGCCTTGGTCGACACGATATAAGCCGAGTTCTGTGCCGCGACGGACCTTGGCGGGGTCCGTTGCGGTGAAGACCATTTATCTGGACCGCCCGTTACCGAGCGGCTCTCGTCCCGAGGGACGAAGCGGCCTACCCGCGATCATTGGCCTGAACCGGGCCCATCGCTGCTTGGCCTTGCACCCGGTGGGGTTTACCGTGCCGGACGAGTCACCTCGGCCGCGGTGCGCTCTTACCGCACCATTTCACCCTTACCTCAGGCCCGAAGACCTGAGGCGGTATCTTTCTGTTGCACTTTCCCGTGCGACGCCGCCGAGGCGACGCCGCAGGTGGGCGTTACCCACCACCGTGGTTCAGCGGTGCTCGGACTTTCCTCCCTCCCTCGCGGGAGAGCGGCCTTCCTCGTGCCGACCAGGGAATACTATACACCAAGGCGGGCCGGGCCGCGAGAGATCGGAGATGGGGATTTTGATTGTCGATTGACGATTGTCGATTGAACGACGGCCGAGCCCGAAGGTGAAGCTGAGACGGCCAAGCAAGGTCAGCCGAGAGGGGTGGCTTCCGGAAGCGCCGACGGCGAGATCAAGAAGGCCGCCCACTTGGCGATACGCAGGATTACGACGCCCCCTCGCCCGCCGCGGCGATGAGTCGGTGGCACAGTGCGACCAGCGGCGCCATTTGGGTTGACCATTTGTAGTGGGTCTCGACGGCAATCCTCGCCCGGCGCCCCAGTTCCTCAGGTCGATGGGCTCGGATCAGCAGGCCGACGATGCAGCGGACCCAGTGCGATGCGGTCGTGGCGACCACGACGTCATTATCGTGACCCACGTCGAGCCCCTCGATCGCCGCGGGGGTCGACACCACGGCCTTCCCGGCGGCCATCGCTTCGAGAACCTTGTTCTGCACGCCCCGTGCGATGTGAAGCGGAGCCACGGCCACGGTCGCTTCGGCGAGGTACGGTCGCACGTCGGCCACGGTCCCGGTCACGTGGACGCCATCGACCCGCTCCAGATCGCGAACGACTTTGGTAGGGTCGCGACCGACGATGGTGAACGTCGCATTGGGAACCGACCGTCGCACTTGGGGCCAGACGTCGCGAACGAACCAGCAGACGCCCTCGACGTTCGGCCGATAGTTCATTGTGCCTGTAAAAACCACCGCCGGCGCCTCGGGAACATCGCCGGGGGTGAAGTAGTCCAGATCGACCCCGTTGCCAATCGCGTGAACGACCGGGTTGCCGGGGGCCAGCATCTTGGCCTCGGCTTCGCTGACCACCAGCACGGCGTCGCACGATTCGGTCGCACGCTGCTCCAACGCCGCCACCCGGCGAGATTCGAGATCGTAAAGCAGACTCTTGAGCCCATCGCCTCTGGCGGCGTACGCATCCCACTTGGCGCTGTCGACGTCGACGAGGTCCAGCACCCGCGCCGTCGCGGGGACCGCCATCAACGTGTCGAGCATCCCCGAGCAGTACCCCACCGCCACGTCGAACGGCGCCTCGGCCGCGGCTCCGGACGCCAGGCGAATGAGGCGGCGACTACGAAAGTACCCTTCGGTGGCCGACCGGCCGCCAAGCAGGCCCAACGCCGCCTGGGCGTAGGCGATCGGGGCGAACGAGCGGGCGACCAGCACCTTCCGGCAAAAACGCCCCAACTCCTTGGCCGCGGCCACCGACGCGGCGCTATGGGCCAGTGTGGCGACGGTGACGTCGAAGTGCTCTGAGAGCGCCGTAATCTCGTGATACGCGCGAAGGCGTTCGCCTTTGTCGGGCGGGTACGGCACGCGATGAGCGAGAAATAGCAATCGTTTCATTCACAGATCCCTGTACTTCACTTCGCCCGCCCGGTTCTTCCCGAGCGGCCTTTGAGGTGGAACGCAATAGCCCGGCCATCATCGCCTGGAACTGCGGAACGAATCGTACGAGTAGATCGCCAGGGCCGTCCAGATGAGCCCGAACGTCGCGGCATGTCTGGCAGTGAACTCCTGGTGGTAGACCAGCACGCCCAGGATGAGCATGCAACTGGGGCCCAGATACTGGCAGAACCCCACCGTCGACAGGCGGATGCGTTGGACGCCGTAAGCGAACAGCAGCAGCGGCGCGGCGGTGACCGGCCCAGCGCCGATCAGGAGCAGCCACGTTGGGGCGGCGAAGTCGAACACCGACCGACCGCCGCCGGCGCCTGTGGTCACGACGACCCCCACGGCGGTCAGAACGATCATTTCGACCGATAGCCCCGACAGCAAATCGACGTCGGTCGTCTTCCGAATGAGCCCGTACGCCGCGAAGGTCGCCCCGAGCGACAGGGAGATCCAAAGCAGCCCCCCGCTGCCGAAGGCCATCACCATCACACCGGCCGCGGCTGTGAATACGGCGACGATCTGGGCGCGTCGAAGGCGCTCGCCCAAAAAGACGCGTCCGAGAAGAACGCTCATGAGTGGATTGATGTAGTAGCCCAGACTGGCCTGGAGAAAGTAGTTGTGATTAACGGACCAGATGAAGAGGTACCAGTTGGCGCCCAGTAACAGGCCGGTGAGCACCAGCCGCCCCACAAGAGCCGGTCGTCGCAAGACGCCGAGCAACCGGCCGCCCCGTCGCGTGGCCGCGACCAGGACCATCACAAGCACAAGTGTCCACCATGCCCGATGGGCGAGGACCGTCCTGGGGTCGATCGCGTCGAGGGCCTTCCAATACACCGCCAATACGCCCCACAGTGCGAAAGCGCCCAATGTGGCGACGCCTCCTCGGGTGCGGTCGGTGCTGCTTGGATCGTTGGTATTCAGAGAAAATCTCCCGGGCAGGCGACGCGGCCGCGCCACGGCGCCGCCCATCTACGCAAACTCGCGCCCATGCTAGCAGGCTCCGCCGCCGGTGCAAGCAGCGTGTGGACAATGGCGGCGAATATCACCACCGCCATTTCGGACGAAGACCCGCCGACGTATACTGCATCGTACGATGAGAGACACCCTCGCCAAGAGAATCTGGATCCTGGCCGCCATCGCGGCGTTGGCCATGGCCGGCTGCGGCGGCGACGACAACCGGACGAGTCCACCGCCTGAGGTATTCGTCAGCATTGAGCCGTTGGCGTGGTTCGTCCGGCGAATCGGCGGGCCGCACCTGGCCGTCCGTGCGCTTGTCCGGCCCGGGCAAGACCCCCACACCTATGCGCCCACACCCAGGCAAATGGTTCAGCTAAGCCAGGCGAAGCTGCTTCTGGGGGTGGGGCTGCCGATGCAGACACGCATCGCGGCCAAGCTGGCGTCGGTCGCCGCCCCGGTCCGCATTGTCGATCTCAGCGAAGGGATCGACACGCTTCCGGCGGCATCCCACCTCCACGGCCACGACCGCGACCATGGACCCCGCGCACCTGACAAGACCGAGATGGATCCGCATATCTGGATGTCGCCCCGGATCGCCAAGGTTCTCGCCCAGCGGATCTGCGAACAGCTCATCCGCCTGGACCCCACCGGAGCCGACGCGTACCGTGAGAATCTCAAGTCCGTCGAGACCGAACTGGCCGACCTCGACGCCAGGCTCACTCGGCAACTGGCTCCCTTGGCCGGCAAGACGTTCTTCGTATACCATCCGGCGTTCGGCTACTTCGCCGAGGCGTACGGACTGAATCAGCACGCCGTCGAAACCGGCGGCCGGTCGCCCGGGCCGCGTCACATCAAGCGGCTCGTCGCCGAAGCGAAGGCCGAGGGGGTTACGATCATCTTCGTCCAGAAGCAGTTCTCCAGCCAGGCGGCCCAATCGATCGCCCGGCAGATCGGCGGGGTCGTGATCGCACTGGACCCGTTGGCCGGCGATTACATCACGAACATGACGCACATTGCCGACAGTTTGGAAAGAGCCTTGGCGTCCCCCACCCTGTAAGGTATGCCGATGGATCGCTCGTATGCAATTGACATCGCCGACCTTTGGTTCGCCTACAACGGCCACCCCATCCTGCGCGAGGTGAACCTTCGCATTCCCGTCGGCGAGCGGGTGTGCATCGTCGGACCCAACGGCGGCGGCAAGACTACGCTGCTCAAACTCATGCTCGGCCTGCTGCGACCCAATCGCGGCGCCATTCGCATCTTCGGCCACGCCCCCGACCACGCTCGCCGGCGGATCGGCTACGCCCCCCAGCACGCCCAGTTCGACCCCACCTTCCCGGTAAGCGTCATGGACGTGGCGATGATGGGACGGATCGGCAAGGCCGGGCTGTTCGGACCGTACCGGCGGGCCGACCGCGTGGCGGCGACCGAGGCGCTGGAGAAGGTGGGGCTTTACGATCTGCGGCGCCGGCGAATGACCGAACTGTCCGGCGGCCAGCGGCAGCGGCTTCTGATCGCCAGGGCGATGGCGTCGGAGCCCGATCTGCTGCTGCTGGACGAACCCACGGCCAATCTCGATATCGGCGTCGAGCAGGACTTTTACGACCTGCTCCGAACGCTCAGCAAGCGGCTCACCATCGTGATGGTCTCCCACGACATCGGCTTCGTCTCCGACCTCGTCGACAAGGTGATCTGCGTACGAGAGACCGTCGCCGTCCACCCCACGGCCGAACTGACCGGACACTTGATGAGCGAGTTGTACGGCCACGACGTCCGGCTGATCCGTCACGATCACGACTGCCTCCGCCCCGCCGACAGAGGAGGCTGCGATGCGTGAGTTTGTCGAAGCGCTGAACGCCGCGCCGTTCATGATGTACGCCCTGCTCACCGGCCTGCTGGCCTCGGTGGCCTGCGGGGTGGTGGGCGCGTATGTCGTCGCCCGGCGGATCACCTACCTCGCCGGCGGAATCGCCCACTGCGTCTTGGGGGGCATGGGAGCGGCGATGTACTGCCGACGGGCGTTGGGATGGGGGTGGGTCGATCCGATCTGGGGCCGCCAGTGGGTGACGCCGCTGACCGGGGCGATACTGGCGGCGTTGACGGCCGCGGCGATTATTGGCGTGGTGACGCTTCGGTTCAAACAGCGAGAAGACACCGTCATCAGCGCCCTGTGGTCGGCGGGAATGGCGATCGGCGTGCTGTTCATCGCCAAGACGCCGGGATACCAGCAAGATCTGATGAGCTATCTGTTCGGCAACATCCTCATGGTCACCGCCGACGACCTTCAGTTGATCGTGGTGCTGGATGTGGTGGTGGTCGCCGTGTCGCTGCTGTTCTACAAGCAATTCCTGGCGGTGTGCTTCGACGAAGAGTTCACACGGACCCGAGGCGTGAATGTTGAGGCGTACTACCTGCTGCTGCTGGGCCTGACCGCCATGACGGTGGTGCTGCTGGTCTCGGTCGTCGGCATCGTCATGGTCATCGCCCTGCTGACCCTGCCGGTGGCGGTGGCCGGCCTGTTCGCCCGACGGCTCTGGCAGGTGATGGTCCTGGCGGTGGCGCTTTCGATGATCTTCACCACCGCCGGACTCGCCCTGAGTTACAAGCCCGACCTGCCGTCGGGGGCGACCATCATCGTACTGGCCGCGAGCGTCTACCTGGCGGGGTTGCTCGTCAAGGCGGTCGCCGGGTGGTTGCTCTCACGCCGAACCCGGTAGCGGCTAGCCGAGAATGTCCCGGATCATGGTCATCAGTTTCTCCAGTTCGAAGGGCTTCTGGATGAACCCGGCGAGCCCCTCGAGGGCGAATCGATCTGTGATCGCCTTCTCCCCGTAGCCGCTGGTGAGCACCACCTTCACGTCGGGCCTCATCTTCCGCATGGCTTGGTAGGCTTCGTCCCCGCCCATCCTGGGCATGGTCATGTCCAGCAGAACGAGGTCGATTCGGTCGCCTTCCCGTCGGAACACTTCCATTGCCTCGACCCCGTCCTTGGCGGTCAGGACGGTCAGGCCGGAACGGGTGAGCATGATCTTGGCCACTTTCCGCACGCTGGGCTCGTCATCGACGACCAGCACAACCCCCTGGGCTTGCCATGGGAGGGCGGCGGGAGCGGCGACGGGAGCGACCGCGGCGACGCCGAGAACGGCCGGGATGAGGATCTCGAACGTGGACCCGACGTCCAGTTCGCTGCGAACCCTCAGCCCGCCTCGATGTCCGCGAACGATCCCCAGCACCGCGGCCAACCCGAGCCCGCGACCGGAGAACTTGGTGCTGTAGAACGGTTCGAACAATCGCTTCAGCGTCTCGTCGTCCATGCCGCAACCGGTATCGGACACTTCCAGGCAGACATACGGTCCTTCGGGGAGGCTTTCGCCCAGATAGGTGTCGGCGAGGAAGGAGCGGTCGGCGTCGACTTCGCTGGTGCGGAGGCTAATCGACCCGCTGGCCGAACCGATGGCGTCGGAGGCGTTGGTGATCAGATTCATCACCACCTGGCGAATCTGGCTGGCGTCGACCTCAACGGTCGGCAGCCCCTCGGCCAAGTCGTACCGCAAAATGGCTTTCTTGGAGATCGACACCTCCAGCAGTCGCCCCATCTCGCCGACCAGGTCGTTCAGGTTGACCGGCTCAATGATGAACTGGCCCTTGCCGGAATAGGCCAACATCTGATTGGTCAGATCCGACGCACGCTTGGCGGCCCGCTTGATCTCTTCAATACTGGACCGCTCCGCGGCGTTGGCCGCCATGTCCATCAGCGCCAGGTCGGCGTTGCCGAGGATGGCGACCAGGAGGTTGTTGAAATCATGGGCGATCCCCCCGGCGAGTACGCCGAGGCTCTCGAGCTTCTGGGCGTGCTGCATCTGCTCGGCGACCTTCCGACGTTCGGTGTCGGCCTCCTTCTTCTCGGTAATGTCGTGGCCAACCGCCAGGCCCCGGTCCTCGCCGGCAACGGTCATAGCGGTAATCGTTATCTCCATCCAACGCAATTCGCCCGTCTTACGCTTGCCTCGCCATTGGCGATGCAGCGGGCCTTCTTCCCTGACCTGAACCATATTTCCCCGCATGGCTTGGCGGCCGAAGTCAGGCTCGCCGGCGCTCACATCCAACAGGGTCATGTGCGTCAGTTCGTCCCGCGTATATCCGAACATATCGGCAAAGCCCTGATTGGCGTCCAGGATCATCAAGGTGTCGACGTCGAACACCACGATGCCGTCGCGGGACAAATCGAAAATCGAGCGATATCTGGCCTCTGATGCGCGTATCGCCTCATCGGCCTCCTTCTTCTCGGTAATGTCGTGGCCGACCGCCAGGCCCCGGTCCTCGCCGGCAACGTTCATAGCGGTGGTCGTTACCTCCAGCCAACGCAATTCACCCGTCTTACGCTTGCCTCGCCATTGGTGACGCATCGAGCCTTCTTTCCTGACCTGAACCAAAACTCCCTGGATGGCTTGGCGGCCGAAGTCAGGCCCGCCGGCGCTCAAGTCCAGCAGGGTCAAGTGCATCAGTTCGTCCCGCGGATATCCGAACATATCGGCAAGGCCCTGATTGCCGTCCAAGATCATCAAGGTGTCCATGTCAAACACCGCGATGCCGTCGCTGGACAAATCGAAAATCGAGCGATATCTGGCCTCTGATGCGCGTATCGCCTCATCGGCCGCCTTTCTCTCGGTAATGTCGTGGACGACCGCCAACGCTCGCTCCTCGCCGGCGACGGTCACGATGTTGACGGCGATCTCCAACCAAAGGAATTCGCCCGTCTTACGCTTGCCTCGCCATTCGCGCAGTCGCTTACCTTCTTTGCGGACCACGTTCAAATCATCCAGGATGGCTTGGCGGCCGTAATCGGCCCCGCCGGCGCTCAAGGCCGCCACATCCAAGTGCGTCAGTTCGTCACGCGTATATCCGAGCATATCGGCGAAGCCTTGGTTGGCGTCCAAGACCGCCAAGGTGTCGATATCGAACACCATGATGCCGTCGCTGACCGAATCGAAAATCGAGCGATATCTGGCCTCCGAAGCAAGTATCGCCTTCTCGGCCTTCTTCTGAGCGGTGACGTCCCGAATCGTCGCATGGAGTATCCTCTCCCCCCGTAGCTCTCCGCAACTGATCATCACCGTGGCCGGAAAGTCTTCCCCATCGAAACGCCTGTGGGTCCATTCGAAGAAATTCGACCCATCACGCAGAGCCGCCTGGATCATTTCGGCGGCCTTCTCCGACGACAAACGGCCGTCCGGCTGCCGCGGCGGCGACATCTGCCACGGCGCCAACGACCTCATCTCGGCATCGTCGGCCGCGCGGAACATCTCCTTCATGGCCGGATTGAACGAAAGCAACTTCCCTGCCGGGGACACGGTCATAAACGCGTCGTGAGACGTCAGAAAGAACACTCGGTACCGTTCCTCGCTCTTCCGCTGAGCCTCCTCGTACCGGTGGCGATCGGACACATCCAGAATCACCCCGTCCAGCCAGAGCGGCTCGCCTCGCTCGTCGTAAATCGCCCGGCCGTTCTCGTGAACCCAACAATCGCTCCCGTCAACGTGGCGAAAACGGTATTCCAGCGTGAACGCACGGCGGGCCTCCACCGCTTGGCGGACACCCTCAACCACATCGGGAAGATCGTCCGGGTGAATCATCTCGCCGATCGTCACCTTACCCGCCATAAAGTCCGCGGCGACGCGCCCGACAAGGTTCTCCATGCCCTCGCTGATGTGGTCCACGGCCCAAGGGGGCTCGATTTCACATCGATAGAGTACGCCGGGGATATTCTCCACCAGGGTGCGGTACCGCTCTTCGCTTTCGGCCAGCGCCCTCTGGGCGTCGCGCCGATCGGTAACATCCTCCACCACTTCAATGAAGCCCGTGATCGTCCCCTCGCTACCGGTCACCGGGAACGCCTGAATATGCACGGTGAAGCGAACGCCGTCGTCGCCAACACCTTCGGTTTCGTCCTCGGCCGGCCGGCCGGTGGCCATCGCTCGGGTTCCGGCGCAGGGAACGCCTTCTTTGGAGCATTTCTCGATTTCACGCTGAATCAAGTCACTCACGGGTTTGCTGAGCACCTTGCCTTCGGTCGCGTTGGTCATCAGGACTTCGTACTCCGAACTGATCAACATAATCCCGAGGTCGATATTCTCCACCAGCGTCCGATACAGGCCCTCACTCCTTCGCAACGCAGCCTCGGCCTCGACGCGGCGGGTGATGTCCACCACGCTGCCCCGGGTGTTGAGCAACCGCCCCTGAACGTCATAACGAGCTGAAGCGTTGAGCAGGACATAGACATGCCGACCATCCTTGCGGACGACGGTGTATTCCAGATTTCGCACATCGTGCGTTTGGAGCAGTCGCCGCCAGTGTCGCTCGAACTGTTCGCACTGTTCGGGGACGATCAGATCGGCCCAAGTCTTGACGCCCACGATCTCGGACCGCTCGTACCCGATCAGGTCCAACTCGGCCTGGTTGATGTCGATGATTATCCGGTCGGGACCGAAGATGTGCAGTGGAACCGCGGCGTTTGCGAAGAAATCGTGGAATCGCTCCTCCCCGTCGGAGCCGCCACCGTCGGAGCCGCCGACCTCATGGCCCACAGAACGATCCGCCGCCGAGCGTGTGCCGCCGGTGTGGGCGCGGAACCACGACCGCAACGCCGAAACGCGCCACAGCATCCCCACCGCCAGCAACGCCCCCGCGGCCGCCAACGGAAACAACAATCGCCCCGATGGACCCCACGATATCGCTTGCAGCCAGAGCAGCGGGTTCTCAAACGAGTGGATCAACGCCCCCCCCCATGCTTGGCCGCCCTCCTACCGGCGACCGCCTGTCATCCCGCGTGTCCGCACACTCCCCCCGTCCCTATCTTCAATGCTATACATGCCGAGGATTCCCAGCAAGTCTGCTGCGTAACGAGATACGACTGGTGAACCCGGATCCGATCACTGCGTTCGCCCACCAAGTGCGGCGGCGTGCAGACCGCCGTCCCTGCGAGCCTGCGCGGATGGCGGCCATACGCACAGCCTCCCACGCATGGATCGCCGGCGTTCGATCGTGGGCCCGGGCGCCGACGAACTCATGCACGAGGTAGGCGTGCGAGCCGCCGCGGCCGCCATAAGAGTGACTTCCTCCGCCAAGTCGCTCGGATCAACTCGGTTGCCGGGGGAACCACGCTCCAAGTGTGGCAAGCAACTTCCGAAAGGCCCGATCTGAACAATGATCCAGACGTCCGACGACTTCAGCCAATCTCTTGAAACGCCGCGATGAGTATGGCTGTCGCTTCTCGCGAAGCGCATCCTCCAGTGCCTCTTTCGGACGCCTCGGTTTCGTCTGACCAGTTGACAACCAGCCCTTTTCCACGAGAAAGGCGCCCAGTTCCTCACTGGAACCCCATCCTAACTCGGTGGCCACATGCCGCGATTCACTCCAGACCCAAATCTCGAACTCCGGATCGAACACAATGGCCTGAGCGCGGGGTCCCCAACCACTCGCCGAGAGCCCGCTTTCGATGTCCGCCTCGATATCCTCCGGGGTATCGCCGTCGCGACCGCTACCCTCTCGATCGAAAAACACAATGGCGTGTTCATGGGTTCGCTGAGCCGGCCGAAGGAGTTCAACAGCTTGCTTGCAGCAACCGGCGTCACGCCCGTTGAAGCGAAGCATATCCTCTTTGGGATTGAAGCCTGTCGGACGGATACGCAGGGAGTGATGCCTGTTCAGCAGGCCGCTGATTGCATTCTCAACATCCTGATCAGCCACCACCACGAAGAGATCTCGCTTCGCGACCTTCCTCATCCCAACACCCCCGAAGCATATAGGTCACTGAAGCTGATGCTCCCCTGCCAGTCTTTCAACTTCGGGTGCTCACTTCCCAGAACTACATCGGTAGCGCCGGCGTCATCTTTGCTGAAACACAGGACTTCGTCGGGTTCGGCTTGTGCTAGAATCACAGGGGAATGCGTGGCCAGCAGTATCTGAGCCGAATACACAGACTTCAGGGACTGAAACACGGTCTCCATGGCCATCGGATGTATGCCGTTCTCCGGCTCTTCGATAAGGTACACGCCGCGGAAGTCTTGAAGGTAGGCAGGCAAGGTCAACGCAAGGAGACGCAACGTGCCGTCTGAAGCCATCCATGAAGGCACAGCCAACCCGCCTTTGTAGATCAGACGAAGATACCGGTGGCGGGTATCGGGAAACTCGGCGGTTTCGATCTTTGTGATGTCCGGCAAGGCGGTTTGGACATGCGCGATCCACTCCTGCATCAAGGATGGAGACTCCCTCTCCATCCGGTGCAACACCCAAGGAAGATTGGAGCCATCCGCCTGGAACGTGTACCCCTTGCCCGGAGGACTGCTGTGACGCAAGGCCATACTACTGAGCATCAGATTCTGCACCCCATTGCTCAGGATATCACGCATCCAGTAGGCCGCAGGCAGTATGTCTTCCACCGCCGGCGCATTGCGAAGCGCCGATTTCGTCGGACCGAGACGTATAGCCCAAACCCAGCCTTTGCCTGATTTCGGGGCCACCTCGGAGTTGTAGTTATCGTTCCCGTCATATTTCTTCGAAATGATGGTCCGCTTCGCTGATGACCGCGCATGCATGATTGTCTTCGGAGATTCCCGCGCCATCGGGAACAACTCCCGCTGGCCAGTCCTCGGCATCTTGGATTTCTGAAGCCACGCTTTCTCGTCAAAGATGTGGAGTTCCTGGTCTTGCGTCATCCCGATCGCGATTGCGTACCGGATGGTATTGAAGGCGTGCCCGGCGTCATACTGCTCGCATATCTCTGCGGGTATCTCCATTTCCACGGCAAGTTCAAAACGATCGCCATGATGATTGAACAGCAGATCACGAAACGTCCGAGCCCGTTTGTCCACCGCCGCGTGCAGGCCATCGTTAATGAGGTCGCTCAAGAAGCCGATCACATCCAGGAAGGTCGTCTTGCCGCTGGCGTTAGGCCCCACGAGAACTTGGAAGTCTTTCAGGGGCTGCTGCACATATCGCAAGCAACGGTAGTTCAAGGCTTCAATCAGTCGAATCATATCCTTCTCCTGAAGGCGATGTCATCACATCGCCGCAGAGACGCCCAGCTCTCGCCGACCATGGGCCTTCAGCGATCTGACAGGAACACACTGCTGCAGGCGCCGAGACGTCTGCTTACGGGCAAGATGCTTCTGTCAGTATGACGATTCCGGACACGGTGAAACAAAGAGTTTCTCCACACTGATCAAGATGCTACAAGGGCGCCCCACCGGGAGCAAGTTGATTGTGAGGGTCACTCACGACGGCGAAGAGATGATTGGCAATAGCCGTCGTTGATCGATAGAATGCCGCTGAGGCCTGTAGCCGCCTTTGGCGACTCCGGATACGAGACTACAATGCCCGGAAAACCCGGCGACGGCAGGAGAGACCCATGTTCGCACATCCGACTGATGCAATGATCGAGACCGCCTACGCGAGCGCCAAGGAACAATACGGGCTGTTGGGCGTTGATACCGACGCGGCGATCGAGGCGCTGACGAAGATCCCCATCTCCCTGCATTGCTGGCAGGGCGACGACGTCACCGGGTTCGAGACCTCCGACGGCCTCACCGACGGCGGCATCATGGCCACCGGCGGGTACCCCGGCAAGGCCACCACGCCCGATCAACTCCGGGCCGATCTGGAAAAAGTGCTCAGCCTGCTGCCGGGCAATCATCGGCTGAATCTGCACGGCATCTACGCCGAAACCGGCGGCGCCCGGGTCGACCGCGACCAACTGGCGCCGGAGCATTTCGACGCGTGGGTCGAGTGGGCCAAGGCCAATAACCTCGGCATGGACTTCAACGGGTCGTTCTTCTCCCACCCCAAGGCCGGCGACGGATTCACGCTGTCGTCCAACGATGAGGGTATTCGGAAGTTCTGGGTCGATCACGCCATCGCCTGCCGGAAGATCGGCGAGTATATGGGCCGCGAACTGGGCTCCCCGGCGGTGGTCAATGTGTGGGTCCCCGACGGCTACAAAGATATCCCCATCGATCGCCTCGCCGCCCGGATGCGGCTGAAAAGGTCGTTGGACGAAACGTTCGCCGAGAAACTCGACCCGAAATGCGTACTCGACGCCGTCGAATGCAAGCTGTTCGGTATCGGCTCCGAGAGCTGCGTCATCGGCTCCCACGAGTTCTACATGGGCTACGCCATCGCCAACAACAAGCTGCTGTGCCTCGACGCCGGGCACTTCCACCCCACCGAGATGATCTCCGACAAGATCTCGTCGGCCCTGATCTACCTCGACGAAATCCTGCTGCACGTCAGCCGCCCCGTCCGCTGGGACAGCGACCACGTGGTCATCCTCTCCGACGAACTGCGCAACATCGCCGAAGAGATCGTCCGCGGCGACTTCCTCGACCGGGTCCACATCGGCCTGGACTTCTTCGACGCCTCCATCAACCGCGTCGCGGCCTACGCCATCGGAACCCGCTGCATGCAAAAGGCCCTGCTGGCCGCGTTGGTCGAGCCGACCGGAATGCTCCGCGAACTGGAAAACGCCGGCGATTTCACCGCACGCCTGGCGATGCTCGAAGAACTCAAAACCATGCCCCTCGGAGCCGTCTGGGACTACTGCTGCCTCAAAAACGGCATCCCCGCCGGACCCGCATGGCTCAACGAAGTGCGGCAATACGAGGCCGACGTGCTGAGCAAGAGAGGGTAAGGACAACCTCACTACTCTGTTACTAGCCCCCTGCAGTGCAGGGGGTCGCTGGACCGATGATATCGGGGCGTGAATCTGATGTGGATCGGCGGAAAACGAACGATCCAACCACAAGTTGCGGATTCGCACGGCTTTCGACCCCCCGCACTGCGGGGGGCTAGTTCGCGATGGGACTGGTCGGACCAACTCCCCGGTACTTGCGGATGAACCCAAGAAACAGTGCACAAGCCCCGTCAGGGGCGACAGAAACCCAACATGGGCGCCTCTGTCGCCCCTGACGGGGCTTTGCCGTTCTTCGATTCGCCATCACACCCCACCCTCACGGGTGGGGCTACAATTCTGTCGGCCTGACGGCCTTACCCGCCCAACGCCTTGGCGACCTCCTTCCGAGGGCCATGGGGGCGGGCTTCGAGGCGACAGCCCCTTCGACCCTCTCCCTATGTAGACGCAGCCCATCCGGATGACCCAATTGACTGTCGCGACCGTTTCTCGTATCATTAGGTTTTCCGCACCTGTGCGGAGGCTATACAGGACAAGCGACTATGCGAATTATCGTACCGATCAAACAAGTACCCGAAACCAGCACCGTCAAGATGGACGAAGAGACGGGCACTATGGTTCGCGACGGCGTGGAAGCCATCGTCAACCCGTTGGACCTTTACGCGATCGAAGTGGCCATTCAACTGGCGGAAACCGCCGGCGACGACGCCGAAACCATCGGCCTTTCGATGGGCCCCCCAAAAGCGGTCAAAGCCCTCAAGGAAGCGATTTCGATGGGCATCGACTCGGGGGCCCTGGTCTCCGATCGGGCCTTCGCCGGCGCCGACACGTGGTCGACGTCCTACGTACTGGCCGCGGCGGTCAAGAAGATCGGTGATTTCGACCTGATCCTCTGCGGCGAACGCGCCACCGACGGCGACACCGGCCAGGTCGGCCCGGGCATCGCGGCGTTCCTCGACCTTCCGGTCGTCTCCTACGTCAGCAAAGTCGAGTCGGTCGCCAACGGCGTCGCACGCGTCCACCGAATGGTCGAAGAGGGCTACGAAGTTCTCGACGTCCAGCTTCCGGCGGTGCTGACGGTCGTCAAGGAGGTCTCCGACCCCCGACTGCCCACGCTTCGCGGCAAGCAGAAGGCCAAGAGATGCGACCTGCCCGTCTGGACGGTGGCCGATCTGGACGTCGACGCATCGAAACTGGGGCTGAAGGGCTCGCCCACCCGGGTAGTGAAGATCTTTCGCCCGAAGGTGGCCCGCGCGTGTGAGACGCTTACCGCCGAAGACGAGACCGGCGCCGAGAAGGCCGCCGAGCGGATCGTGGAATTTCTGCAGGAACGGGAACTGATTTGACCATGGAACATCAAGGCGTATGGATTCTGGCTGAGCAGTCCGGCGGGAGGGTGACCCGCATCAGCCACGAGTTGCTCACCCGAGGCCGCGACTTGGCCGACAAGCGCGGAACCGACCTGACGGCGATCATCTTCGGGTGCGATATCCCCCAAGAGGATCTGCAGGGCCTGATCGATCGCGGCGCCGACCGTGTGATCGCCACCGAGGCGCCTGAACTGGCCGACTTCCTCCCCGAGCCCTACGGCGCCTGCATGCTGAGTCTGCTCACCGAGCACCGCCCCGAGATTGTCATCGCCGGCGCCACCTCGACCGGACGAACGCTGATGCCGTTGGTGGCCATCAAGGCCCACGCCGGGCTGACGGCCGACTGCACGGTGCTGGATATCGAAGATGAGACCGGCAACCTGCTGCAGACCCGCCCGGCGATCGGCGGCAATATCCTCGCGACGATCAAGACGCCGGACCATCGCCCGCAGATGGCGACGGTTCGCCCGCGATCCACCCGCCCGGCCGCGGCCGTCGAAGGACGCACCGGCGAGATCATCCGTCTGACCGCGCCGGCCGACAAGTTGGGCAGCCGCGTGAAGAAGATCGACTTCGTGGCCAATACCGACGAGCACACGATCCAGGACGCTGATTGCGTGGTCGCCGTCGGCCGCGGGATCAAGAAGGCCGATAATCTGGCGTTGATCGAGCAGTTGGCCGCGACGCTCGACGCCGCCGTCGGCGGGACGCGAGATGTGGTCGATCGCGGCTGGATGAGCTACTCCCACCAGATCGGGCTGTCGGGCAAGACGATTACCCCCAAGCTCTACATCGGTCTGGGGCTGTCCGGATCGGTTCAGCACATCGCCGGGATGCAGACCGCCGATACGATCATCGCGATCAACGAAGACCCCGAGGCGCCGATCTTCCGCGTAAGCGAACTCGGCGTCGTCGGCGACCTGTTCCTGGTGGCTCCGGCGTTGACGAAGAAGCTCAAGGAAGCGACACAAGCCGAGTAGGCCGAAAAATACGAAATACGAAGCACGAAATACGAAACAAATACAAAGCACGAATGCCAGAAACCCGAAACGACCATTGATCGCGACCCGTCGTTTTGAGTATTGCAGTCTTCGAATTTCTAATTTGTTTCCCTTCGGGGCGCCAGAGCGTCGGATTTCGATATTCGTCCTTCGAGTTTGTCTCTACGACATAGCCAGGAAGCAAGAATGCCCGAAACGAAATACAATCCCATCACTGCTGAGATCGCCGACGAACTGAGGTCGATCGTGGGCGACTCGTACGTTATCTTCGACGACGCCGACAAGCTCGAACCCTACTCGCACGACGAAGTGCCCGACCCTCGCTACGCGCATATGCCCGAAGCCTTGGTGCGGCCCCGAACCGCCGACGAAATCGCGGCCATTATGAAGCTGGTCAATCGCGAGATGATCCCCGTCACGCCCCGCGGCGCCGGTAGCGGACTCTCCGGCGGCGCCGTGCCCATCTACGGCGGGCTCGTGCTGATGTGCGACCGAATGAACAGCATTCTCGAAATCGACGTCGCCAACATGATGGTCACCTGCGAGCCGGGGGTGGTGACCAGCGAGATCAACGAAGCCCTCGAAGGGACCGGGCTGTTCTACGCCGGCTACCCGATGAGCCTGGAGACCTGCTACGTCGGCGGCAACGTCGCCGAGAACGCCGGGGGCGGCAAGGCCGTCAAATATGGCGTCACCAGCCGCTATGTGCTGGGAATGGAAATCGTCACCCCCACCGGCGAGATCGTCCAACTGGGCGGCAAGCTCATCAAGGACGTCACCGGCTACAATATGGTCCAACTGATGGTCGGCTCGGAGGGCACGCTGGGGATCTTCACCAAGATCATCCTCAAGATGGTCCCCGAACCCACCGCCAGCGCCGATCTGCTGTGTCTGTTCAAGAGCACCGAAGACGCCATCGGCGCGGTGCCGAAGATTATGACAGACGGCGGCGTGATCCCCACCGCCATCGAGTACATGGACCAGCAGTCGGTCCGAGCGGCGTGCGATTACCTCAACGAGACGATCCCCTACCAGCAGGCCGGCGCGATGCTGCTGATCACCGTCGACGGGCAAGACGCCGAAGTGATCGAGCGCGACTACGAGGCGATCGGCGAGCAGTGCTTCGAGGCCGGCGCCATCGAGGTGTACGTCGCCGACAACAGCACCACCAGCGAGCGGATCTGGAAGGTGAGGCGGAACATCGCCGAGGCGTTCGCGTTGGTCTCCCCCCACCAGGTGAACGAAGACATCGTCGTCCCGCCGGGTCAGATCGCCGACTTGATCGCCGCGATTACCGAGCTATCGGCCAAGTACGGCCTCATGGCCCCCTCCTTCGGCCACGCCGGCGACGGCAACATGCACACGCGAATCATCAAAGATCCCGAGTGGTCCATGGAGAAGTGGGAACAGACCTGGCCCAAGATGCAGGCCGAACTGTACGCCAAGGCCGCGGCGTTGGGGGGGCGGCTCTCCGGCGAACACGGTATCGGCCACAAACGCAAAAAGGGCATGCCGGCGTTCGTCTCCGAGAGCTATCTCAATATGCTCCGGGCCGTCAAACGCGGGCTCGATCCGAACTGGATTCTGAACCCCGGAAAAATCTTCGACGCCTGATGGGATAGTCCGTCGTCGAATTGTCCGCCGACGTCTGGCGCAAGCGGATTGACGATTGAGGAGAAGCCGTGTCTGCAACCAAAACCATCGGGCTGCTGTACGGAAAGAGCGGGTTGGAAGTGTCGGTCCCGGCCACGGCGACCGTGCTGGCCGGCTCTGCCCCCAAGGCGGCGACCGATCCGGCCCGGGCGGTGCGAGAAGCGTTGGCCCGTCCGATCGGCGCGCCCCCCTTGGCCGAGATCCTGCGGTCCAAACGCCCAAAGACGGTCGCGATCACCATCTCCGATGGTACGCGGCCGGTTCCGAATCTCGACTTCCTGCCGCCGATCCTCGCGAGGATCAACGCGGCCGGGGTCGACGATTCGTCGATCGTGATTATCATCGGAACGGGCATGCATCGCCCCAGCACCGACGCCGAACGGCGGCGATTGGTCGGAGAGGATATCCTCGATCGAATCGAAGTGACGGACCATCGCGCCGACGACCCCGCCACTCTGACCAGCGTCAGCGAAGATCCGCCCGTAAAGGTGTGCCGCAGATTTGCCGAGGCCGATTTCCGGATCGTGACCGGGCTGATCGAACCGCACTTTATGGCGGGGTTCTCAGGAGGGCGAAAGGGCGTGTGCCCGGCGTTGGTCGATCTGGAGACGGTGCAGCGATTCCATGGGTATCGAACGTTGGCCGATCCGGCCGCGGAGGGAGGACTGCTGGAGGGGAATCCGTGCCACCGGATCGCTCTGGAAGTGGCCCGGAAGGTGGGGGTGGATTTCCTGCTGAACGTCGCGATTACCGCCGATCGGCGGATCGCCGGCGTCTACTGCGGCGACCTCGAAGAGGCCCACGCCGCCGGGTGCAGGGATGTGGCCGAATGGACCGGCGCCGAAATCGACGCACCGTTCGACCTGGTCGTTACCTGCGGCGGCGGCTATCCCCTCGATGAAACTTTCTATCAAACCGTCAAAGGCATGTGCACCGCAATCAACGCCCTGGGTGAGCACTCGACGCTGCTGCAGGTGAGCGACTGCGGCGAGGGGGTCGGCTCAGATGCGTACACCGAGATGATGCTCCGATACGACAACGACTGGCGAGCGTTCCTGGCCGACATCGAGGCGGCGGCTCCCGCGACGAGTCTCGATCAGTGGGAATATCAGATGCAGGCGCGCGTCCTCGCCCGCATCGGCCGCCGGAAGCTTTGGTTCGCCAGCGACGGACTCGCCCGCGAGATTCAGAACCACCTCTCGGTGACCCCTCTCACCGGCGCCGGCGACGCCCGCCAACGGGCTCAACGCGCCATCGATCAGTACATCGCCGCCGCCCCCGGAGCCCGCATCGCCGTGATACCCGAAGGACCGTATACGCTCCTGCGAACCCGGTAGGGCTCCGCCCGACTACTCGCCCGGCCCCATGGCCGCGAGTTGCCTCTGGGCTTCGGCGAGGGCTTCGACGGCGTCGGCGGCGAGGGTTTGCCCCTTCTCGATAGCGGCGTCGCCGAGACTGACGGCGGCTTCGAAGTGCCACCGAGCCAAGCGGGGGCGCCCGATCATGGCTTCGGCGGCGCCTACGTGATAGTGAACGACCGCGTCGCGACGCACCCGCCTGACCGCCACGGTAAGATGCTCGACCGCCTCGGCGTACTTGCCCTGCCGGAACGCGATCCACCCGAGCGTGTCGCGGAAGGCCGCGTCATTGACTGAATTGACCGCCGACACGGCCCGCTCGGCCGCCAAGGCCAGCTTCTCCGGATCATCGGGATACATCCTCAGCATGAGGTACGCCAGATTGTTGGCGGCGACGGGGTTGTCACGCCACAGCGTCTCATAGACCGCCATAGCCTCGGCGATGAGCCCGGCGCGTTCCAGCGCCATCGCTTGCTCCATGCGGCTGGCGACATTCCCAGGCCCGTCGGCCGCGGCGGTCGCGAACAGTTTCGCAGCTTCAAGATCCTTCCCCTGTTCAACCAGAGCGAAGGCCCTGCCCATCCGACCAACAATGCATTCGGCCGGTTCCAGCATCGCGAGGACCTCTTGCTGCAAGGCTCGTCGCGCCTCGACGCTCTCGTACGCAACCCGGGTCTGCAACGCCATGGCCGCCGCCCATTGACAGGTGGGCCGGCGGGTGAGCGCTTTGACGGCGATCGAACGAGCCAGCCATGGCATTCGAATTGCCTCGGCGACCGACGCTGCCAGCAAATCGGCCGCGACCGCCCGGGCGCCCGGATCGGCGACGGCCGAGGCCAGGTTGGCCGCCGGGCCGAGGCCGAACCCTCGAACATCGGAAATCCGCTTGAGTAGCTCCGCCGCTTGGTCGGCGTCTCCGGCGGCGATCGCCGCCAACAGTCGATCGCTGGGGCGACCCAGCGACGCGACTCCCGAACCGCCGACTTTCTGCTCCAACTGAGCGTACCGCTCAACCCACTTGGCCAACGAAGCCGCATCATCGCTGCTCGCCGCTCGCGCGATCCCGACCATAATCCCGAGGGCGTCGCCGGTGACGGGCGTCGCCGCATCCACGCGGGCCGCCCAAGACGTCTCCAGCATCGCCTCGGCTCTGGCGGGCTCAGCGTCCATCAACAGCAACGCGGCGACAATTCGCCAGGATTGCGCTTCGGTCGACTCGGCCAGTCGCACAGCCTCACCGGAGGCTGCGGATTCGTCACCGTGCGTCCACAGCAGTTGCACCGCCAGTTGAGGCGCCGCGGTCGCCGGACGATAGAGGTCGCCCTGGCTGAGTACGAAGCCTCGATACGCCTCGATCGCTTCGGCGGGCCGATCGATCTCAGCAAGCAGGCTCATTTCCCGCAGAAGGATCGATTCGTCGGTGGGTTGGACCTGGCCGATGCGACGCAACGCCGCCACTTGGGCTTCGGGGGTCCTGGCCAGCTCCACCAGTTCCAACTGGGCCGCGAGGTACTCCGAAGTCCTCATAGGGATGCTGCGCAGAACACTCGCCGCCTCGGCTTTCTGGCCAAGCACGGCCAGCGACCTCCCCAGCGCCAGTATGCCACGGGGCGCCCCCTGCTGCTCACCAGCGGCCAGCAGTTTGTACCTGGCGACCGCTTGGGCGTGCAGACCCCATCGGGTAAACAACTCGGCCTCATGGAACAACGCTTCGGCACGATACATCTGCACGTCACCGGCGGCGCCTGAAAGGTTCCGCAAATCGGTCATCGCCGCCAACGCCCCGGGCCGATCGCCCTCAGCATCGAGAAGGTTCGACAATGTCTTGTGCCCCGCCGCGGCCGGTCCGCCGGCTTCGAGCGAGGGGAGCACACTCTTGCACATCGCGATCGCTCGACTTCGCGGCGTGATCCGATGCAGCAGCATCAACGTCGGTTCGACAATACCCGCATTCGTCGGAACCAGCCGCACCAGGCGTTCGGCCGCGGCCAGGGCCGCCGGGGCCTGATCGTTCTGGATGTAGAAACTTGCGACGCTCAGCAATGCGACCGCCTCGGTCTCGCCGGCGGCCTCGCCGAACAACACCGCCGCCACCGCCGCGGCCTCTTCGGTCCGGCCCGCTCGAGCCAGCACGCCCATCTTCGAAGACAGCGCCCCGGCCCTCAGCCCCTCATCGGCGGCCACGGCGTCGAACAGCGCCGCCGCTTCATCCAGCCGGTCGCGACCACTGAGCAAACCGGCCAGCGTAAGGCGAATCCGCCCAGAGGGTACGTCCCCGTGAGCGGCCAACTCGTCACGAAGCACCTTCTCGGCGCCATCGAGGGCGCCGACGTTGCGAAGGGCGCTCGCCAGAAGAATGCGATCTTCCCCGACCCGCCGGGGCAGGCCGGCCATCGTCTCGACCACAGCATCGGCCTTGTCGGTATCGCCGGTCGCCGCCCAACAAGCGTAGGTCGACCGGAGCATTTGTAAAACGCGCCCTTGGGCGGTGATCGCCTTCCGCCAGGCGCCCACAGCGTTGCGAGCCGCTTGAAGCTTGCCGGGCTCTTGCCGATCGGCGGCCGCCATCTTGGCCACCTCGGTCAACGTGGCGGCCCCGATAGCCTTGGACTGGGCCGCCGCTTCGGCGAACAGGGCGTCGGCCGTCTGCCGTTGGACGTCGATCGACTGCTGGAACGACGCGATCGCCTCTTGCGCCCGTTCTTGATAATCGGCGCCGTTGGCGGCCAGCACGAACGACCTCAGGGCCACCGCCGATTCGCTCCTGGATCGCCACACCGCCGCCGCGCGGATCAACCACGCTTCGCTATGGCCGGGGGCTGCCCGGCGAATCTCTTCACACAGGGAAATCGCGCTGTCGAGACGGTCCAGCAACAACGACAGTTTTGCGCGATTGAGCTTGATCCGCACCCCAAGAATCGCGTTGCCTTGCCTGGACACAAACGTGCTCAGCGGCTTGCGGGAGCCCAATTGGGTCAGGGCGTTCAGCTCCTGGGCCGCTTCGCTCTCTTTGCCGATGGCCAAGACCGCCCGCGCGTAGGCGTAATGGGCCTCGGGCGAGTTGGGGAACTCGGTCGTCAGTTTGTACAGATCACTCTCAGCCGCCTCCGGCCCCTCGACGGCGAGCTTACGTTCGGCCAGCAGTAGCCGGATGTGATTGCGAGCCCATGAGGGGGGGTCGGATTCGGTGATGCTCCCGGCCAGACGCAGCACTTGATCGTAGTCGGCCAGTTGCACGGCCAGATCCGCCTGCATCAGCTTCACCCGGATGTCATCGGGGTTCCGTTCGGACAGTTCCGCCAGCGTTACGCACGTCTCGGCGATCATGTCGCGATACGCCCGGCCGGGAGCGTGCCGCTGCGACGCGATCCAGACATCGTCCTCCAGCAGCATCAAGGCCGCCATTACCGGAGCGCCCTCCAGAGGCTCCAGAGCCTCTCGCACCTCCATCAAGGCCCGCCGATCTCGGAACCCCAAACACAAATCCACCGCCTCGACCGCGGCCTCCGCCTCGGTCGGATCCTGACGAACCACGGCCAGAAGAGCGTCTTTGGCCATGATGAGCGAAACGGTGTCTTGCCTCTTGGCGAGCACCGACCGCAGCGCCAGAGCCTTCGAATGCCGGGGATCGGCCCCGGGGGCGAGCACCCGCTCACAGAGCGCAACCGACGGCGCCAGACCTTCTAGTGTCAGGACCGTCGGATCGTCTCCGACGGCCGCCATGGCGTCGGCAATCGCCACGCGAGCCGCGGCGACCAGCGCCTGGTGCATGAATGGACTATCATCGGCCGACGACGCGAGCAACGCATCGAGCGTTTCAATCACCCGCCGGCGCTGATCAGCCGTGCGATCCACGGTCGCCGGAGCGTATCCCAACGCCTCGCGAGCCATCTCCGTTACCAAACGACGCCGGTCGGCGTCAACCGACCCAAGCGCCGCAGCCCACTCCTTCTCGAGCCAACGGTCCGGCTTCCGAGCCGCCTCAGCCGCGGCCTGTTTTCCCAATTGCTTCGCCATCGCCCCAAACGTCCCGGCAAGTCTCCGGTAGTTCATACCCAAACGCGTCTTCAACTGCACAGCCGTCTTCTCGGACTCGCCCTCGACGCTCTTGAGCACGTCGATGGCCTTGGATACGTACTCAATCGTCCGCTGAAGATCGCCGAACTCCGTCTCGCCCGTCGACTTCTGCGCCTCCCGATTCAACAGATCCGCTCGAAGCAGCGCAATCGCCGCGCGGTCAGGACTGGCCTTCTCGGCCAAATCCAAGGCCGCATGGGCCCGTTCGTAATCACCCTCAAATCGATACGACTGGGCCACCATATAGCGCCCCTGCCAATCGTC
>CBDVCA010000013.1:0-39146 GCA_965372365.1 uncultured bacterium
TTAATTTTTATTATGTAATTTCGGGTTTTTATATTCTATTTCCCCCGTCCCCCCCCCGCCGCCCCCTCATTTCCGTCCTGATTTGCACCTTGACCTATGGGTTCTCAGCAGGTACAAGATTGGGTTCTGTTTAACGACGGGGAGGCTGTGCGCCTACCCTCAGCGAGTAGTGGAATGAATGACAAGCAACCTGAATCTCTGGCGTCGCTTCGGGTCGAGATCGACGCGGTCGATAGCGAGTTGGTCGCCCTGCTGAACCGGCGTGCGGAGATCGTGGTCCGGGTCGGCAAGACCAAGCAGCACACCGGGACGGCGATCTACGCCCCTGACCGGGAGCACGCGGTTCTCGGTCGCATCGCGGCGATGAACACCGGGCCGCTGCCGGACAAGACCATCACAGCCATCTGGCGAGAGCTGATGAGCGGCTCGTTCGCTCTGGAGAAACCCCTGCGGATCGCCTTTCTCGGCCCCGAGGGCAGTTTCAGCCATTGGGCGGCGCTGCGGAAATTCGGAGCCAGCGTCGACTACCTCCCGGTGGCCGACATCCGCGCGGCGTTCGACGAAGTCCGTCGCGGGCACGTCGACCTCGGCGTGGTCCCCATCGAGAACAGCATCGGCGGCGGCGTCATCGACACGCTCGACTCGTTCGTTCACGCCGACGTCCGCGTGGTCGCCGAGGTCATGGTCGAGATTCACCACAATCTTCTGGCCAACTGCCGCCCCGAGGAGATCACCATGGTCGCCTCCAAGCCCGAGGTGTTCGCCCAATGCCGCAACTGGCTCAGCGGGCAGTTCCTCAAAGTCGACCTGATCCCCGTCGCCTCCAGTTCCAAAGCCGCCGACATGGCCTCCAAGCAGCAGGGGCTGGCCGCGATCGGTTCGGCCCTGGCGTCGGAGCTGTACGAGCTGAAGATCATCTTCGCCAATATCGAAGACAACCCGGAGAACCAGACCCGGTTCTTCGTCATCGGCAAGAAGCCCACCGGCCCGACCGGCGACGATAAGACCGCGATCATGTTCATCACCGGCCACAAGCCCGGCGCCTTAGTCGAGGTGCTCGACGTATTCCGCCGGCACGGAATCAACATGACCAACATCGACACGCGACCGTCCAAACGCCGCAACTGGGAGTACTCCTTCTTCGTCGACTGCGAAGGCCACTGCCAGAACGACAACTTCATCGAGGCCGTCGAAGAGGCCCGCCAGCACTGCCTGCAGTTCAACGTGCTGGGTTCATTCCCCAAAGCCAAAGAGGCCATCTGACTCACCGGCCCTGGAAACGGAATTGCCGCATGATCGTCATTATGAAAAACGGCTCGTCGCCCGAGCAGATCGAGCACGTCACCCAGCGAATCACTTCGCTGGGGCTGGCGGTGCATCTGAGCCAGGGCGAGTTCCGCACGATCATCGGCGCCATCGGCGATAAGCAACCCGAGCATCAGAGCATCCTCGAAGCCATCGACGGCGTCGAGCGGGTCGTGCCGATTATGAAGCCGTACAAGCTCGCCAGCCGCGAGTTCCACGAGGCCGACTCGACCGTCGACATCGGCGGCGTCCCTCTCGGCGGCGGCAAGGTCGCCATCATCGCCGGCCCGTGCGCCATCGAGAGTCGCGACTCGCTGCAACGAATCGCCGCCGCCGTCGCCGAACGCGGCGCCGTCGCCCTTCGGGGCGGAGCGTTCAAACCTCGCACCAGCCCGTACAGTTTCCAGGGCCTCGGCGAAGAGGGCCTGCAACTGCTTCGTGAAGCCGGCGACCGATTCGGGATGCCCATCGTGACCGAGGTCATGGCCGTCAGTGAAGTGGAAGTGGTCGCCAAGTACGCCGACATGCTTCAGATCGGCGCCCGGAACATGCAGAACTTCAACCTGCTGGCGGCGGTGGGCGAACTGAACAAGCCGGTCATGCTCAAGCGAGGGTTCGCCGCGACGGTGCGGGAATACCTCATGAGCGCCGAATACATACTGAGCCGGGGCAACAAGCAACTGGTGCTGTGCGAACGCGGGATCAAGACATTCGAGAATGAGCTGCGGTTCACGTTCGACGTCTCGGCCGTGCCGCTGATCAAGCATCACACGCATCTGCCGGTGTTCGTCGACCCCTCGCACGCCAGCGGCAAGCGAGAGTTCGTCACCGCCCTGGCGTTGGCCGGCGTGGCCGCCGGCGCCGACGGCGTCATCGTGGAAGTTCACGACTGCCCCGAAGAGGCCATGTGCGACGGACCCCAGGCCCTGCTGCCGGAGATGTTCACCGAGATGGTCGCCCAGGTGACCGCCGTAGCCGGCGCCCTCGGCAAGGAAATGGTCACACGACGAACCAACGAATAGACGCATGGAGGCCACCGCCACCGGCGGGCCGCCGAACGTTATAGACAGAACGCCAAAGAACACACGCGACTGAGGAGAGATCATGACGCGAAAGCTTTTTATAGCCGGTAACTGGAAGATGAACACCAACGCCGCCGAAGCCGCGGCTCTGGCCAGGGGCGTCGCCGACGCCTTGGGCGGCGTCGAAGGAATCGACCTGGCGGTCTGCCCCCCCGCCGTCTACATCGCACAGGTCGCCTCGGTGCTGGCCGGTACGAACGTAGCCGTCGGCGCCCAGAACGGTTACTTTCAGGACGACGGCGCCTTCACCGGCGAGCTGTCGGCGGCGATGCTCACCGACGTCGGCTGCACCTACGTCATTCTCGGCCACAGCGAGCGTCGTCACGTGATGGGCGAAACCGACGAGCTGATCAACAAGAAGGTCGTCAAGATGCTCGCGTCGGGTCTGAAGCCGATTCTGTGCGTGGGCGAACTGCTCGAAGAACGCGAAGCCGACCAGACCACCGACGTCGTCACCCGGCAGACGACCGAGGGTCTCAAGGGCGTTTCGGCCGCCGATATGGCGAACGTGACCATCGCCTACGAGCCGGTATGGGCGATCGGCACCGGCAAGGTAGCCACACCCGACCAGGCCCAGGCCGTCCACGCGATGATTCGCGCCCTGCTGGCCGAACTGTACGACGCCGCGACCGCTGACGCCGTCCAGATCCAGTACGGCGGATCGGTCAAACCCGGCAATGCCGAAGAACTACTGTCCTGCCCCGACATCGACGGAGCCTTGGTCGGCGGGGCCGCACTGGGAGCCGAAGACTTCGCCGGGATCGTCGCCGGCGGCCAAGCAGCGTGCTGACAACGACAATCGTCACTACAGACTGACCCTACATAGCGAGAACACACGATGCCTATCTTCATGTCGACTCTGTTCATTCTCATCTGCGTCCTGATGATCGGGATTATCCTGCTCCAGAAAGGTCGCGGCGGCGGCCTCGCAGGCGCCTTCGGCGGCGCCGGCGGCCACTCGGCCTTCGGCAGCCGCACCGGCGATATGTTCACCTGGATCACCGTGATCCTGGTAGCCCTGTTCTTCGGCGTCGGCGCCGTGGCGGCGCGTACGTTCCGCCCCCTCTCCGACGTCGCCGAACAGAGCGCCGGCGAGACCGAAGCGGAACTGGACGCCACGGAGACCGACGAGCAGCCCGCCGACCAACAGCCCGCCGACGAGCAGCCCGCCGACGAACAGCCCGCCGACGGTGAGACCGAGGTCGAGACCCCGGCCGCCACGCCGGCCCCCGAAGCCGACGACGCCGCACCGGCGCCCCAACCGGCCACGCCGAAGGCCCCGGCGGACCTGACCGAAGACGACAGGGTCGAATAGAACCATCGCCTGCTGCGGTGGTGCGATTGTAAGGAATCTGCAATGCTACGTTCTATGACCGGTTACGGCGGCGCCCAGGCGCTGGTCGAAGGCGTCGATTACGGCATCGAGGTGCGAAGCGTCAACGGGCGATACTTCAAGGCCTCCATCCGCCTGCCCGAGGTATGGGCCGGCGCCGAGGCCGAGATTGACAAACTTCTCCGCGCCAAACTCAGCCGCGGATCGGTGCAGTTCTCGCTACGGATGCGTCTGGCCAGCGAGGCGGCCGCCTACTCCGTCAACGTCGCGGCCTTGCAGCGTTATGTCGACCAGGCGCGCGAGGCGCTCGGCGCCGACGCCACCCTCGACGCCGGAGCCATGCTGATGCTGCCGGGCGTGTGCGAGCCTCCGTCGTCGGAGGATATCTGCGATCGAACCCGCCAGGGGCTTTGGGCGGCCATCGAAGAAGCCGTCAACGCCCTCGTCGAGATGCGCCGCATCGAAGGCGAGTCGCTTCAGGCCGACCTGATGACCCAGTGCGATGCAATCGCCACGCAGTTGGAAGTGATCGTGCCGCGGACGTCATGCGTGGTCGAAGATTTCAACAAGCGTCTTCTCGCCCGGGTGAACGAACTGGTCAACTCGGCCAAGATCACCGTCAGTGAGCAGGATCTGACCCGTGAGGTGGCGGTCTTCGCCGAGCGAAGCGACATCAACGAAGAGATCTCGCGGCTGCGGAGTCACATCGACCAGTTCCGCCAAGTGTGCCAACAGACCGAGCAGGCGGGGCGAAAGCTCGATTTCATCGCCCAGGAAATGCTCCGCGAAGCCAATACGATCGGCTCCAAGGCCAACGACGCCGAAATCGGCCGGGCGATCGTCGAGATCAAGACCGCCGTCGATCGGATCAAAGAACAGGTGCAGAACGCCGAGTAGACTCAGATGGCGTGACCGTCGGTGCGTAGAATGTAGAAGCTGGACCGCCGCGTGATGAACGAAATCCCAACCGAACCAATCCGACGCGGACGATTGTTCGTCATCAGCGGTCCTTCCGGGGTCGGCAAGAGCACGATCGTCAAAAAGGTGCTCGCCCGGACCGGAGCGACGTTCAGCGTGTCGGCCACGACCCGCCGACCGCGTGAGGGCGAACAGGATGGCCGCGAGTATGTGTTTGTGACGGTGGAGGCGTTTGAGCGGATGATCGACGACAACGCCCTGCTGGAGTGGGCCGACGTATTCGGCAACTGCTACGGCACGCCGGCCGAGCCGGTGAACGATGCGATCGACGCCGGGCGAACCGTGGTGCTGGAAATCGACGTACAAGGCGGCGTTCAGGTGGCCCGGAACCAGCCGGACGCGACGTTGATTCTGATCGTCGCGCCCAACGACAAGGAACTTCGGCGGAGGCTGACCGGACGCGGAACTGACGAACCCGAGGTAATCGCCCGGCGCCTGGCGAAGGCGAAGGCGGAAATACAGATGGCCCGCGACAGCGGCGCTTACGAATATGAAGTTGTGAACGACAGCCTGGACGAAGCGATCGACGCTGTCGTGACCATCATCCATCAGGAGAGTGAAGAAGATGATTGAAGCCCTGCGGCACGAAGACGTGATTCTCAAAGTCGGCGGCAAGTTCCGCCTGACGGCCCTCATTCAGCGACGTCTCGTCGAACTGCTCGAAGGCGCCCGGCCCATGGTCGAGCGAACCAGCGGCATGACCGATATCGAACTGGTCATCGAGGAGATCATGCAGGACAAGATCTCCATCGATTACAGCAAGTCGGACATCAGGCCGCCGAACGAAAGCCAGCAGTGACGCTATGACCGCAGCTAAGGAACTCGACGGCAAAGAGATTCTGCTTTGCGTCACCGGCGGAATTGCCTGCTACAAGGCCGCGGCCTTGACCAGCCGGCTGACCCAGGCCGGCGCCGGCGTCACCGTGGTGATGACCGACGCCGCCCAACGGTTCGTCGCCCCGCTGACCTTCCAAAGCCTCTCCGGCCGGCATGTGTATACCGGCATGTGGGAGGCGTCAGACCGCTATGACCCCCAGCACATCGGCCTGATCGACAAGGCCGACCTGGTGGTCATCGCCCCCGCCACGGCCAACATCATCGGCAAGATCGCCTCGGGAATCGCCGACGACCTCGTCAGCACACTGGCGGTGACCGCCACCGCCGGGCGGCCGATTCTGCTGGCTCCGGCCATGAACACCCAAATGTGGGACAGCCCCATCGTACAGGCCAACCTCACCAATCTGACCGGCCTGGGCCTGGCGACGGTCGGCCCCAACGAAGGCCGGCTCGCCTGCGGAACCGTCGGGGAGGGCCGAATGGCCGAGCCGGAGGAAATCGTTGAAGCCGCGACGGCGATGCTTGCAGGCTGATCTGTGGCTGTCCAATCGACTGTTCAATCGGCGATCGGAAATTGAAAATCGGCAATCACAAACGTGTTCTCATCACCGCCGGTCCCACCCGTGAACCCATTGACTCGGTTCGCTTCATCACCAACGCCTCCAGCGGGAAGATGGGCTACGCCGTCGCCGCCGCGGCCGTCGCCGCCGGGCATGACGTTACGCTGCTCTCGGGGCCGGTCGCGCTGAAAGCCCCCGAAGGCGTAACCGTCGTCCCGTTCGTCACGGTGGCCGACCTAAAGGCCGCGTTGGAAGACCACTTCGCCGCCTGCGACGTCCTCATCATGGCCGCGGCCGTCGGCGATTTCACCGTCGCCAACCCCGCCGCCACCAAGATCCGTCGCTCCGGCCCCATCACGCTCGAACTAACCCCCACCGAAGACCTCCTCGCCTCAGTCGCCGCCCGCCGCCGCCCCGACCAACTTCTCATCGGCTTCGCCGTCGCCGACATCGACCCCAACGCCGTCGCCCGCCAGAAGCTCATCGCCAAAGGCCTCGACTACATCGTCGTCAACACCCCCGCCGCGATGGGTGAAGACGAAAGCCGAGCGGCGATATTGGCAACTGAGGGGTTCATTCTTACCTGGAGCCACCGGTCGAAAGACACACTCGCCCTCACAATCGTGCGCCTGCTCACCACAAATGAGGACAACAGGATCCCCGTTTCGGAGGACTAGCTTTCACGCTTCTCCGCCCCTTTCGATTCATATGGCTGGAAACAGACAGTAAATCTCTGTCCGCCGTCTTTCGCAACTTGGCGGCGCTTATTTCGCCATTGACAGGTGACAGCGACAGCCGTTACTTTGTTCAGGAAGCTAACTGAGGACCACAGGGACATCACATGGGAATTGCCGCCAATACAGTCCGCCCGGAAGGATTCAACAAGAACATTGAGCTTCCTTACGAACTTCGACTCCTTGACTTCCAAATGGCGATGCAAGATGTGTACGATTTCTTCTTTGACGTGAACACCCTGCTCACGACAAAGGGACTTAAGCGGCTTGATAACATGCTGCGGCCTGCGATCATGTCCGGTGTTCTTTCCGACATGTTAACGGCAAGTCTCGCAAGCCATTCTCGCGTCTTAACAGAGAATCGATACTTCAATGGACATCCAGACTTGCTCGTACAAGGGGTCTATCCGGACGATTCCGTGAAGGCCGGAACCGAAGGGGTCGAAATCAAGACAACCCGGAAGACAGGAGGGGCGGTTGACACGCATGGAGCCAGGGACCAATGGATGTGTGTTTTCGTCTACACGGTCGACAAGGGCGTGCAGCCTGCTCGATATCGGCTTCCGATGACCTTCACTGAGGTCTATCTGGGATGGGTTGAAATGGGTGATTTCCGGAAGAACTCCCGCGGGGAACTTGGGACAAAGACTGCAACTTTGCATAGGGAGGGGATTCAGAAACTGCGAAATAACTGGATCTACAAATCACCATGAAACTCTATGGTTTGAAGCGAATAAGCTTCGGGATGGCTTTGCAGGCCATCCGAAAGAAGTGCCTGTCTTTCTCAATCCCTATGCTATGATAGCCGACTGCCTCTGCCGCCGCCAATGTGGAACCTGCTCCTGCAAATGGATCCAGCACAACCCCTTCTCCTAGCGGCAGCACGGCCCGCACCAGTTGTCGAAGAAAGGCCTGCGGCTTCAAACTCGGATGCGGCGCAAGCGCACGCTCCCTCTTCCGTGTAGGAGAAGAAGATATCACGTCACCAAAAGGCTTGTCTTCACTGAGACGACGAAAGCCGCCTGTGCGCCACTTTCGCAAGTTATCCTGAACTCGCCCCTCTATTGGACGACGATAGACAAGCCATGGCTCCCACATCGACCGAGGCATTACGCTTACTTCCCTGAACTCCGTATGGGCCGCCTTCGGGCGATCCCCGCCTCTCATCGTCATCGTGAGTCGTATCACCTCGCCGCGTCTTTCGAGGCCGGCGTCAGCTAGCGATCCAGCCACGATATACGAGAGGAGGGGGTTTGATGCAACCACAACGTGCGCCCCCGGAACGAGCTTCGGACACAACCTCTTTGCCCACCTCATGAAAAATGCCCCTATCTCATCGAGTTGCTCTTTCTTCAGCGTTGTGAACCTCGGTAACGGCGCACGCGCATGGCCGTCATATGACGGCGGGATTCGCCACACACCCCCCTTTCCGTTACGGAGTTTCGCCTGTTGCTCAGGGGTGTACTCGTGCAAGCCATAGGGAGGATCAGTAACCACGGCCTGAATAGAAGCGTCCTCTTGCTCTTCTAGCCAATCAAGACAGTCTGCACAGAATAATGTCGCGTCCCCGAAATGAACCGGCCCATCCTCAATAGCGGCCCGAATCGCGTTCTGTTCGCCTGGCAATATCCCCCAATCGCGCATTCGGTAGAAACCACGGGGTTCTCGAACGAAAGTGCGCGGTGTGTTGAGGCGAAGATAGGATCGCACGGACGAAGGGGAGGTAGGGCCAATCGCCTGGCGCACTCCATCGACGATCTCCCTGACAGACACGGGACTTGGTTGTCCGGAAAGGAACTGGATAATCGCGTCGCGCACTCGACCCGGAGCAAGCTTAGTCTGCTGTTCATACATTTCATTAAAATAGACGTCTAGACGTCTGCTGTCAAACACAAATCCAGAAAACACACTCACTTCAAGACATGCCAAGGCACTGGAGCAATCGCCAAGTCGGCGCCGGCATGCACGCGATAGCCACCTGTTGATCGTCAATCGACAATCCCATCACACGCTCATCGGCTCGCCGTTGACGGAATTGGAGCCTGATTGGTCGGCGTCGATGCCGGCTTTGAGCTGGCGCCAGTCGTCGAGGGTCATCATGCATTCGCGGGCTTGGGAGCCTTTGAACTCGCCGAGGATGCCGGCTTCGGCCATCTGGTCGACGATGCGGCTTGCGCGAGTGTAGCCGATCGACAGGCGGCGTTGGAGGAGGCTGACTGAGCCGCGTTGGACTTGGAGGATAATCTCGACGGCCTTGTCGAACATGTCGTCGCGCTCGCCGTCGCCGTCGGCGTCGACGCCGGCCGCCTTGATCGAAACGAGTTCGGAGTTGAATTCCTGATCGCGGCTGGATGCGAGGTACTTGGTTACGCCGCGGATTTCGCCGTCGTCCATAAACGTGCCCTGGGCTCGGCTCAGGTTGCTGGTGCCCGGCTGGAGGAACAGCATGTCGCCCTGTCCCAGCAGGACCTCGGCGCCGTTCTGGTCCAGTACGATGCGGCTCTCCTGCCGGCTGGCCACGCGGAAGCTAATCCGGCACGGCATGTTCGACTTAATCAACCCGGTCACCACATTCGCACTGGGGCGCTGCGTCGCCAAGATCAGATGGATGCCGACCGCCCGAGCCTTCTGGGCGATCCGGATGATGTACCCTTCCACTTCCTTGGCGCTGGTCATGATCAGGTCGGCCAATTCATCGACGATGATCACGTAGTACGGAATCGTCGTGGGAATCGCGATCTTCTCTTCGTCGGTCTCCACGCCGAGCCGCTTGTAGAGCTTTTCGGCCCCGAGGGCGTTGTACCCGACGATGTTCTTGACCCCGGCGTCCTTGAGCAACTCGTACCGCTCGTCCATCTTCGTCGCGGCCCACTCCAGAATACTCTCGGCCTTTCGCATGTCGTTGACGATCGGGCACAGCAAATGCGGGACCCGCTCGAACGCGGCCATCTCGACCATCTTCGGGTCGACCAGAATCAGCCGGACATCCTGCGGCCGCCGCGTCATGAGCATCGACATGATGATCGTGTTGATGCACACACTCTTGCCCGAGCCGGTCGTTCCGGCGATCAGCATGTGCGGCATCGTCGACAGATCGGCCACGATGGAGTCGCCGGCGGCGTCCTTGCCGAGGTACAGCGGCAGGCGATACTTCCTCTCCGCATCGGGCGCGAGGTTCATCAACTGCTTCAGACGCACCGTCTCCTTCTGGGCGTTGGGCACCTCGATGCCGATGGTGTCTTTGCCGGGGATCGGACTGACGATGCGAACCGACGGGGCCGCCAGGGCTCGGGAGATATCACCGGCGAGGCCGGCGATCCGGCTGACCTTCACGCCGGGGGCCAAGCTCAGTTCGAACATCGTAATCACCGGCCCGGTCATCTGGCCAACCACAATGGCGTCGACGCCGAAATCCTCCAGCGTCTGCTGCAGCACCGACCGCTTCAGCTCCACCTGCACCTGCTGGCTCTGGATGTACCCTTCCTCGGCGTCGACCAGCATACCCATATCGGGCAAGGCGTACCGCCCCTGGTCGTTCTTGCGAGCGGTCGCGGCCGCTGAGGGTTTGGACGCCGGGGCGGGCATCCTTTTGCGGGCCGGCTTGGACGCGGTCACGAGGGCTTTGAGCCGTTCGGTGAGCGGCTCGGCCGAGTTGCCTATCTTGGCGGCTTTCGCCGTCGGCGCCGCTTTCTTCTCCGGCGCCGCCATGATGCTCACGCGCGGAGCGGGCTTGGCAGGCGGAGCGCCGTTGGCGCCCTTGGCCGCGGGGGTGCGGGACGCACTCGCCGTCGCCGGCGCCGGGGGCGTTCGCAACGCCGCGGCCATCTTGGAAAGATGCTCGCGACGGCCCCACAACCGCCGGCCCCAATGGGGCATGCGGAGGACGAGCTCGTCGGCCGCCAGCACCAGGCCGATCAGCATGCTGACGACGATGATGCACCAACTGAACTTGCCGAAATGCGCAGCCAGGAACGCCCCGCATCCGGCGCCCAGAATGCCGCCTCCGCCGAGGAGATCTCCGGAAGCCGAATAGGGATTCACCAGGAACACCGCCGTGGAGGTCGCGGCGATCAGCAAAGCGACGCCGATGATGCGAAGAGTCATATCGCGTACGAACTGGCCCATCACCACCAACGTCGCGGCCACCGACCCGAACAGCAGGCCCATGTAGGCGCCCTTGCCAAGCCAGCGGAACAGGTAATGGCTAAACGCCGCACCGGCGGCGCCGGCGAAATTCTGCACGCGTTGAGGAGGCGGATACACCTGAGTGCTCGGGGCGTCGGCCACGTCGTGGCTGATGCAGGCGACCCATCCCAGGGCCAGCAGTCCGGCGAGGACAAGTCCGCCGCAGGTTCGGATGACTCGCCGCCGGGCGGTCATGCTTTCGGCCGCCGGGGCGGTCTTGGTCGGTTTTGCTCTTCTGGCCATACTTCCTCACACACCGGTGTGGCCGAAGCCGCCGGCGCCTCGCTTGGTGTCCGGCAATTCTTCGACTTCCTCCACCACCGCCTGCGCCACCGGGGCGATGACCATCTGGGCGATTCGCATCCCGCGTTCGACAACAAACGGCTCGGGACCGATAGTACCCAGGATCACGCACACTTCCCCGCGGTAGTCCGCGTCGATCGTACCCGGCGAATTCGGCAGCGTAATCCCATGCTTCAGCGCCAGTCCGCTCCGGGGCCTCATCTGGGCCTCGTGGCCGACCGGCACGGCCATATAGAAGCCGCACGGGATCAGCTTGATTTCACCGGGGGCGATCGTCACATCACCCTCGCAAGCAGCGCACACATCCATCCCGGCGGCGTGATCGCTCATGTACCGCGGGGCCGGGACATCTTCACAACCCGTCCTTCGACGTATCTGTATACTTATCGGACTGCTCATCGCGTTCACTCCAGAGGAATTGACGGCGACCCTATGCCGCCTATTATGTGTATTCGCTGTTATTATAGTAAGTTACACTGAATCATCAAGGCCGCCTGTGATTGAATCGCAAACGCGAGGGAACGCGTAGGGGACTGGCTCCGAAGGTGGCCGTCTCCGAAGGAGAGGGGCTCCGAAGGTGCCTGTACCCGAAGCAATGTCGAGTCGCATTCGATCGGGTACCGGCGCCTGCGCTGCGGAGCCAGTCCCCTACGGTGGTCACACCATCGGGCTTTCTCGCTTGACCAATTGAACGGCGAGCCCCCACGGATCCCGAAGCATGGCCACCACGTCGCCGGCCGAGACCGTGTTGGGTTGCTCGACGGACGTGGCGCCGGCCGCGACCAGGCGTTCGAAATCGGCGGCAACATCGTCGCTGGTCATCGCCAGGTGCAGCACCGCCGGGTCGATCGCCGCGTAGTCGGGCACGTCGACGGTCGGGTTGCGGTAGATTTCGATCATCACCGTCCCGCTCCCATCGGCCAGAAAGTGCCCCTGGGGCGCCTTTTCCATACTGCGTTTGATCTCAAACCCGAGATTCTCCACATACCACGCCGCCATCGCCGGGGGATCCTGCACGTTATACGCCACGTGTTCAATTCTCATTACGTATCCTTGTCGTTGGCTGTTGTCGTTACTTCATCATTCCGTGTTGAGCATTCAATATTGGATATTCGCCGTTTCACCACGCTTCCAGTTCGCCAACGATCTCCTCCACAAGGTCCTTGATCGTCACGATCCCGACGAACTTGCCCCGGGCGTCGTTGACCACGCCGATCGATCGGCGGGCCCGCTGGAGCGTCAACAGGGCCTCGGCGACGCTGATGGTCTGCTGAAGGCCGATGGGTTTGGCCATGTGCTTGGCCGGCGTTGCGGTTTCGTCGATATCGTACAGCACGTCGTACACGTTGACAACGCCGACGATGATCGAGGGCTTGCCCCGCCACACCACCAGTCGCGAGAAATTGTGCCCGGCCAGGACCTCCATGAAGCGTTCGCGCGTGCAATCGAGCGGCACGCTGACAACGTGCGTGGCGGGGATCATCACATCGCGCACCGTGGTCGATCGCAGGCCGACCACTCGCAAGGCGATCTCGGCTTGGTCGCCGCTGAGAACGCCGTGGGCGTGGCCCTCGCTGAGGAACGCCCGCACGCGCTGGCCGGGCTCCAGCGCCTTGGGGGCGCCGACGGGCCGGCCGGGCATCATCGCCAGAATCACGCGGCTCAGCCCCGTGATCAGCAGCGACAGCCCCAGCCATCGGCAGACGAACATCAGGCCCGTCAGAAGCCAACTGAGCCGATAGGTGAGCGTTTCGCCGGCGACGCGAAAGAGGTTCTTGGGCAGCATCTCGCCCAGCACGAACAGCAACGGAGTTACGACCATCGTCGTGTAGAGTTGGGGATTGCCGCTGCCGGCTCGGGTGAACAGCACCACCGTCAGGGCGGTCACCACGTAAAGCGAGGCGTTGTTGGCAATCAGCAACGCCCCGAGCATCTCCTGCGGCCTCCCCAGCGCCCTCGACAGCCGCCCGGCGGAGTGGTCGCCACGGGCGGTGCGAAGCTCCAGGCGAACCTTGTTGAGCACGTACACGCCCGTCTCCATCCCGGCGAAAAGGGCCGACGCCAGCACCCCGGTCAAGAACGCGGCCGCCGGGCCGATCCACTGCAATGCGCTGGCGATCATGACCGCTCCTCCAGCATCCGCAGGCGCAGCAGCCGGATGCGATGGCCGCGCATCGACTCGACGGTGAACTCCAGATTGCCCGTTCGCGTGACGTCGCCGGCCCGGGGAACCCGGTCGAGAAGTTCCATGACGACGCCGCCGATGGTGCTGATCCGCTCGGCGGTCAGATCGATCTCGAACACGTCGGCCCAATCGTGCACGGCCAGGTTGCCGTCGATGAGCCACTCGCCGGGGCCGACGGACCTGACGGGGTTGGGGGCGGGCTCGCCGTCGGAGACGATGTCGCCGACGATTTCCTCCAGCGCGTCCTCGAGCGTGACCAGTCCGGCGACGCCGCCGTACTCGTCGACGACCAGGGCCATCTGCGTCTTGTTGCGGCGGAACTGATCGAGCAGTTTGTCGACAGCTCCGGTCTCCGGTACATAGAGGGCGGGCTTGACCAACGTCGCCAGTTGCCGATCCGGCGCCAGGAGCAGTTCCTTGGCGTAGACCACCCCGAGGGTGTTGTCCAAGTCCCCGCGATGGACGGGGATCTTGACCAAGCCGGTCTGGCGGAATAACTGGACAAGCCCCGCGGCCGGGGCGTCGACGTCGTAGGCGACGATGTCGACCCGGGGGACCATGATATCGGCCACCTTGCGACGCCCCAGTTGGATCACTTCCTGAAGCCAAGTCCACTCGTTGGGGCTGATCAACCCCCGCCGGCTGGACAGTTCCAGCAGTTCGCTCAGTTCCGACGGTCGCAGCGTGACCGCCACCGGCCGCGCCGGCGCCAGCAGCCGCGTGAGCGGATCGATCAGGAACGTGCTGAACGCCCTCTGCAACGGCCCCAGCAGCTTGACCAGGACGGCCAGGGGCCCCGAGACGGCTTTGGCGAAGCTCCTGGGCTTGGAGACCGCCAGGTTCTTGGGGCACACCTCGCCCAGCAGGATAATCAGGATCAGCGGCGCCGGCAGCAGCAACGTGCGCCACCGGCCGACGCCGCGAACGTCGCCCAGATCGAGCATGAGCGTTGTGGCGATGGCGAAGAAGGCCACGTTGACCAGTTGATTGCCCAGCAGGATGACCATCAGCAGTCGCCGGGGATGCCGCATCAGCGAGTCGATCGTCCGCCCGACGGCGCCGCCGGTCTGTCGGTATCTCAGCAGGTCAGCCCTCGACAGGCTGAACAGGGCCGTCTCGCTGCCGGAGAAGAACCCCGAGCAGACCACCAGCAGCGCCAGGGCGATCAGGCGCCAGAGGTTCGAGATAACAAAGGCGCCCAGCGTCATGAGCGGAGCCCCAGCATCGCCGCGGCTCGGTCGGCCGTTTCGCCGACGTCGGCGTCGGGAGCCAACTCCAGCACCTTCGCCTCGGTGAACCGGCGGAACCACGTTCGCTGGTTCTTGGCGAACCGGCGGGTGTTGATCTTGATCCGCTCGACCGCCTCGTCCAGCGTCCACTCGCCGGCCAGATAGCGAAAGATTTCCGCGTATCCCAACGCCGCCGCGGCCTGACGGTTCAAGCCGCGAGGATCGTCGGCCAACCGGGCCACCTCCTCGACGAGCCCATCGTCGACCATCCGCCCCACCCGTGCGTTGATTCGCCGGTTGGCGTCTTCACGCTCCCGACGCAGCAGCAGCAACCGGCAATCGTACCGGCGACTGCCGGCGTCCCATTGGCTCTGAAGCTCGCTGATCGGTGTGCCCGTCAGCCGATACACCTCCAGCGCCCGGATGATCCGGCGCTCGTCGTTGGGATGGATTCGCTCGGCGGCCTCCGGGTCCACGCTTGCCAGTTCGGCATGCAACGCGGCCGTCCCCTCGGCCGCGGCTACGGCTTTCAGTTGGGCCCGAAGCTCCGGCGATTCGCCCGGCCCGGCGAACATGCCCTCGATGAGCACCTTCAGGTACAAGTTCGTGCCCCCCACCGCCAGGGGAACGCCGCCGGATGCGGAAATCGACTCGATCGCCGCGTCGGCCAGCTTCTGGTAATCGTTCACGGTGAACGAGCACCCTTTCCACGGATCGGCGACGTTGATCCCATGGTGGGGAATCTCATCGAGAATCGCACCCGAAGGCGTGGCCGTGCCGATGTCCATCTGGCGATAGATTTTCATCGAATCGACGCTGAGGATCCGCCCCCCGTACCGGCGGGCCAACTCGACGCCGAGGGAGGCCTTCCCGCTGGCTGTGCAACCCATGACTACGTATAATGGAAACATGGCACTGGGATTCTGGGGTTCCCCACGCCATGTGTCAAGTTTGATCATTCGCTCGATAGGAGGATACCGCAATGATTCTACGTTCCCCACGTACGTTCCTGGTCGGCGCCCTCGCCCTGACCGCCCTGCCGGCCGGGTGCATTAACGTCAAGGCGCCGGAGAATATCGACCTCGGCTGGGACGGCGGCTCGGCCTACGGGAGCCCCGAATACGCCGGGGTCTCCGACAGCGAACTGGCCAAAGAGAACGCTCGCCTTCGAAAAGCCCTTCGCGACAGTAAGGCCAAACAGGACAAGGCCGAAGACCGCGTCGAGGATCTCGATGAGAAGGTCGACGATCTCCAGAAGGAACTCAAAGAGACCCGCCGTCAGCGCGACCGGTACAAGAAGGCGTTGGAAGACGACGACTAGCAACGACGAATACTGAACACTCAACACGGAATTCCGAATTTCGAAGTGAAAGGCGTTGCCGCCCCCGGTCGGTTCCGCCACCGAGTAGCATGTCTACTCTGCCTTTCGAGGCGACAAGTAGCTTCAGATGAGCCGTGCATCTGGAGAAAGAAGACAGTTGGGAAGGCTGGTGAGGGCTACGGGGAAGGAGACGAGTCCGCGGCTGCGCCGGCCTCCAACTCTTGGACCCGTTTCTTCATTTTCCTGACGAAGTGCGGCGAGAAGAGCTCGCTTCGCACTTCCGCTAGCGTCAACAGCGTGCTCGCTATCTTCAGGATACCCGCGTTATCCATGGTCCCGGATTTCGGGAATGCCCGGATCGTAGTCTTGGCAACTTTTTTCGCGCGAGCCACAACCCAGCAAGCGCGATTGCTACGACGGGAATCCGCCCAAGTGACATGGTCGGCGTTGTCGAACTCAGCCCAAATGTGACTGGCTGGATATCCAGCGGCCTCAAACGCGGCGGCGCGCTCAGCCAACTCCGCCCCCCCTGCGGTGAAAGCGGGAACGAGGTAGCACTCTTTGTCGAGTTCAAGTACAACGGCGTGTGGATGAGGGAGATTCTGCGTATAGCCCTGAATCGGAATATCGTAAATCTCCCCAGTCATCAAATCCCTAATGCCATCAGCGACTTGATATGACTGTGATCCTCCCCCTGTTCGGCATCGTATGCATCCACGATGGCGGCCCAGTCAATTGGACAATTCATCGCACCGGCCTCAGTCCATGCCTTCCCCATGAAATATTGAGGCGAATGGAAGAACTCTCTGATCTCATTGAAGGACTTCCCGCCAATCATCTCCCAAGCGTCATCCATCGCCCCCATTTCCGCCTTGCCGAACTCGTCCTCGTCTACAACCACTCCGGAGGGCAAGGAATACTCTCTTGCCTTTCCCTGGGTAGGCTGCACGTCAAACGGACACTCCGGCGATCCCTCTTGGAAACTCCTTGCCTCTCGATCCAAACGCACCCAGGCCTCACGAACCACTGGGCCAAAATTCCACTTCCTTAGAGCGCCCCCAATCACGGGCGACCCATAGCGCAGAATATGGTAGAAGTCGGTCATTATATGCAGTTTGACCATCTGCAGTTGGGTCAGCGGACCATGCTTGCTGACCAACCACTGCATGCAACGGTCGAACTGGTACTGGTTGAATGGGGCCAATTGGTTTGGCATAGTGCCTTCGCGTCCTTCCTCTTCAGTATATCATCACGACTCGCCTTGAGAACCCCGAACAGACACCAAATACAAAAAAAAAACATGACCTGAAATCAGCTGGGCAGAAGACCCAGATTCACACTCGGGGCCACCGGCGCGATCTGGAATCCCGTGCAAGGCCGCGCCCAACAAGAATCGCCACCCTAACTCGCCATCGGATGGGCCTTTTCGTAGACTTCCTTGAGGCGTCCGGCGGTCAGGTGGGTGTAGATCTGGGTGGTCGAGAGGGAGCGGTGGCCGAGCATTTCCTGGACGCTTCGCAGATCGGCGCCGTTGTCGAGCATGTGGGTGGCGAAACTGTGACGCAGCGTGTGGGGCGACACGTTGGAGGGGATGCCGGCGATTTGAAGATATTTGTTCAGCTTCCGGCGGATGCTGCGGTCGCTGAGCCGCTTGCCGAGCTTGTTGATGAACAGCGGGGCCTCGCCGGTCGCGGCTCCGAAGACCGCCTGTCGCATCATCAGGTACCGACCGATGGCGGCCATCGCCGGGGTTCCCAACGCCGCCAGCCGCTCCTTGCGACCCTTGCCGGCGACGCGAATCACCTCGCCGAATTCGTCCAGATCGATGATATTCAGGGCGACCAGTTCGCTGATGCGAAGCCCGGCGGAGTAGAGCGTCTCCAGGATCGCCCGATCCCGCGCGCCCAGCATCGACCCGTCCTCGGTGGCCAGAAGCAGAGCGTCGATCTGCTCGACATCCAGACACATGGGGAGCCGCTTGGACTGCTTGGGGGTGCGGATGACGCTGACCGGGGACGACTCGGCGAACCCCTTGCGAACGAGATACTTGTAGAAACTCCGCAGCGTGGCCAGCTTTCGGGCGACCGAACTCTTGGAGTATTGACTGTTCCGCATCAGCGACAGGTACGCCCTGATCTCGTTGGGCGTCACGCCGGCCAACCGCCTCCCAACGTCCGCGGCCAACTCGTCGGCCAACTCCGGCAGATCGTCGACGGTGGTGCTGTCGGTGAGCAACTGCTGAACGGGTGCGGCGAGGAACTGGCAGAATTGACGGAGATCGGTTCGGTAACTGCGGTGAGTGTGATCGGAGAGATTCCGCTCGGACTGAAGATTCTCCAGGAAGCCCGCGACGAGCCGCACTCTGTCAATCGCAGTAGGGTCGTCCATCCGTGTCACGACTTCCTCGCTGGCGCCGACAGGAGCAGTCCCCCGCGCCGAAGACGGGCGCCGGCCGCAGAAGGCCCGCCCGGGTCTCGGCGACTATGCCGATTTGCGTTCGGGGGTCATCGCCTTCAGGCAACTGGAGGCCTGTTCGCAAGTGATCTGAAAACTCAAACTCGCGGCGTCCACCCAATCAAAGCTGTTGCCCGGATCGGAGGCCAGTTCCGCGACGGCTTCCAGGACTTCACACTCGCTGCCTTCGGTGTACCGAAAGAGATAACGATGCGCATCTTTCGTAAGCGATAGTGTTCGCATAACCACTGAGCTCCACCAACGTTTTTATCAATGAACAAGAACCGGCGCCGTAATACGTTCCAATTCGGCATTCAGCAGCCGGACGATCATCTCGTGGCAAACAAAATGCATGTACGCATCGCTGTCCACGAGGTACCTCCGCCAACCATAGGGGCTGTCCTGCCCCCGATGGCTTGAGGCATACGCCTCAACCCACGTCACCACGTCGTCGCGACTGGCGTCCAACACGGCCTGCACCTGCGACGCCCGTCGCGATACGGAGCCGGTGGCTCCTGACGGGGAAGCCAGGCGTCCTTCATGAACAGGATCAAGGCCTCCACCAGTCATATCGGCACGAACCCAGTGTAACTGCAACGTCATTCCGACCTTCTGGGGTGAATACGGGCTGTAATCGGTAATCGCACCCACCAACACGCCGTCGGCGCCCACTTCGCCGGCCAATTGCATCGCTTCGGCGATACTGGTCACCGCCGTCTTGCCCCGGGCCACCAGCGGCTTCAACGCCCGGTTGGTCGGCAGCACCACCAACCCCTCGACCTGGGACAGCTCCGCCACCAACGTGTCGGTGGCCACGATCGGATCGAAAGCGCTGGAGGGAGACTGGTTCAGCAGCGGGGTCACCAGGATCGTACGCGGGGTGGGGTACGGGCTCATCAGGCGTGCGTCGGGAGGGGCACAGCCGCCGCCGGCGGCCGCGACGACCGACAGCAAAACCGCCCGCAGAACCGGGAAGGGTCTGGTGAACATCGTCTGCGAATCCTTTCGCCTATCAGCCCGTTGAAGAAGCTGTTCCTGCTGCGATCGGCTCAATCTCGCGACCGAACCCATTCTTCAACGAACTGCTATCATGGCCCGCATCCTTGCGAGCCGGCCGACCGGTGTAAACGAACCCGGCCTATTCGTGCTGCGCTACGGGGGTAAACTCAATCATATCGGCGGCGGTTCGGATCGCGCCGCTGTCGGCTTGAACCGACCAGATGTTCTCCTGCCCGTCACGATCGCTGCTGAAGAAGATCGCTCCGGCCGCCCACGCCGGTCCGTACTTGCGGCCCGGGCCCTTGGTCAACTGCTGGAGGCTCTCGCCATCGAGGCCCACCGTGTAGATATCCGTCTGCGTTGCGCCGTCGCCGGCCATGGCCGCGAAGGCGAGCTTCTTGCCATCGGCGCTGAACGAGGGGTTCACGAACGCCTTGTCCGGTTCGCTGGCGACCAGCGTGGGCAGCGAGGGTTCTCCGTTGACCAGTTGGATGGTCCAGATCCCGTACAGTCGGCTTCCCCTCGCCCTGGGGCGTTGGTAGGCGATCCGATCCTCGACCGGGCTCCAAGCCGGGAACAGTCCGTACCCGATGAACTGGCGCGTCGAGGGCGAGTTGAGTTCGGCGACCCACATTTCCCATCGACCCGAGCGGAAGCTGTTGCACGAATACACCAGCCGTTCGCCGTCGGGGCTCCAGGCCGGGTGGACATTATCGCCGTAGCCGCGAGTCACCTGCTGGATCGTCTTACCGTCGGCGGTCATGACATAGATTTCGTAGGCTCCGCTTCGATTGGACGCGAAGGCGATATGGCGCCCCGTGGGCGAAATCGCCGGCTGAATGTCGCTGGCCGGGTCGGTGGTCAATTGGGTTACCGTCTTGCCGTCGACGCGCTTGACGTAGATATCCGGCCACAGCGTGTGAGCGGTGGAGGCGTAGACCATCAGTTGCCCGAGGGTATCGACGCAGGGGTCGTTATCGCCGCCGACAACTTGGAAGCTGTGCTGGCGAAGGTTCGACACCGCCGACGGAGCCATTCGGGGAGCCGGCGAACTGACGCGTCCCATCACGGCAAGCAATTCCAGCATTTCAAGGTCCGGCTTGATCGCCGGCTTGGCCATAACGGGTTGCCTCGTCTGAGCAAACGGCAGTTCGCCGATGAAAGAAGACGAACCCCCACACCCTGCCAGTGCCGCGGCGACAACACCTATCAGAATACACCGAGTCATGGAAGATTCCTCATGCCGTGTGCGCAATGTGCAAACGCCTATCCATCGTCTGTCTGTGGGAGTATCGACCAAACCCCTCTGAACGCTTGAGGCGTAATGGGTTGGCCCTAATGGATTCACCGGGCGACGCGACGGGGGCCCTCGCTCATGCCTGGCTCACGCATCTCAATCGCGAACGGCTCTGGTACTCTGTCCCTGGAGGAAGGTGGAATCGTATCAATAGGACAGAGTACTACCCGAACAATCCCCCTTCGGCCGACGCAGGCAGGTAGCCGCGATCGGCGAAGTAGCGGACGGCCTCGGCGGTGTCTTTGAACATGCAGGTGGCCGTCTCGGTCACGAAGGGCGAGGGGGTGGCTTTGGGCTTCCAGATCACGAACACGTCCTTGGCCGCCTCGTGGGCGTGCTGGAGTTCACGCTCGACGCCGCTGGAAAGCGCCGGGCCTCCATCAGGCAGTTCGGGGATGTAGGAGATGATCATGTCGCTCTGGTCGATCAACATAAAATCGCGAGCGTAAATCTGCCCGTCGATGTCGCCGATGATGCCGGCCAATTCGGCGGCGTCAATCGACAACGGCTTGCCCTCGACGGTGATCCTGACGCTCCGGCGCCCGGCTTCGACGGCCTCCACGGCCAGTTGGGTCAGGTACTTCTCCTCCAGGTCGCCTGGATCGAAACAGACGAAGTGCAGCTTCATCTGCCGGCGAAATACCTCGATATCAGCCATAACCGCTGGCGAAGACATCACATGTGACATAGGAAAGCTCAGGTACGCGTTCCGCATCTGCGGCCTGAACAGCAGCGCCGCCAGCATCTGCGCCGTCGACGCGGCATACCCTCTCGCCTGAATATAGAAGCAGCGACGGCCGCGAACGATCTGGCTGAGCAACTCGGTGGCCAGCGTCTCTTCCTCACGCCAGACCATCAGATCCTTGAGACTGTGGTCGAGGCGCCCATCCCGGAGCATTCGGTAGTGAATGGCGTCGATATTGTCGACCAGGCAGATATAATAGTCGGCGTCCAGCGACTTCATCTGATCGTAATCGAATGCGTAGAACAACCCGTGCCGCCAGCGGAAGGTGGCGTGCGTGTTGACGATCATATGCTCGCACGAACGTCCGGCGGCGACCAGGATGTCTTTGAACACCGCGCGACGGAGATCGCGCAACCGAGCCAGCGGCAGATCCAAAATGCGACCGGCCGGCACCTCGGGCGCTTCGTCATACATCATGTCGCCGACGTTGGCCAAGTGGATCTTCCCGGTCCCCTCCGGGGCCAGGCGGCAAACATCCTGGAGGTACGCCTTCTTGTCCAAACCGACTTGTCCGGTCACAATCGCCTTCATCGGGGCTCCTTCGGGAGCAATGTAGGCGATCGGCGGGCGATTTTCCATCCATGCTGTACTTTCGCCTTAGGGCAAACCGATAGTAAATAGGTAGTTGAAAGGATGTACAGGCGCCAAAGGCCGCCGAAGGCCTGAGCCTCATGGGCGCCGAGGATCGTAGGAATGTTTAGGAAGGTCGCACGCCTGATTGAAAAGGCCGCATGGAAAAACGAAGTTCGCAACCAGATGAGCCGCCGACCAACGCCGCCGGCGACGCCAACGCTCCGCCGATCGTGACCGACGAGGAACTGCTCGAAGTCATGGCCGGCGGCGCGGTCGATCAGATCCTGCGCGATCAGGAAGCGGATCTGGAAGGGGCGGTCCCCACGCTGGACGAAGACACCCCGATCTACAGCGACGGCTCCGCCGAGCCGCAGCAGCAGCCACAGCCGGCCGACAACGCTGAGGATGCCGACGGCGGGCAGACCCTGGCCAACGACGAACTGGACGCCCTGTTCGGCCCATCCGCCGACGCGACCGAAACGCCCCCACCACCGACCGACGACGGCGGCGGCAAAACGCTCTCCCAGGACGATCTGGACAAGCTGTTCGCCACGGCCGACCAGATCCAGATCGCCCCCGACCCTGAACCCGACGAGGGCGGGCCGATGTCGCAGGCCGACTTGGACGCGATGTTCGCCCAGGCCGGGGCGCCTGAGGAAGGCTCAGCCGAACCGGCGCCGGCCGACGATGACCAGACGATATCGCAAGCCGATCTGGACGCTTTGTTTGACAATGCCGCGACCAAGATCGAAGCCGCCAAGACCGCCCCCGAGCCTGAAGCGAGCGATGGGACAGTATCGCAGGCCGATCTCGACGCGCTGTTCGCTACCGCCCCGCCGGCCCAGTCGGCGCCCGCACTGGCCAGGAAAGAGCCCCTGCCGGGCAAGGGGGATCGCGAGGCGAGTCCATCCAACGCCGTCACCCAAGATGAGTTGGACGCGTTGTTCGAGCAGATCGAGGCCGACGACATACCCCTGACCGACGAGCCCGACGCCGGCCCGGCCGAACCCGAAGCCGCCGGAGGCGGGGCCGTGTCCCAGGATGATGTGGACTCGCTGTTCGCACCGGCCGAGCCCGTCGACCGTCAGCCCCCCGATGGCCAAGGACAATCGCTCTCGCAGGAGGAACTGGACGCCCTGTTCGGCCCCGACGCCGAGACCGCTGACGCGGCTGACGAACCGGAACCAACCGAAAACGAGCCGCAGGTCCAAACGCCCGCGCCCGAGCCGACCGCCAGTCCCGCAGCCGACGATGCCGACAGCGGGCCGCTCTCCCAGGACGATCTCGACGCACTGTTCGCCCAAGCCGGATCGACCGAAAGCAAGCCGCAGGCCCAAACGCCCGCGCCCGAGCCGACCGCCAGTCCCGCTGCTGACGATGCCGACAGCGGGCCGCTCTCCCAGGACGATCTTGACGCACTGTTCGCCGAAGCCGGCGCCGCGACCGAGACCGAGACCGAATCCGACGCCCCGACAGCCGATTCGAGCCCCGAGGCCGACGGGAAGGCCGAGGCCGAACCCGAGCAGACGCTGACGCGTGAGCAATTAGACGATCTTCTCAGCACAGCGGCCGGCGACCAGCCCGACCCCGGCGAAGTCGAAGACGTCGAAAACGCCTTGGACCGTCAGCAGGCGGCCCATCCTGACGGCGCCGCCGGCGCGGTCGGCGCAGTCGATGCCCAACAAGCGGTCAGCGGAGCCGAAATGAACGCCCTCCGCGACGCGGCTCCGCCCCCGGCGGCCGACGCGCCGGTTATGAGCATGACCGACCTGGACGAGCTGCTGGCCAGCCGGGCCGAACAGGCCGCCGAGCAGGCCGATATCGCCTCGGATGCTTTCCAGCCGCCCGACGAGCCGCCGCCGGCGAGCCCCGCCGCGCCGACGATGACGGCAGCCGCGGCCGTAGCGGCGACCGCCGCCGCCCCTGCGACCCCAACTCCGGGGATTCCACCCGAGACCGTCGAAACCGCAGCTGCGGCCACACCACCGATGGCGACGAACCCGGCCGCCGCCGAAGCGACGCCCCCGCCGTCTGAGCCGGCCGGCGAAACCGACACCGAGGCCGGAGCCGACGGCGCCGAACTCAAGAGCCTTCCCTTCCTCACTCGAACCGTCTGCCGCGTGTTGGACCGTATCGACGAACCGTTTGGCGATCTGTCGCCTGTGACCAAGGCGGTCATCGGCTATGCCGGGTTCGGCCTTGTGTTCGGCGCCCTGTGCCTGCTCATCGCCGCGACCCGTTGACCTCGACCGCACTATCCGCCGAACCGTTGCATCTGCCCCCTCCCACGACCCTCCTGCACATACCTGGGCGGTAAGCGTTCGTGACGACTACAATACGTAGGGGCGGCTTCGCCCCAGGGAGTCGTGGGGAATTCGCACCAACAGGGAGGACGTAACCATGGGACGATCGGCTTGGTGGACGGTGACGATAATGATAGCGGCGTTCGCCGGCGCCGCGGGGGCGGCCGAAACCGTCCTGCTCAAATGGAAACACACGCCCGGCGATTACGTCATGACCGTGACGCAGGACACGACCAGCACCATGTCCATGTCGTCCACGTCGGCCAAGCAGAACCAGCGAAGCCAGGCGGAGATGATTATCGAGACCGTCATCGACAAGCCGACCGACCAAGGGCAGGAAATCCACATGACGTACCGACGCGTGAGAATCGACACCGCCTCGGGGCCGACGACGATGTCCTACGACAGCGCCGCGGCCAACCCGACCCCCTCCCCCGTGGCTGGAATCTTCGGCGCGATGATCGACCATCGCCTGACCATGGTCCTCGGTCCAAAGGGTGAAGTGGTGGAGATTCGGGGCGTTGACGAAATGTGGGAGAAGGTCATCCGCACCAACCCCCAGTTGGCCCTTCTCGGCGACGGCATGAAGAAGCAGTTCGGCGAGGGGCTGTTCAACCAGGCGTTCACCCAACAGCAGAAGATGATGCCCGACAAACCGGTCGCCGTCGGGGGCGAATGGTCGGCCGAAACGACCATTGACCTGCCGGTGGTCGGCAAGATGAAAGTCAACCAGAAGTGCAAGCTCACCGAACTCCGCAAGGGCGTGGCCGTTATCTCGTTCGACGGCAAGCTCACCAGCACCCAAGGCGACCCCATGGCGGTCGGTGCGACGGGCATGGAGACGCAATTCGAGAAGATGGACCTGACCCTGTCGGGATCCCATGACTTCGACCCGGCCCTCGGTATGCACGTCGCGTCGAAAGTGAAGACCACCGGAAAGCTGGTGCTGAAAATGAAGCCCGCCCAGCCCTCCGGCGCCGCCAAGGTCGAATCGATGGTCATGTCGATCGACATCGACGGGCTCACGAACATGAAGCTGACCCGAGGCAAGTACGGTCGGTCGGCGAAGCCCGAAGCCAAGTCGACCGCCAAGTGACGTCGCCGCCCCCGGCCGCATCGGCTCGGTCTCGTTTTCGGTCGGCGTTGTCATTACACTGTCGGTATGAGTACCCAGAGCCGTGATCAGGAATTCGACGTCATCATCGTCGGCGCCGGCGCCGCCGGGCAAATGGCGGCCATCGCCGCGGCCGCCTCCGGCAGGCGGGTGGCGCTGCTGGAACAGATGGACCGGCCGGGGCTGAAGATTCTCGCCAGCGGCGGCGGACACTGCAACCTCACCCACATGGCCGACGACGCGACGATCCGAAAAGCGTTCGGCCGCCAGGGGCGATTCATCGGACCGGGGCTCGATGCGATGGGACCGGCCGCCGTTCGCGATCTGCTGGGGCGACTGGGCGTAGCGACTGTCGTCGATGAACAGTTGCGAGTATGGCCCGCCACACGTCGGGCCGGGGATGTGCAGAACGCGTTGGCCGGACGCGTCGAGCAACTGGGCGTCACCGTCCTGTTCGACTGCGCCGTCGAACGGCTCCGAATCGACGACGGCCGCCTCGGGGGCGTCGAAACCTCCGACGGCCGCCGCCTCGGCGCCCGGTGCGTCATACTCGCCTGCGGCGGGCGAAGTTGGCCCACGCTCGGCGGCTCCGGACGCGGCTACCACCTCGCCACCCAAGCCGGCCACACCATCGCCGAACCCATCCCCGCCCTCGTCCCCCTGATCACCGGCGAACCATGGCCGACGCAACTGGCCGGCGTCGCGATCCCCAACGCACGCATCCGCATCGACCTGCCCCGACAGCCCAAGGCCGGCGTCACCGGCGATGTACTCTTCACCCACCGGGGGCTCTCCGGCCCGGCCATCCTCAATATCTCCAGCGACGTATCCCAAGCCCTCGCCGGCCGCACCGCGGTCGGATTGCGAATCGAAATCGTCGCCGGCATGGACGCGGCTCGGTGGACACGCGAAATGGAGCCGTGGCGTAATCAGTCGGGCGGACGACGGGTGGCCAAATTCCTCCAACGGTGGGCGCCGGCCTCGCTGTGCGAGATCCTCTGCAAACAGGCGGGGCTGGCCCCGGAGGTGACGGCGGCGCAACTGTCGACCGCCGGGCGACGAAAGCTGGCCGAACGGCTCGGAGGCGTCCCCGTAAGCATCACCGCCACCGAGGGCTTCGGGACCGCCTTCGTCACACGGGGCGGGGTGAAGCTCAAAGAGGTCGACCCCGCAACGTGCCGAAGCCGCGTGTTGGCCGGGCTGTTCATCGTCGGCGAATTGCTCGACCTCGACGGGCCGACCGGGGGATTCAACCTGCAATGGGCGTTCGCTTCGGGGCATCTGGCCGGCCAAGCCGCCGCCGACGTGCTCACAGCCGACGGTCGGCGAAATCCATGAAAACCTTCCAATCCTCCGGCGTCGTCACGCGCCGACCGTCAGCCATCGTCAGGGGATCCGGCAAATTCGGATTCGATACGAGTTCGCTCATCAGCGCCGTCCTTGTTCAGTGAAATCTCGCAACGCGGCAAACAGTGCGGCTCCTCGCCAGCTTCCGCACCCACAACCTTCATCTCGACTGCGTCGAGCCTTGGTTGAAGGCGCCACCCAACGGAGGGATTGTCAAGGGGCAAACGCAAACGGGCGGGCGTCGCTGGTGGCGACGCCCGCCCGGAGGGTGGATCGAGATAGGAACAACGTCTACTCGTTGGAGTCGACGATCAGCAGCTTGATCTGCTCGGAGGGCAGATTCAGGGCGCCCAGCAGTTCGCTGGCCGCGTCGCGGATGGCCTGGGAGGCGTCGGCCTTGACGACATTGACGACTGCCTCGGCCTGCTGATCGGTCAACTGCCTGCCGATCTGCCGGACGTTCTCGGCGGCGGCTTGGTAAGCGGCGATTCGAACGCTCTGGCCAACCGACGAGCCGGCCAAGGCCACGATCGCCTGCTGGGCCGTCCCGCTGGGCACGACCGCCAACGCCCGTGCGGCCGCTACCTTCAGGGCGTCACGCTTGTCGGCAAGGGCGTCGATCAGGGCCTTCTCGGCCCGGAGCAGATTGAACACGGTGGTGCGGGTCCGGCCGAGATCTCGCAGCGACGCCGACGCTCGCAAGGCCCAGTCGGTGGCCTCTTCGGCGCTCATCGGCTCGGCGCCGACGCCCGCGGCGACCGCCACAGCCAAACCGGCGGCCATGCCGTCGAGATCGAGGTCGGCGGCTTCTACAATATTCACCATCGGCTGGTTGCGAACCACACGCTTGGCCACAACCATGTTGCCGTCGGCGGCCGTCAGCATGACCGGCAGCAACGTCAAACGCGGCGTCTGGCGGATCATCGCCAGGGCCTCCTCGACGCCGGGGGCCGTAACCTCGGTACTCAGGACGATCAGGTCGATACCGGTGGCGGCTTCGATGGTTCCCATCGCCGCGGCCAGATTCGACGCGTCGACCACCTCGAAACCGGCTCGGCGGATCATGTCCTTGTGCTTGTTGAGGGTATTGATCTCCGGCTCGATCAGCAGCACCGTCTTGCGACCGGTCTGGCGAATGGCCTCGACGAGGGTCGGGATCACCAACTCGCTACCGGTGAACGGATCGGTCGGCAGTGCGCTGGCCATCGCTTCACCGGCCATCAGCCGCACGCGAAGGGCGGGGTACGTCATCGCCGCGACCAAGGGCGAACCCGTCACGTCGCCGGTGACGAGGTTCGACGCTCCAGCCGTATCGGCCAACGCAGCGATCGCGCCTTTGACCACCTCGGTCTCGGTGGCGACCAACGCATTGGCCAGAACCTCCTGCATGTACTTGGCCCCGGCCGCCTTGGCGTAGGCGTAAGCGCCCATCTGCTCGTCGCCCCGGGTGGGGTCGATCTCGCCGGCGGGCAAGTTGGCCTCTTTGCGAAGGTTGGCCTGCAGCCACAGCGCCACCGCCGGGGAGAAACTCTGATCGGAGATCAACGTCTGACGGGCCGACCGCATGGCGTAGATGTCCAGGAAGATCGACCTGGGCGCCTCTTTGTAATCGAGGCCAAGCCCATCTTGCCAGTACCAGATGTTGGCCTTGGCGAAGCGGGCGTCGGGCTGGACGGAGTCCTCGCCGGCGTAGTATTTGCGACCGAGTTGGTAGAAGTAGCCGGCCACCGGCGTCTGGGCGGCGTCGCGCCTGCCCGTCACGGCGATCAGCGACGCTCGGGCGGCGTTCTTAACGCGATCCAACTCGTCGGGGTTGTCCAGCATCGCCCGCAGGTACGGGGCCGCGTGCCAGTAGCCGATCTGCCCCAGCGACTGAGCGATGATCTCGCGGGCCGTCGGTTCTCCGACCACCAGGGCCTCCGACAGCGGGCGAACAACGTCCTTGCCCATCTGCGGCAACACCGTAGCGATGCGGTCGCGGAGCAGAGGCGTGGTCGCCGGGTCGGCGAGGCGACGAACCAACTGCGGCACGGCATACTCCCCCGACGCCTTCAACCGATCCGAGCCGGTGGCGTACTGGCGGATATGCCCACTGAGCAACTTGATGGCCTGATCGATCAACTCCGGGTCGCGACTCTCCAGCCGGTAGCCCTCTTCGATCAACGCCCGAACGGCCTCGACCGTCTCGCCGAGACCCTCAAGATTGGCGCCCTGGGCGAGCGTCTTGTACGCGCCGTCGGTCTCCACACTCAGGCGATACAGATCGCGAGCGTCGACATCGGCGCCCAGCAACGCCTTGCCGTACGACAACGCGGCGTCCGGCCGGGCGATCCGGATGAAGTGAATGAAATCGCGCCAGTTCTGGGCCGCCGAAGCCGCGACTGCCGAGTCGGCCGCCATGGCGCCGCCGGCGCCGGCCAGCACAACTAGAATCAGCCCAACACTCAACGCCCTGGAGTACGTGTCTGTCAGCATAGGTTCTCCTGCACTCATTCGACACAAGTGCCTGTGGAATAACGTATTACGCCACCCTCCCAGGGAGGACATCGTCGGTACGTTGATCTCTACTGCGGGTCGACCGCACACGTAAAGCACAGTCGCAGGGCCGATTATAGGACCGCCGCCGGGAGAGTCAACATTATTAGGCCGGCCCCAACCGTCAATAGCTGCCCTCGGCGGCCGGGTACGCCGGCTGCTCGCCCCTGATGACTCGGACCACGTCCTGCACCACGTCGCACATCGCCGCGGTGGCCGCCGGAACCCGGGCGGCGATATGCGGCGTCAGCATCACGTTATCCAACCCATACAGGGGATAATCGGCAGGAAGGGGCTCGGGGTTGTGCGTATCAATCGCCACCGCCGAAAGTCGCCCCGACTTCACCGCCGCCGCCACCGCCGACGCGTCCACGCATTCGCCCCGGGCGGCGTTGATAAACTGGGCTCCCTGCTTGAACTGGGCGAGCGTCTCGGCGTTGATGAACCCATGGGTCAAGTCGGTCACCGGAACATGGATCGTGACAATATCGCTTTGGGCGAACAGCGTCGCCTTGTCGACCGAACGGGCGGGATAATCCAACTCGATGGGCAGTATATCGTTGTACAGCACCGTCATCCCCAGCCCGGCCGCGGCTCGGCCGACGCGGCTTCCGATGCGGCCGACGCCGACGATCCCGACCGTCATATCGCTGAGAAATCGACCGAACGCCTGCTTGCGGGCGGCGTGAAACTCCTCGGCCGACAGGTGGCCTTCCATAAACCAGAACCGCCGGTTCATCAGCAGCATCATGGTCATGGTGTAGTCGACCACCGCCAGGGTATTGGCCGCGGGGGTGTGCACCACCTCCACGCCGGCCGCCCGGCAGGCGGGTACGTCGATATTCTCCAACGCCACGCCCGCACGACCCACAACCTTCAGCCGGCCGGCCTTGGCCAGCAGCTCGCCGTTGACCTGGGTATACGTCCGCACCACCAGGCCGTCGGCGTCGGCGATATAGTCGCCCACCTCGGACTTGTCGCACTTGCGAATCTCGCAGCCGGCGTCGGCGAGGTACTTCACGGCGTGCTCTTCCAGCGGCTCGCTCACAACGACAACGGGTTTGTCACTCATCTCAATGGTCCTCGTCTGAATCAGCGGATCAACGGATTGCTCCAAACCAGAAGCATACCCCAACGCGCCGACCGGGCCAAGAGCCGATGTGTGAACGCCCCGATGCGTAGGGGACTGGCTCGGCAGCGTACGGGCGAAGCCCGAAGCGAACGTGCCTGTACCCGAAGCCCTCCCACGGCACCCGCCCCTCCCAACCGCACCCGCATGACATCAAGGCCAAAGGGCTGATTCGCCTCCATTCGCCTCCGGGTACAGGCACGTTCGTCTCGGCAAGCCGAGACTTCCGAGCCAGTCCCCTACGATCCCACGACTACTGGAGGCTATCTTCGAGTCAGCCCGCCACTTTTTCATGCGACCGACGGGCCGGCCCGCCGTACACTGGGCCTCATGAGTTCCAACGCAAACACCCCCGCCGAAATCGACTGGCTGACGCTGGACGACGCGGCCTTGCTCGCCGACTGCACCATCAACATGTACAAGGCCTCCGGCCCCGGCGGCCAGCATCGCAATAAGGTCTCCTCGGCCGTGCGTCTGCGACATCGGCCCACCGGCGTCACTACCCACGGCGACGACAGCCGCTCGCAGCACGAAAACAAGGGGCTCGCCCTCAAACGGCTGCGTATGGAAATCGCCCTACAGGTGCGCCGTCCGTACGTCGTGCGAAAGGCCGCAGGGCCGCCGAAAGCCGTGGCCGCGTGCCTGACGCGATCTCGCGGCAGCCGGGGGCGGCTGGACGTCGGCCGCAAGGATGGGCGGTTCTGGCCGCTGGGCCAACACATGCTCGACGCCCTAGAAACCGCCGAAGGGGGACTGGCGGACGCGGCGGTGATGATCGGGGTCGGAACGTCCAACTTCATCGCCCAACTCCGCAAAGATCGCCACCTGTTCGCCGGCGCCCAGAAAATCTGCAAGCGGCACGAGCGGGGAACGATCAAGTAGGCCACACGCAAAACGGGAATAATCCGCCCTCGGTCTCGGGCGTTGACCGTATTGACGGATGTGGGAATCGGCTTTAGTGTAGGCGACTGATACATGTCTAATACGAAGCCCGACATTTCGATTATCGGCGCCGGCGTCGTGGGTGTCTCTCTGGGAATCCTCGCCGTACGCGCCGGGTACCGCGTCGCAGCCATCGCCAGCCGCAGCGAGTCCTCGGCCCTCAAGGCCGCCGGGCTCATCGGCCCCGAGGCGAGCGTGTGCTCGACGTCAGAGGCCGCCGTACGCGGGGAACTGGTCCTGCTGACCGTCGACGACGATTCGATCGCCGACGTCGCCTGCGAACTCGCCGACGCCGACGCCGTCCGCTGCGGAACCGTGTTCGCCCATTGCTCCGGGGCGCTATCCAGCGAGGTGCTGGCCCCCATCGCCGCACGCGGCGGCCGAACCGCCAGCATGCACCCGCTCCAGACGTTCCCCTCGATCCTGATCGCCGTCGACGCCCTGCCCGGCTGCCATTGCTTCTGCGAGGGCGACCCGACGGCGCTGACGATGGTGATGCAGTTCGCCGGCGATATCGGCTGCGTGCCGGTCGAACTGGACGCCGACCGCAAGGCCCTCTACCACGCCGCCGCTTGCATGGCGTGCAACTACCTCGCCACGCTCCAGGAAGCCGCCATCGCCACCGCCATGCTGGCCGGCATCGGCGCCGAACCGGCCCGCAAGGCCCTGGCGCCCCTGATCGCCGCGACCGTCTCGAACATTTCGAAACTCGGACCGGCCGAGTCGCTCACCGGCCCCATCGCTCGCGGAGATACCCAAACCGTCGCCGGACACCTCGAGGCGCTCGACGTCGTCGACCCCGACCTGGCGAGCCTCTACCGCCAACTGGGCCGGCGAACCGTGAAGTTGGCCCAGAAGGCCGGGAGGATCGACACGGAGACGGCCCGGAGGCTGTTGGAGATTCTGAGGTAACGAGACGGCCAAATACGAAATCCGAATTTCGAAATCCGAAACAAATACGAATACGGCAAACGACCAAATGCTCCAAACGATAATCGCCAACCGTTTCGGTCATTTGCTGTTTGCCGTATTCGTATTTGTTTCGGATTTCGAAATTCGGATTTCGGATTTCCAGCCTTCCCTCGTCCTTCGGCGATCGATCGAAAATGGTCCCATTGTGATGCAAGTCACTACCCAAATGTCGTCCCCTTCCGTATGATGCGTTGTTTTCTGGAGCACCCATGACGGCGCAGCTACTGAACGGTAAGGAACTGGCTCTGCGGCTCAATGCCGACATCCGCCAAGAGGTCGCGGAATTGGCCGCCGACGGCGTGCAGCCGCGACTGGTCGCCGTGCAGCTTGGCGATCCGGCCGCGTCTCGGGTGTACACGCGTTCGCAGGCCGCCGCGTGCAAGGATGTCGGCGTGGGGTATGAGCTGAAGATCCTTCCGGCCGATATCGAGCAGGCCGACCTGCTGGGCGTCATCGCCAAGCTCAACGATCGCGACGACGTCACCGGCGTCATCGTGCAACTGCCGCTGCCCGGCCACATCGATCAGCGACAGGTCTACAACACCCTCACGCCGGCCAAGGACGTCGAGGGCATGCACTCGATCAACTACGGTCGCCTGTTCTCCGACAGCGGCTACGTCGCCCCCTGCACCGCCCTGGCGGCCGTCGAACTGCTCAAGTCGGCCGGCGAACCGATCGCCGGCGCCGAAGCGGTCATCGTCGGTCACAGCGAAATCGTCGGCAAGCCCATCTCCATGCTGCTGCTGCAATCGTCCAACCAGGCCCCCACCGTAACGATCTGCCACATCGCCACACGCGACCTCGCCTTCCATACGCGCCGGGCCGATATCCTCTTCGTCGCCACCGGCTGCTCCCAGCGACGATGGGAAAAACACTGGCGCCAAACCGCACGCGGCGCCACCGAGAAACTGCCCGCCCCGGACCTGTCGCCCCTGATCTCCGCCGATCGGATCAAGCCCGGCGCCATCGTCATCGACGTAGCGATCAACCGCATCCCCGTCGGCTTCGACGACGCCGGCCAGCCCCTCCGCAACGACAACGGCAAGATCCGAATGCGTACCGTCGGCGACGTCGACTTCGCCGCCGCCTCCGAAGTCGCCGCCTACATCACCCCCGTCCCCGGCGGCGTCGGACCCGTCACCGTCCAAATGCTCCTTCGGAATACCCTCGCCTGTGCGAGAAGGCAAAAGCAGGGGGATTGACGATTGGCGATTGACGATTGAACAGCGCTGTCGCGGGGGTATTGACGGCGGCGGAGGCGGGTAGGGCGATACGAGCGTAGGTCGTTAGCCCCGTAGGGGCGTTTGTTAGTAGCCTCGGGCGCGAGCCCGTGGGAATGGGGCGCCCCATTGAAGGAGCCCCCGCAGGGGGCGACTGAACCTCGCGTCAATCCCACACATGCGCCGGATCGTAGTCGATCCTGTGTCGATCGGGGAATGCAAGACACTCCTCCTCGAACGCTACACGCCGATGATGCTCCGCCTGACGTTTGACGTAATCAACGACGTCACCGACACTCGACTGGCTGACGCTGAACGCCGCGTAGCCGACCTATCTGCGAACGGTTACCGTCGGCGAAGCAGTGTCAATCCACCCGTCAGCAACAGCGCCAGCGTGGCCGGCTCGGGCACCGAAAGCACAAACGGCGACAGCGAATCCGTCCGCACGGTGATGGTATTGGCGCCGGCGTCTCTGCCGGCCACGTCGAGCAGTTCCCACTGCCCGCCCGCGAAGTGGGCGATCATCAACTGGTCTTCGGGAATATCACCAATGAGTTCTTCGTCGTAGCCGAACGTAAGGAGAATCTCGCCGGCCGGGTCGCCGTCAAACCCCAGATCCCACACCTGCGCCATCGAGCCGGCCGGGTCGAACTCGAAACCGTGGAGGCCAAACCGCGACAGATTGCCGGTCGGATCGACGGCCATATAGTTGAGCGTCACATCGCCGTCCGCATTCACCGCGGCGAATTCGAAGTCAACCCCCCCGCGAACGCCGCCGCCGCCGCGAATGGAGCCCGATTGATGAATCCCGCCGGATACGTGAACCGGCGCAGCCGTGATGGAAGTCAGATAACCACCGATCGTGTATTCCCGATAAATCTCGATGGGTTCGCCCTCACCGCCCTCCCATGGCTCTTCATAGCTCGTGCCGGAGAACGTCAGCAGAAAATCGGCATCGTAGAAGTCCGAAAGAATCGGCGGATGGCTCGGCAGCGAATCGATCCGGGGCCAGTGATCGGAGTAGAATTGTAATTCCACCGATTGGAAAACCAATTCGTCGACATTGGGTCCGTCGGTGGCGCAAGAGTAGAAATCCCACCGGCCCGCGACGCCTTGATGTCCATTAACGCGGACGTTTGTGCTTGTACCGCCGACGTCGGTGGTATGGGCGGCGTAGGTCTGAACGCCGTCAAAATTGCGTATCTCGAAATCGAACTGCGACAAGGCGTGAAGGTACATTCCAAATCCATCGGTCGCACTGGAGTCGCTGACGGTCGCATCGAACGCGCAAACGCCCGAGATGCCGTATCGACTCTCTCCCGTGCCGCCCAGTTCCCAATCAACGCTGCCGACCACGCCCTCGAACTGAAAGCCCACACCCCAGGCGGAGGAAACGACGAATAAGGATAACGCAATCGCAATCGCGCTGATAAATGTGCTACGTCTGTACACGGGGAGTTCCTTTCTTCTAGCAGCCCGGTGAAACAACTGTTCCCGCGATCGGCTCGATTGCCTGCGCGTCTACGTCAGAAATACTCGACAATGCAACGGAACTGCCTGCGTTCGGTTCCTTGGTGCTCGGCAATTCCGCTCGATCTCGCGACGGGGTCCACTTTTCAACGGACTGATAAACTATACCAGAATATCGCTATCCCGCAAGGAGTTTCTCGTGGCCTTTGGCGTAAGGCGTAAGGAACGCCAGCCCCCGCAGGGGGCGATTGAACCTCTACCTTTCGTGCTGAAGATCACGTGGAACAGGAGATTCGAATACGTGTGCCCCATGTGCTCGCCCTTCAATCGCCCCCTGCGGGGGCTCGTCCCCGTTTGGATGCATTTGTTCCACGGGCTCGCGCCCGAGGCTACTAACAAACGCCCCTACAGGGCTAACGGCCTCCGATCGTATCGCCCTACCCGCCCTCCGCCGCCGTCCCCCCCTTCGCGACAGCGCCGTTCAATCGTCAATTGACAATCGTCAATCGACAATCCCCCTCACCATCTCTTGGTAAGCGACACGCCCACGGCGTTGGTGGCCGGGTCGACGAAGGGTTCGAGGTCCATGCCGAAGATTTGGGGTTTGTGGTTTTTGCTGACGGCGTAGCCCCAGACGATGCCCATGACCATGCCGCTGACGACGTCGCTAAAATCGTGGTTGCGGGCGTCGATGCGTTCGTAGCCTACGAAGGCGGCGAAGGCGAACAGGGGCGCGCCGATCCAGGGTCCGTAGGCTTCGTACATGACGGTGGCGACGGTGAAGGTGCTGGAGGTGTGGCCGCTGGGCCAGCCGTTCTCGTCGTCGTTGGGGCTTTCGGTGCGGCAGGCGATTTTCAGCAGCACGTTGGAGACGCCGTTGAGGATCAGGGCGTTGATCAGCGTTTTGGACGTTTCGTAGAGCTTGGCATCCTCGGTCACGAGGCCCGTGCCGTACATCAGCGCCGCCAGCGGAAAATGGAACGCCGGGCTACCGAAGAACCCGCCGATACCGTCGAGTTCCTTGCACAGTTGGCGATGGCCATCGGTTCGCCGGGCGACCGCATCGTCGCCTCCGGTAGCGTTGATGGCGATGCCCGCAGCGCCCGCGGCCAACATGCCGCCGAGGAAGACCGGATCGGTGAAGCTGTATTTCAGATCGTCCCACACCGTCAGCGGCAGTTCCTGCACGTCGCGACCGAAGCTGCGCCACTTGTCGGTCGAATACGCCGGGCCGCGACGTTGGCTCCAATGGACGTAAGGCGATTGGTCGCCTTCGACAGGCTCGGCGTCGGCCGCCAGCAGCAGCGGGATCACCTGGCTCCACAACCGGCCCGTGGCGCCGGGCAGCCCTTGCGGCTGCGAGACCGGCGGGGCGGCCTTCGCCAGAACGTTCGTGCGATACGCGGCCATGTGGGCTCGCAGTTCGGCGTCGGCCGCGAGGCACTGGGAGGTGATGCCTTGGCTGAACATAAGCGAAATCAATACGGTCCACGTCACACATCGTTTCATAGGTCAGCCCTTCCAATCATGAAGCCGCGATCCGGTCGACGCCGGAATCAACCCTGGCGACCCATATGTACACGCCCCGCCGCCCCAAACGCAAGGACCATGTCCGATGATGCGTCGTTCGCCGTTGGTCGTTCGCCGTTCAATCGTCAATCGACAATCCCCCCCTCATCTGCTCCTTAACCTCTTTGCTGATCCGCACGGCGCACCAGTCGCGGCCGCACATGGCGCAGTAGTCGTCGCATTCGGTCATGGTGGCGCCTTTCATCTGGCGGGCGGTGTCGCCGTCGAAGGCTTCGGTGAAGACGCCTTCCCAATCGAACGACGCTCGCGCTCGGCTGAGGCGGTCGTCCCACTCGCGGGCTCCGGGCAGCTTGCGCGCCACGTCGGCTGCGTGAGCGGCGATCTTGTAGGCGATGCAGCCGGCCTTGACGTCCTCGGCGGTCGGCAGGCCGAGGTGTTCTTTGGGCGTGACGTAGCACAGGAACGCCGCCCCGTGGTAGGCCGCGGCTGTGGCGCCGATGCTGGAGGTGATGTGATCGTAACCGGGGAAGGCGTCGGTGACGATCGGGCCCAGCACATAGAAGGGCGCTCCGTCGCAGACCTCGATCTGGCGGGTCATGTTCATTTCGATCTGATCGAACGGAACGTGTCCGGGCCCTTCGACCATCACCTGCACGCCGGCGTCGCGGGCCCGGTGAACCAGTTCTCCCAGCGTATCGAGTTCGGCGAACTGGGCCTCGTCGGAGGCGTCGGCCAGGCACCCGGGGCGGAGTCCGTCGCCGATGGAGTAGGCCACGTCGTATTCGCGCATGATGGCGGAAATCTCGTCGAACATCTCGTACAGCGGGTTCTGGCGATTGTGGTGGACCATCCACTTGGCCAGCAGCGACCCGCCGCGAGAGACGATGCCCATCAGTCGCTTGTTGGCGGCGGGCAGGTGTTCGCGGAGCAGCCCGGCGTGGATGGTGAAGAAGTCCACGCCCTGCTTTGCCTGGCGTTCGATCTCGGCGAGCATCTGCTCGCAGGTCAGCTCTTCCACCGGCCGGGCCGAACCGTCCGGCTCGGTAATCATGCTGTACATCGGCACGGTTCCAATCGGCACGGCGCTGCTGTTGAGTATCGCCTGCCGCGTGGCGACCAGGTCGCCCCCGGTCGACAGGTCCATCACGGCGTCGGCGCCCCACTGGACGGCCCAGCGAAGTTTGCTGACTTCCTCGCTCAGGTCCGACGCCAGCGGCGACGCGCCGATATTGGCGTTGATCTTGGTGCTGACCGCCCTGCCGATCCCGCACGGGTCCAGTTTCACGCCGGTGGCTTCGCAGCCGGCGAGGTGCAGACGGTTGGCGGGGATCACGAGCCGGCCGGCGGCCACTTCGTCACGAATCAACTCGGCTTCGAGCCCCTCGCGCTGGGCGACGCGGCTCATTTCCGGTGTGATGGTTCGCTTCACGGCTGCTTCATACTGCGTCATCATCGTCATCTACTCCTGGCTGCGAAGCTGCTCCAGCGTCAGCAGCGGTTTCTCATGGGTGGTGTCGCCGGCCGCCAGCCGCTCGGCTCGCGCCTGGGCGTCGTCGAGGGCCGCTTGGGCCTTCTGGCGGTAGACCTCTAACTCATCCCGCGACAGGTTCGCGGGAATCTCGATCACTTCGCCGATCACGTATCGGGCGCGGGTTCCGGGCTTTGGGGCGATCATGCGATCCCAACTGGGGATCCGCCAGCAGTCGCTGACGGCGGCTCCGATCGGGATCAGGGGCATCCCCCCCCGGCTGGCGAGGTAGACCGCCCCGATCTGAAGGACGCGTCGCGGACCCCTGGGGCCGTCGGGGGTAATCGACAGGTGCCTGGCCCGGCGGTCGCGCAGCATTCCGATCACCGCGGCGGCTCCGCCCCGGGTGGTCGAGCCGCGGATGGCGCCGCCGCCGAGGAAGCGGATGATCTGGGCGATCAGTTCGCCGTCACGGTGGGTGCTGATCAAAATCGAGAACCCCGTCCGAGCGTGCGTGTACGCCGGCAGCAGCATCGTCTCATGCCAGAACATGTACAGCGCCCGCCGCCGCGGGGCGTTGGGGTTACCCTCGGGCGAATCCATCACGCAGCGGTACTGCAGCGTCCCCAGCCACAGGCGGATCACCCAACTGGCCAGCAGGGCGACGAACTTGATCGCCACCGGATGTGACAGTTTGATCTTCATGCCTCAGGTCAGTAACTCGATCAGAAGTCCTCAGTATCCAACGCCATCGGTCGGGAGGGCCCGTCGGCCTCCGACATCGCGACTCTCATGCAAAACGGCCGCCAAAGCGGCCGCATGTGCTCTTGCCATGTCCGCTTCCCTACGCAGCCGCCGAAATCGGCAGACTGATCAGGTTCCAAGGGTCACCCGCCAAAGCGAGATCTCAGCCCCGAAGGGCGCCCCTAGCGCTTGGCGTAGGATAGCCGATGGAACGGACGGCCGCCACAGAAAAGGCTCTTGCCCTCGGGAGGG